>NZ_JADCLB010000016.1:0-124953 GCF_014982245.1 Enterobacter cloacae complex sp. P6RS
TGCTTAAAAATTACTGGGGAACCCTCAGCCCTGTGGGAGAGGGTCGGGGTGAGGGCATCAGCCCGCACATTTTTTCACCCATTCACAATCGCCAGCGTAAACCCATCCCATCCCTTAACCCCCACCGTTTGCAGCGCGGTGGCGGTTAAGCGCGGGTTATCCCCCGTCATCTCGATAAAACGCCGCACGCCCAGCACGCGCGCGTCGTCGCTTTGCCCGTTAATGACCTCGCCGTCGCGGACCACGTTATCGCCGATAATCACCGTGCCGGGACGGGAATAGTGCAGTGCCCACTCCAGATAGCCGGGATTGTTTGGCTTATCGGCATCAATAAAGATCAGGTCGAACGGCGGAACGTCACCGAAATTCTCCAGCGAGTTCAGCGCCGGGCCTTCAATTAATTCAATACGATCGTTCAGCCCCGCGAGGCGAATATTCTGGCGGGCAACATCGGCATGCGTCGGGTCAGCCTCGAGCGTAACCAGCTTTCCGTCCGGCGGCAGGGCGCGCGCCATCCAGATTGAGCTATAGGCGCCCAGCGTCCCGATCTCAAGAATGCGTCTTGCCTGCGTCATTCGCACGAACAGCGCCAGCAGCTGCCCCTGATTGGCCGCAACATCGTGTTCGGGTAGCCCGGCGCGTTTGTTGTTTTCAAGAACCTTCTGAAGAACCTCATCCTCAGGGATAAGCGAAGAAATCATGTAATTATCTACTGCAGACCATTGTTGTTGCATAGACTGACTCCTTAAGAGGGATTGCCGGGTGCGAAATGCAGGTCCGGTAAGCAAAGCACCACCGGGCAGGTTTTCAGGCACTGACCCATCCTCCGCCCAGTGCTTTATACAAATCAATCTGCGCCAGCAGCAGGTTATTTTTTACCTGCACCACGCTGGTCTGGACCGAGTACAGCGTGCGCTGCGCGTCCAGCACGTCAAGATAGGATGAATAACCGTTGCGATAGCGGTTCTGCGCAATGCGCAGCGTCTCCCGGGCCACATCCTGCTGGGCAAGCAGTTCCGTCAGCTGTTCCTGATAGCGCGTAATGGCATCAAGGCTGTTGTTCACTTCGGCAAACGCGTTACGCACGGTTTTTTCATACGCATACAGCGCCTGGTTACGCTGGGACTGGGAAATATCCACCTGCGCGTTCAGCGCCTGGCGGTTCAGCAGCGGGGCGAGAATGCTGCCGCCTGTGCTCCAGAGCTGGAGCGGGTTATCCAGCAGGCCGGAAAGGGTGCGATCCTGGATCGATCCGGTTGCGGTCAGATTGATCGACGGCAGCAGGCTGGCGCGTGACGCGGCAAGCGAGGCATCAGCCGCGACCAGCTGTCGCTCGGCCTGCACGATATCCGGCCGACGATTCAGGAGCGTGGAGGGCAGCTGTGACGGCAGCGTGAGCGGCGTTAGCGCCGCAAAGCTTTCGCTACGCGCTACCGCACCGGGATTGCTTCCCAGCAGCAGGCTCAGGGCATTCTCCTGCTGCGCAATCTGATGCCGCAGCACGGGCACCTGCGCTCGCGTTGAGCGAAGCTCGGAATCCGACTGCATCAGCTCCAGGCGCGAACTGTAGCCCGTCTCAAGCTGGCGTTTGGCAAGATTAAACGCCTCTTCGCGCGATTTCAGCGTGGATTCGGTCACGCGCAGCTGTTCATCAAGCGAGAGCAGGGTGACGTACCCGGAGGCAACGGACGAGGCGACAGTGAGATCCGCAGCCGCGGCGGCGGCTTTTTGTGCCTCCAGCGAGGCTTCGGCGGCATTGGACGTGCTGCGGTTGACGCCCCAGATATCAACGTCATAGCTCGCCGTCAGGCTGCCTCTGTACAGCGTGCTGTAAACCGGAAGCCCAGTGGCGGCGGATTGCGAACGGGCGCGCGTCCCGGTTACGCCCGCGTCGAGCGAAGGAAACAGGCTGCCGTCGGCGGCAAAGACCCGCGCCTGATATTCGTTTATCCGCTCGCGGGCAATCAGCACATCGCTGTTGTTTTTTAGCGCCTGGTCCACATAGCGGTTCAGGTCGTTGTCATGAAAATTGCGCCACCAGAGTTGCTCCGCCGGGCTGGTTGGCCCTGAGACGGTGCGCCATTGAGCCGGAATTTGCAGGGTCGGCTGCGCCGGCTTGACGTCAACGGACTGGCATCCGGCCAGCATGAGCGCCCCCACCAGCGCGGCTATCGGGCGAAGGATCATGGCTTCGCCTCCCGCGTATCAATCGTCACCTGGACCGACATACCCGGACGCAGCAGCGCAGACTCTTCAGGCTTACCGAGCACCTCAATGCGCACCGGAATACGCTGGGCGATTTTGACAAAGTTGCCGGTGGCGTTATCCGGTGTAATCGCGCTGAATTCAACCCCGGTCGCCGGAGAGATGCTCTCCACGCGGCCCTGATACGCTTTGTTGTTTAAGGCATCGACGGTAAACTTCACCGGCTGACCGACGCGCAGCTCCGCCAGCTGGGTCTCTTTGATGTTGGCAATCACCCAGTGCTGCGGCGGCACCAGCGTAGTGAGGTGCGTTCCGGCGGTCACGTACGCGCCGAGACGCACGGCAATTTGGCCGAGCTGGCCGTCGCGCGGGGCGATAATGCGGGTGTTTTGCAGGTCAATCTGCGCCAGCTCCAGCGCCGCTTTGGCGTTTTCAACATCTGCCTCCAGCGCGCCGCGGTTCACAATCACCGTCTGCAGATCCTGACGCGACATCTCAAGCGTGGCTTTCGCCTGGTCGATATCTGCGCTGCCCTGAGCCGCACTGGCCAGCGCGGCATCGCGCTCGCGAATGGAAAGCGACCCATCCGCCGTCAGATCCTTCACGCGCTTTAAATCCGCCTGGGTTTTCAGGCTCTGGGCGCGGGCATTTTTCAGCGCGGCTTCATTTTTGGCAATGGTCGCTTCGGCGCTTTTCCGCTGCTGCAGGTTGTTATTCAGCGCGGCAATTTTCATCGCCAGCTGCGCCTCGGCCTGATGGACGCGCTGGCGGTAGATGCGGTCATCGATCTGCAGCAGCAGATCGCCTTTTTTGACCTGCACAAAGTCCTGAACCTTCACCTCGGTGATATAGCCGTTAACCTGGGGGCTAATGAACGTCGTCTGGCCGCGCACGTAGGCGTTGTCTGTAAACTGCGCGTGGCGGGTAAACGGCGGCAGCTGCCAGGCGTAAAGAATGACCAGCACGCCGACAATACCGATGGCAGCGGCGGTGAAAACGGAAACAATGCGCACATTTTTGCGGGTGTTGGCCTGCTCTTTGGCGGCATCCTGCTGACTCATAAACTCTCCAGAAATATTACAATTATTTGTTGCCGGTGGCGTTCTTCAGCGCCATACGGGCAGTAATGCGCAGGCGCAGCAAGCGCCATAAAATCCAGACCAGCGTGGCGGCAGCGATGCTTGCCGTCAGCAGATAAGTATCGTTGTAGGCCAGAATATTTGCCTCAAGGGTGGTCACCGTCTGTAGCTGGGTAATGGCCTGCGTTCCCAGCAGCGTACTGTCGCCAATCAGGCTTTTATACATCTGGGTATAAAGCTGAATCCGCTCGTTGACCAGCGGGTTAAGCGTGGTGAGCTGATCCGCCAGCAGGCTGGAGTGGTATTTCTCGCGCCAGGTCTGGAAGGTGCCGAGAATCGCCGATCCCAGCAGGCCGCCGAGGTTCTGGCTCATGCCAAACATGACCGAAAAGCTGACCAGGTTACGCGGGTCGGCAATTACCCCGCCAATGGCGGCCAGCATGGCGGGCGCCAGGAAGAAGGCGCTGCCGAAGCCCAGCAGGAACTGGCTGACCATCAGCTGATCCGGGCGGGTCAGGTTATTGGACTGGCTGTCCAGCAGCGAGGCAACAATCATCAGCGCCAGAGAGGTGATAATCGGCCACGCCAGCTTTGTGGGCTTGATGGTGAGGCAACTGGTGACGATCCCGCAGACGATCCCGGCGAAAATAGACCACGCCAGATGGGTCATCTGCTCATTCTGTAACCCCACGTACTGTAGCCAGCCGATGACGCCGGTATTTTGCTCCGCCAGCACGATGCGGATCAGCAGCATGATCAGCCCCAGGCGAACGATGCTGCCGCTCGACAGCCAGCGGGTGTTCAGCAGCGGGTTGGCGCGGTTATGTTCAAACACGATGGCGGAAACAATCAGCACCAGCGATAGCGCCAGCGACCAGCCGATCCACGGCGCCTCGAACCACCAGTCAAGACGGCCTAAAGAGAGCACGGCGCAGAGCAGGGCCATTCCGGGAGCCAGTAAAAAGAAGGTGACAAAGTCTTTCTTCTCGAAGACCTTGCGTCGGTCACCCGGCGGCAGTTTTAAGGCGATTACGCAGGCCAGGGAGATCAGCGCCAGCCCCAGTTCAAAGAAATAGAGCCCGCGCCACTCGTCCAGCTGGAGAAGCTCAGTGGAAAACAGACGCGCCAGCGGAATAGCGAGCGACGATCCGGTGATCCCGATGGTAAGCGCCTTCAGGCGATGCTTCGCAGGCCAGGCCTGGATTTGGTAGTAAATCCCCAGCGAGCTGAGCGCTGCGGCCACCATCCCGTGCGCGGCGCGTACCATCAGCGCGGAACTGAGGTCGTTAACGAACAGGTGGAAAAAGGTGACCAGCACGTACAGCACCAGAAAACCTTCCGTAAAGGCGCGCAGGCCGTACTGTTGACGAAATTTGACCAGCAGCAGGTTAATGGAGATGTTGGTCATCACATAGACTGCGGGCAGCCAGGCGATTTCGGTCGACCAGGCCCCGAAGGTTCCCTGCAGGTTTTGCAGGTTGGCGGTAACCACCGCATTGCCCAGTGCCCCCGTCAGGCAAACCAGCAGCCCAACGACGCCATAGGCGACGCGTTTTGGCGTACTGTGCTCGGGAGTGGAAGGCGAACCCAGCAGGGCGGGTTTCTCATGGGGCTGCCACTCGCGAGGAGCATAAGGGTCGCGTTCGGGCAGGCGCATAACGTCATTACCTTAGAAATGATTGAATAATTAGCGGGCTAGCGATTCTACGTCTGCCGCAAATGATAATTCAAGTGAATATGATTTGCGCATGTTAATCAAATGTACGAGAGAAATTTAAGGAAAAAGAGCGGCACGATGTCGCCGTTGTGTTGAGAACCTGAAGTCGCTACCCTGCAGGGATAGCGAGAAGGAGTTCATCATGGAACAGACCCATTTTCCCATCCTGCCGGATGCCACACTGGCGGCCATTAATACTGTCGGTGAATGGCTGGCGCAGGATGACCTGAGCGGCAGCCGCCAGCCCCCGGACGTCGATGCGGTAATTCTGGCAGGGAACGCGGTGATCCCGACCATTGAGGCAGCCTGCCGTATTGCCGCGCAGCGAGAAATCCCGCTCCTGATTAGCGGCGGTATTGGTCATTCAACCGCGTTTTTATATTCAGCTATCGGCAATCATCCGCGTTATCACACCTTACAAGTCGAAGGGCGGGCCGAAGCGAGCATTCTCGCCGATATTGCGCGGGCGTTCTGGCAGATCCCCGAGGCGCGCGTGTGGGTTGAAGATCGCTCCACCAACTGCGGTGAAAACGCGCGCTTTAGCTGGAACATGCTGAAAGAGCGTCAGCGGACAAGCGGGCGCGTGCTGGTGGTGCAGGACCCAACGATGCAGCGCCGCACGATGGCGACGTTTGCCCGCGTGTGCCGCGATGAACCCGCATCACCGCAGTGGATCAGCCATCCCGGGTTTACGCCAGCGCTGCAAAACGGCACTGAGGGCGTAGAGTTTAGTGGGGGCAACGCCGGGCTGTGGCCCGTTGACCGTTATCTTTCACTGGTTATGGGGGAACTGCCGCGCCTGTATGATGACGTCAACGGCTATGGCCCGGCCGGGCGGGATTTTATCGCCCACGTTGAATTCCCTGAAACCGTCACCGCCGCATGGAGACAGCTTCAACAGGACCCAGTCCTGAAGGTGGCGCGTAAAATCATCTGAGCACGGAACAATCCCCTCGCCCCATTGGGGAGAGGGTTAGGGTGCGGGGAAAATCACAGCGCCGCAAACTTATCCAGCGTCCGCACCAGCTGCGTCACAAACCCATACTCGTTGTCATACCAGGCAACGGCTTTCACCAGCTGCAGGTCTCCCGCTTCTGACACCTCCGTCTGCGTGGCGTCAAACACCGAACCATAGTGCGAGCCAATCACATCTGACGACACAATCTCGTCATCGGTATACCCGAACGATTTATTCCCCTGGGTCGCCTTTTTCAACGCGGCGTTGATCTCCTCGACCGTCACCTTTTTACCCAGAATCGCTACCAGCTCGGTTACCGATCCGGTTTTCACCGGCACGCGCTGGGCGTGACCTTTTAGTTTGCCGCTGAGCGCGGGGATCACCAGGCCGATGGCTTTCGCCGCACCCGTGGTATGCGGAATAATATTTTCTGCCGCCGCCCGCGAGGCGCGCAGATCTTTCCCGCGCGGGCCATCCACCAGCGCCTGGGTGCCGGTATAGGCATGAATGGTGGTCATGGTGCCCACTTTAATTTCAAACGCGTCGTTCAGGGCTTTTGCCAGCGGGGCGAGGCAGTTGGTGGTGCAGGACGCGACGGAAATAATGGTATCACTGGCGTCAATGGTATCGTCATTCACGCTATAGACGATGGTCTTCATCTCACCCGCGGGCGCCGAAATCAGCACTTTCTTCGCACCGGCGTCCAGGTGCGCCCGCGATTTTTCTTCTGAGGTATAAAAGCCGGTGCACTCCACGACGATATCCACGCCCGCGGCTTTCCACGGAATGTGCTTTGCCTCTTTTTCGGCGTACACCGCGATGGTTTTACCGTCGACAATCAGCGCATCCTCGGTGAAGTCCACGCTCCAGGGGAAGCCACCGTAGTTGGAATCATGCCTGAGCAGGTAGGCCAGGACTTTCGGGGAGGTGAGGTCGTTGATGGCGACGACGGTATTACTGTCCTGGGTTTCAAGAAGGCGGCGCAGCACAAGGCGTCCAATGCGTCCAAATCCGTTAATGCCAATTTTACTCATGGTGTTCTCCTGTGAACGTGTCGATACGACAGTTTGAACTCATCCAGGCTTAGACCATCACGGGCAGGGCAGCAATTGAAGATGCTTCATGCGAGGGGAAGTATTTGAAAAACCATACAGAAAAGTTAATGAATTTTTAAGGAAAGGAGATTATGTTGGCGCGGTGACTGTTTTTTTTCAGGAAATCCCATGCGCACTAAATATACAAGCCTGCAAATCACGATTCACTGGCTGGTGTTTTTGTTAATCGTCGTCGCCTACTGCGCGATGGAATTCAGGGGCTTTTTCCCGCGTTCCGACCGACCGCTTATTAACATGATCCACGTCTCCTGCGGCATCTCGGTTCTGGTGCTGATGGTGGCGAGATTGCTGATCCGCCTGAAGTTTCCCGCACCGCCCATTCAGCCTAAACCCAAAGCGATGATTACCGGTATGTCCCACCTTGGGCATCTGATCGTCTATCTGCTGTTTATTGCGCTGCCGCTGATTGGCATTGTAATGATGTATAACCGTGGAAACGACTGGTTCGCCTTTGGTCTGGCGATGCCTCACGCGGCGGAGGGGAATTTTGACCTGGTGGATGTGCTGAAGGAGTGGCACGTTACGCTGGCAAACCTGGGCTATTTCGTGATTGGTCTGCACGCCTTTGCGGCGCTGATGCACCACTATTTCTGGAAAGATAATACTCTTTTGCGCATGATGCCGAATAAGCGTCAGTAGTCTTTAACTCTTGCCGGGCGGCGCAGCGCCACCCGGCTTGTTTTTTAACCCAGAAGAATACGCTCTTCATCAGTTAACGCCAGCGTCTGCGTTGACCCCGTCTCTGACGATTTCACCGCCGCTTCCAGAATAGCCATGACCGCTAACGCCTCGACAGGATGAACGGGATTGGCGATCTTCCCGAGCATCGCATCCCGCACGTTGATGTAGTACTGCCGCTGATCGCCCTTTGGCGTGGCAATCGTTTGGGGTTCACCATCAGCTCCGAAGAACACCATGCTGTCGTCGTCTTCGCCCCAGGCGTCGCTGCCGGGGATTACGCCAGCCAGCAGCTGCGCTTCCTGCTGATCGATTCTGGCTTTCACCACGCTGCCTTTGTCCCCGTGAACGGTAAAGCGCGCCGTACCGCCAGCCACCAGCATGCTGGCATGCAGAACCACCTTATGATCCGGGTAATTGAGGACCACGTGCGCCCAGTCGTTAACCTCTGCGCCGTCGCGCAGCGTGGCGATATTTCCCTGAACAGACTCTGGCAGGCCAAACAGCTGAAGCGTCTGGTCGATCAGGTGAGGGCCCAGGTCAAACCACAGACCGCTGCCGGGGACGTTCTGCTCGCGCCAGCGCACGCGCACTTCCGGGCGGAAGCGGTCAATATGCGACTCCAGATGTTTAACCTTGCCAACCGTGCCTTGCTCAATAATCTGCTTAATGCCGAGGAAATCGCTGTCCCAGCGGCGGTTGTGGAAAACGGAGAGCAGAAGCTGCTTTTCATCCGCCAGGGCAATCAGGTCCCGGGCTTCCTGCATGTCCAGGGTGAAAGGCTTATCCACGACCACGTGTTTTCCCGAGTTCAGGGCCAGCGTCGCCAGCGGCGCGTGGGTGGCGTTAGGGGAGGCAATGACCACCAGGTCGACATCAGGATGTTGAATGGCTTCTTCGGGCGTGGCTACCACCAGCACATCCGGAAGATCGCGCTTCACTTTCTCTTCATCACGGGAAGAGACAACCGCCAGCTTGAGCCCGTCCACGGACTGGATCAGCGGGGCATGGAAGGTTTTACCGACAAAACCATACCCGATCAGCGCAATGTTGATTGTTTGAACTTTACTCATGACCTTCTCCACGTTATTGCGCGCACACCGTGACCCGTAATGCGCCAGGGTCCCCAAGCTCAGGCCAGGGACGATCTAAAAAGAGTTGATGAATATCGGTGAGCCCGGAGACCAGATACGGCTCGCAGCGGTTAACTTTCAGGTGATCGGCAACAATCCAGTGCGCATGGCTTGCGGCGAGCATCGCGCGTTTCACCTCGGCATCCGCTTCTTTACCGGCACTCAAACCGAGTTCGGCATGAAGGGCGCACGCACCGAGAATGGCGATATCGGCCCGATAGCGTGACAGCAGGGACAACGTGGCGCTGCCGGCAAACAGGCGCTGCTTCGGGTCCCATTTTCCGCCGAGCAGAATAAGCTCAATGTCTTCCCGGTCGCTAAAATGCTGGGCGATATCCAGCGAGGTAGTGATCACGGTGTGAGGTCCCTGCAGAAAAGTAGCGACGGCCATCACCGTACTGCCGGCATCCAGAAACAGGGTGGAACCCGGCGGAACCGCCTGCGCAACCTGTTTCCCCAGACGCTGCTTGGTTTCCGGCAGCAGGGTATTGCGGCCCTGACGATTCATGGCCGAAAGATTCAGAGCAATAGCCCCGCCGTGATTCTTCTGGGCAAGCCCCTGATTTTCCAGATCGGTCAGATCCCGACGAACGGTGTCCGCCGAAACCTGCAGCTTTTCTGCCAGCTCGGTGATGCTGGCCTGACCTTGTTCACTGAGAATATCAAGGACATAGCGTTGACGTGCGGTTTTGTGCATGGGCAGCAATCCTGCAAAATGTCGCAATAAATCGCATAATACAGCATTTTGACGCAGAAGGAAGGGGCATCATAAACCAGGTTGATGTTTGATTATTGGAATTATATTAAGCGGATATCATTAAGCCGTTCTGAATGTTAACCACAGTGTTAATGTTATGTTTTAATCAACGATTTGGGTTATGTAACCAACGCATTGTCATTAATTGGTGGAATGTGCTGATATGAAATTAAAATAAAGCATTTAATGTCTGATTTATGTTTTTTATTGGAATTATTTTTCAACAAATCGATGGCTCTTACTTAAGTTGACACTTCTTTGAAAATCTTTGTGTCTGACCCGCTCAGAAATTAACGCAAAAATGTGCGCAGAGGAGATTAAGAATTTTCCTTAAATTACAGTGTGTTTTGATGTTTCATCTGAAAGGCTACTTTCGGAGTTTTGTCCAGAAACCCCATGTTTTTTCTTATATGTAACACCGCATTAACATTGTGGGTGTAGTGGCCTATACCACATTTTGTTATGCTGCAAATCAACTTATGAAATAAGTAATTTCTTAAATTTAATAAGACAAAGGCGGATCTCATCTCCATCGGAAATGGGTATGGGGAGCTTTACCTGAAATTTAGCGAGGAAGTTAAATAAGATATTTGTCTAATTATCTGTACCTCTTTTTGGGTAATTGCTTGAGTATCACTCAGAGTCAGGGAGATAAAATGACGATATTACGCAAGCCTGTTTCACGCCAATTTATAGCTACGCTGGCGTTAATTTCATTAGCCCTAAATACGGCTTATGCCAATAGTGACGCGGTAGGTATTGCCCCGATGGCAACGACGACCTTAAAGGAAAGTATTCTTTTCGCTATCGATCGCGATCCGTCAATTAGCCAGCAGGCCGCGCAGTTAGGTATTGGTCAGGCGCAAATAGACGAGGCGCGCAGCGGCTGGATGCCGCAAATAGCGTTGAACGGGAGTACGGGGCATAGCCAGACCACCGATTCCAGCGGTTCGCTGAAGAACTCTGCGGCCTGGGGAGTGAGCCTGACCCAGCTGATATACGATTTTGGCAAGACTAACAATAGCATCAGCCAGTCTTCCGCCCAGCGCGATAGCTACCGCTACCAGCTGATGAGCACGCTTTCTGACGTGGCGGAAAAAACGGCGCTCGGCTACGTGGAGGTCAAACGTTATTCCGACCTGCTACAGGCGGCAAAAGAGAATGTTCAGGCACTGAAAAACGTGGAGCAGCTGGCAAAACTGCGCGCCGATGCGGGCGTGAGTTCCACCTCCGATGAACTCCAGACCCGCACGCGTATTGCCGGCATGCAGGCGACGGTGGCGCAGTATAACGCCGCGTTGAACAGCGCCCGCGCAAGGCTCGCGGTATTAACCGGAATGCAGGCAGATCATTATTCGCCGGTACCCGCAAACCTCGCCGTTGAGCCGGATTCGCTCAACCGCATTGATTATTCGTTAATACCGGCGGTAATGGCCGCGCAGAATATGGAACGTTCGGCCCAGTATGGTGTTGAAACGGCTAAGTCCCAGCACTGGCCAACCCTGAGCCTGAAGGGGGGACGCACGCGTTACGAGTCGGACAACCGCTCATACTGGGACGACCAGATCCAGCTCAATATTGACGCACCGCTTTATCAGGGCGGCGCGGTATCCGCACGCGTGCGTCAGGCTGAGGGCGCCCGGGCGATGGCGTCCTCTCAGGTCGATCAGGCGCGTTTCGACGTGCTGCAAAAGGCCTCCGTCGCGCAAGCTGACTGGACCGGCGCACGGGGAAGAATGGAGGCCGGGAAGCGGCAGCTGGAAAATGCGCTGCGGGCCCGCGAGGTTTATAAAAATGAATACACCCTGAGCAAGCGGAGCATTAATGATTTGCTCAGCGTTGAGCAGGATGTCTGGCAGGCCACGTCGGCGAAAATAATCGCCGAGTATGATGGCTGGAGTTCGGCAATTAATTATGCTTCCGCGGTTGATAATTTAATGCCGCTTATTGGAATAGAGAAAAACGCTGCCGCAAAATTACCCGATTTGAGTTAACAAAAGCTACGCATAGCTGCACGAAATAAGTTTGAAAATAATGGGTGTTTTTTCCCAGGGATAGTTACATCCGTCTGGTGGATATATCCACAGGGATCCGTACACCTGCAAGGAGAGGAATATGAGTAACGTAAAGGTTGTTGATGTCATCATTCGCAAAACGGCGGAGAAAACGAAATTAACCGGCGAAGGAAATCTGTCGGTCTCTATTTCATCGCCGAGCGTGATTGAAATTCAGGGCTCTGCTCAGGACGTGGTGCGTTATGTCCGCCAGGGTAAAGACCTTCTCATTTATATGAAGGACGGCAGTGTTATTCGCTGCAATAACTATTTTGTTGAAGATCCTGAAACCCAACATCAGTCAGAGCTGGTGTTCAACGACGGGCAGGAACTGACTCATCTCTCTTTTGCCGATGCCGGGGAAGCGTCAGGCGTTGCCGCGACTGAATTAACCGCGCAGGCCACACCCATTAGCAGCATTGAACCCTTCCTGGAGCAGGGAAGCGCCCTGAGCGATGCCCCGTGGGGCTGGATTGCAGGGGCGGCGTTAGGCGGCGGTGCTATCGGCGCACTGCTGGCCCACGGCGGTGACGGCGAAACCAAAACGAAAGTCATTGATAACACCAAAGAAGTGGAAAGCGCCACGCCTACCTTCCTGCTGTCGGACAAGGTGGGCGACAAGCAGGGAGTGCTGAGCGCAAACGCCCTCACGGACGATAACGCGCCGACCTTCAGCGGTACCGGTCAGCCGGGCGCGACCATCCAGATTAAAGACGGCAGCGGCAGCACCATCGCCAGCGCGATGGTCGGTAAAGACGGCACCTGGACGGTAAAACTCCCGACCCAGGCCGACGGAGAGCACACCTGGTCGGTGGTGCAGATCGACGGCAGTAAAACCACGTCAGCGGGCAACATCACCGTGACCGTTTCTACGTCCGAGGCCACGCTTACGCTGGCGACAACGGCGGGTGACAACGTGATTAACGCCAGCGAACAGTCCGCAGGCTTTACGCTGTCCGGCAGCAGCCAGCATCTGGCGCAGGGAACCGACGTTTCCGTAACGCTGAACGGCAAAACCTACACCGCTCAGGTGGGAGCAGACGGCGCGTGGAGCGTTAACGTGCCTGCGGCAGACGCGCAGGCGCTCAGCGACGGTACCTGGACCGTTAGCGTCAGCGGCAAAGACGCGGCGGGTAACACCGTGAGCGGAAGCCAGACGATTGGCGTGGATACCGCTGCGCCAACGCTCTCCGTCGATACGCTCGCGCAGGACAACATCATTAATGCCGCTGAGCACAACCAGCCGCTGACGCTGAGTGGTAAAACCAACGCGGAAGCCGGGCAGATTGTGACGGTGACGCTGAACGGCAAAAATTATAACGCCACGGTGGGCAGCGACGGCACCTGGTCCGTCACGCTGGCGGCCAGCGAGGTGCAGGCCCTCAATGAAGGTCACCACACCCTGACGGTGAACGTCAGCGACAAAGCTGGCAACGGCTCGTCCGTGACCGCGGATTTCACGGTAGATACCAACGCGCCGGTCGTCACCATCAACACCGTCGCGGGCGACGATATCCTCAACACCAGCGAGCAGGGCCAGGCGCAGATTATTTCCGGGCAGGCGAGCGGCGCGGCGGCAGGCGATGTCGTCACCGTGACCGTTGGCGGCCAGACCTTCACCGGCGTCGTACAGGCAGACGGCAGCTGGAGCGTGGGCGTTCCTGCCTCCGTCGTCGGCGCGCTGGGTGAGGGCAACCACACCATTGCCGTCTCCGTCACCGACGCAGCGGGGAACACCGGTAGCGCCACGCACGGCATTGCGCTGAGCGGCAACCCGCCGGAATTTACGATTGACGCCATCAGCCAGGACAACGTGCTGAATGCCCGGGAGGCGATGCAGCCGCTGAGCCTGAGCGGCACCAGCAACCTGCCGGACGGCAGCGCCGTTACCGTGACGCTGAATAACGTCAGCTATCAGGCGACCGTCGAAAACGGTATCTGGGCGGTTCAGGTGCCGGTATCCGACGTCCTGAATCTGGCGAACACCCTTTATAGCGTCAGCGTCAGCGGCACCGACAGCGTGGGTAACAGCGGCTCCGCAGAGGCGAATCTGCTGGTCGATACCGTGCTGCCGAAGGTGATCATTAACACCTTTGCGGGGGATAACCTGGTTAATAACGCCGAAGCGGGCGTGGACCAAACCCTCAGTGGCCGCGTTACCGGCGCGGCGGCGGGCGATACGGTGTCTGTTACCGTTGGCGGTAAGAGTTACAGCGCCACGGTGGGCAGCGATCTGACCTGGAACGTCACGATCCCTTCAGCGGATCTTCAGGCGTTCGGCGACGGGGATTTGACCTTTACCGCCTCCGTGACCAACGGGCACGGTAATACCGGCACCGGCGAGCGCGATATCAATATCAACGCGGAACTGCCGGGTCTGCGCGTAAACACCATTTCCGGCGATGACGTAATCAACGCCATCGAGCAACAGCAGGATCTGACCGTCACCGGCGCCAGCACCCATCTGGCCGCAGGTACGCCGATTGTCGTCACCATCAACAACGTCGACTATCAGGCCGTGGTGACCGCCAGCGGCGGCTGGAGCATTGGCGTTCCTGCTGCGGATCTGCAGGCCTGGACGGCCGGAGGTATGACGGTCAGCGTCAGCGCGGAAGATGCCTGGGGCAACACCGTTGCGGCTGAACACCCGATTGAACTCGATCTCAACGCCGTGGCGGTCACCATTGATACCGTCTCCGGCGATGACCTGCTGAACGCGGCAGAAAAAGGGAGCGATTTAACCCTTTCCGGCCAGACGCAGGGCGTGGAGGCGGGGCAAACCGTTGTAGTGAAATTTGCCGACCAGACTTTTACCGCGCAGGTGCAGCAGGATGGCTCTTGGAGCCTGACCGTCCCGGCGCACGCCATGGAAACGCTGATTGACGGGCGGGCGCAGGTAAGCGTCAGCGTGACCAACGTCAGCGGCAACAGCGCGGACGCCTCACGCGTGGTGACCGTCGATACGCAGCCGCCGACCATTACGCTCGATAATCTGACCGACGACAACATCATCAATGCGGCAGAAGCGCAGCAGGATCTGGTGCTCAGCGGCAGCACAACCGCTGAAGCGGGCCAGACGGTCACCGTGACGCTGAACGGCAAAAACTATCAAACTACCGTGCAAGCTGACGGCACCTGGACGCTGAACGTGCCTGCCGCCGACGTTGGCGCGCTGGCAGACGGCACTGTCACCGTGACGGCCTCCGTCAGCGACGTGGCAGGTAACAGCAGCAGTGCGGACCGCGTTGGACTGGTGGATGCCACCGTGCCGCAGGTGACCATTAATGACTTTGTCACCGACACCAACACCGTTAACCAGCTGGCCCATTCTCAGGCGCAGATCCTGAGCGGCTCCGTCACCGGCGCGGCGGCGGGCGATTTGGTCACCATCACTATTAATAACGTGGACTACACCACCGCGGTGGACGCGGCGGGCAACTGGAGCCTCGGCCTGCCTGCATCCGTCGTTCAGGGGCTGACGGACGGTACCTGGACCATTAACGTCTCCGTGACCGATCGCTCCGGCAACACCGGCAGCAGTTCTCTGGATGTGGTGGTGAATACCGTGACGCCTGTTATCGGTATTAACACGCTGGCCGTAGATGACGTGATCAATGCGGCAGAGAAGGGTGAAGATCTGCTGCTTTCCGGTACCAGCAACCAGCCGGAAGGGACCACAATCACCGTAAACCTGAACGGTATCAACTACACCGCCACCACTAACGCCAGCGGCAGCTGGAGCGTCACCGTGCCCGCCTCTGCGGTGAGCGCGCTGGGCGAAGCCAATTACACCGTGACGGCGAGCGTTACCGATAATGTGGGCAACAGCGCCTCAACCTCGCACGATGTGCTGGTGGACAGCGCGTTGCCGGTAGTCACTATCAACACTTTCGCGACCGACAATATCGTCAACGCGGCGGAAGTCACCGCAGGGCAAACCCTGACCGGGAAGGTCTCTAACGCGGCATCGGGCGATACCGTCACGATTATCCTCGGCGGGCAGACATACACCGCTACCGTGCAGGACGATCTCTCATGGAGCCTGCCGTTAACCGAGAGCCAGTTAACCGCGCTCGGCAACGGCGAACTGACCGTATCGGCCAGCGTCACCAACGCACACGGCAACACCGGTTCGTCTTCGCTGGACTTCACCATCGACGCCCAACTGCCGGGCCTGCGTATTGATACCGTTGCGGGTGATGACGTCATTAACGTCATTGAGCACGCTCAGAACCTGATTGTTTCTGGTTCAAGCACCGATCTGGCAGCGGGCAGCACCGTCACGGTGACCATTAACGGCAAGATCTATTCCGCAACCGTACTGGCGGACGGTACCTGGCAGGCGGCGGTTCCGGCAGCGGACGTGTCCCTGTGGGCGGACGGTTCGCTGGATATCAAGGCAAGCGCGCAGGATCCTTCCGGTAACCCGGTGACTATCGGCACCGTCGTGGACGTCGATCTCGCGCCGGTCGCCGTCAGCATCAACAGCGTGACCGCGGACAACGTGCTCAACGCGGCAGAAAAAGGCCAGGATCTTGTGCTTTCCGGCTCCTCCGCGAACGTAGAAGCGGGCCAGACCGTCACCATCACCTTTGCGGGTAAAACCTACACCACGACGGTGAACGCCAACGGCGACTGGACGTACACCGTACCGGCAGCCGATTTGAGCGGACTGAAGGACGGTGACGCCAGCGTGCAGGTCAGCGTGAGCAACGTGAACGGCAACGCGGCGTCGTCTGCGCAGGAGTTCAGCGTCGATACCGCCGCGCCAACGGTGACCATCAACACCATCAGCGGCGATAACATGCTGAATGCGGCTGAGGCAGCGCAGGATCTGACCCTGAGCGGTACGTCCACTGCCGAAGCAGGCCAGACGGTCACCGTAACCTTCAACGGCAACCAGTACACCGCGCAGGTGCAGGCTGACGGCAGCTGGACGCTGGACGTGCCGGCAGCCGATCTGGCGGGCATTACCGACGGTAACGCCACGGTCACGGCGACCGTGTCCGATAAGGCGGGTAACCCGGCCAGCGCGGATGCCTCCGTGCTGGTGGATACCACCGTGCCGCAGATCAGTTTCAACATCGTCGCGGGCGACGACATCGTGAATATTGCCGAGCACGGCCAGGCGCTGATCGTCTCCGGCAAGGTCACGGGCGCGCAGGCGGGTGACGTCATTACCGTCACCCTGAACGGCAAAGACTACACCGCGATGCTGGACGCGTCCGGAAGCTGGAGCGTGGGCGTTCCGGCGGCAGACGTGGGCGCGCTGGCTAACGGCGAGCAGACGATCTCCGCGACCCTCACCGACAAAGCGGGTAACAGCACCACCGCCACGCATGAATTTGACGTCTCCCTGGCCGCGCCGGAGATTGCCTTCAATACCCTGGCGCTTGACGACGTGATTAACGCGGTCGAGAAAGGCCAGGATCTGCTGATTTCGGGCACCAGCAACCAGCCGGAAGGTACTGCCATTACGGTGATCCTGAACGGCATCAGCTATGCCGCGACCACCAACGCCAGCGGCGGCTGGAGCGTGACCGTTCCGGCGGCGAACGTCTCTGCGCTGGGCGAAGCGAGCTATACCGTCACGGCAAGCGTGACCGATAGCGCAGGCAACGGCGCGAACGCCAGCCATAGCGTGCTGGTCGACAGCGCGCTGCCACAGGTTACCATTAACGTAATCGCCATCGATGACGTGATTAACGCGGCGGAAGTCGATTCCGGACAAACCCTGAGCGGGAAGGTGAGCGGCGCGGCGAGCGGTGACACTGTCACCCTTTCAATTGGCGGCAATACGTATACCGCGACGGTTCAGGACGATCTGAGCTGGTCGGTCAACGTGCCGTCCGCGGCCTTAACCGCCATCGGTAACGGCGATCTGACGGTGTCAGCCAGCGTCACTAACGGCCACGGCAACACCGGCTTCGGCGAGCGCGAGATCACCATCGACGCCAATCTGCCGGGCCTGCGCGTCGATACTGTGGCGGGCGACGACGTGATTAACAGCATTGAGCATGCGCAGAACCTAATTATTACCGGCTCCAGCGACGGCCTGGCAGCGGGCGCGGCGCTGAGCGTGATCGTCAACGGCAAAACCTACGCGGCCACGGTGCTGGCAGACGGTACCTGGACGGCGGCCATTCCGGCGGCAGACGTCAGCGCGCTCGGCGCAGGCACGGTCACCGTGAAGGTCGAGGGAAATAGCGCGGCAGGCAACCCGGTCTCCATCAGCCACGACGTGAAGGTCGATCTGGCGACGGTTGCTATCAGCATTGACGCGATTGCGACCGACGACGTGATTAATGCGGCAGAAAAAGGCGCAGATCTGGTGCTTTCAGGTTCCACCAGCAACGTGGAAGAGAACCAGACGGTTTACATCACGTTCGGCGGCAAGTCCTACACGGCGAAAGTGGATGCCAGCGGCAACTGGACGGCGACCGTGCCGTCGGCAGATCTGGCTGGGCTGAAGGATGGCGACGCCAGCGTGCAGGTGAGCGTCACCAACGTGAACGGCAACAGCGCCTCGGCGGGACGCGAGTACGGCGTGGACGCCACCGCGCCGACGGTCTCCATCGAAATCGTCAGCGACAACAACATCATCAATGCCGCCGAAGCGCAGCAGGATCTGGTCATCAACGGCGTCTCTAACGCCGAAGCGGGCCAGACCGTGACCGTCACGCTGAACGGCGTGGATTACACCACCACCGTGCAGGCAAACGGCAGCTGGAGCGTGACCGTGCCTTCTGCGGATCTGGGCGCGATTACCGACGGGAACTATACCGTCAGCGCCGCCGTGTCGGACAAAGCGGGCAACCCGGCCTCCGCTGCTCGCGATGTGCTGGTCGATACCACCGTGCCACAGCTGACCATCAACACCGTTTCCGATGACGACGTGATCAACAGCGCCGAGCACGGGCAGGCTCTGATCGTTACCGGCTCAGTGACCGGCGCGGCGGCGGGCGACGTGGTGACCGTCACCATCAATAACAAAGATTACACGGCGACGCTGGATGCGTCCGGCAACTGGAGCGTGGGCGTGCCTGCGGCGGACGTCGGTGCCCTGACCGCCGGGGATTACACCATCACCGCGGCGCTGACCGACAAAGCCGGAAACAGCAACAGCGCGACGCGCGAGGTGGAAGTCAACCTGAGCGCGCCGGTGCTGACCATCGACACCGTCTCCGGTGACGATGTGATCAACAGCAGCGAGAAAACGCAGGATCTGACCATCACCGGTACGGCTTCCGGACTGGCGGCGGGCGCGGTGGTGACCGTGATGCTCAACGGCAAAGCCTACAGCGCCACGGTTGAGGCCAACGGCCAATGGTCCACGACGGTTCCGGCGAGCGAGGTGGGGCAGCTGGGTGAAGCGCTTTACACCGTCACTGCCTCCGCAACGGACAGCGTCGGCAACAGCACCAGCACTTCGCACACCGTGAACGTGGAGTCCGTTCTGCCGGGCGTCACGATCAACACCGTGGCAGGCGATGACGTCATCAACGCGGCAGAAGTGGCCGCAGGTCAGACTATTAGCGGCACCGTGGTGAATGCCGAAGCGGGCAACACCGTGACCGTAACGATTGGCGGCAACAGCTACACCGCGACGGTACAGAGCGATCTGACCTGGTCCGTCGATGTACCGGAATCGGTCCTGACGGCGCTGGGCAACGGCGATCTGATTGTAACCGCCAGCGTGACGAACGGCGTGGGCAACAGCGACAGCGGCGAGCGTGAGATCGCGATAGACGCCAGCCTGCCGGGCCTGCGCGTGGACACCGTGGCGGGCGACGACGTGATCAACAGCATCGAACACGGACAGAACCTGATTATCACCGGCTCCAGCGACGGGCTGGCGGCGGGTGCGGCTCTGACCGTGACCGTAAACGGCAAAACCTATCCGGCGACCGTGCTGGCGGACGGCACCTGGAGCGCCGCAATCCCGGCGGCGGACGTGGGTGCGCTGGCCGCAGGCACGGTTACCGTGACCGTTGCGGGCCAGAGCAGCGCCGGTAACCCGGTTTCCATCAGCCACGATGTGACGGTGGATCTGGCGAACGTCGCTATCAGCATCGACGCCATTGCCACCGACGACGTGATTAACGCGGCGGAGAAAGGGGCGGATCTGGAGCTCTCCGGCACCACCTCAAACGTGGAGGAAAATCAAACCGTCACCATCACCTTCGGCGGCAAGAACTACACCGCCACGGTGGACGCGGCGGGTAAATGGACCGCCACGGTGCCGGCTGCGGATCTGGCGGGCCTGAAGGACGGTGACGCCAGCGTGCAGGTAAGCGTCACCAACGTCAACGGCAACAGCGCCTCTGCGGGCCGCGAGTACAGCGTGGATGCCACCGCGCCGTCCGTCACCATTAATACGATTGCGACCGACAACATTCTGAACGCCACGGAAGCGCAGTCTGACCTGGCGATTTCCGGCAGCAGCACCGCCGAAGCGGGCCAGACCGTGACCGTGACGCTGAACGGCAAAGACTACACCACAACCGTCGGCGCGGACGGCAGCTGGACGCTGAACGTTCCGGCGGCGGATCTGGCGGCGCTCAGCGACGGCAGCGTGACCGTAACCGCGAGCGTGTGCGACAAGGCGGGCAACCCGGCATCCGTAAACCATAACCTGACGGTGGACGTGACCGTCCCTGCGGTCACCATCAACGCCGTGGCGGGCGACGACGTGATTAACGTTGCCGAGCACGGTCAGGCGCAGATTATCAGCGGCACTGCCACAGGCGCGGCAGCGGGCGATAAGGTCACCGTGACCATCGGCGGCCAGACTTACACCACCATACTGGACGCGGCAGGTAACTGGAGCGTGGGCGTCCCGGCGAGCGTGATTTCCGGCCTCAGCGACGGCACCGTGACCGTCACTGCGTCTGTTACCGACGCGGCGGGCAACACCGGAAGCGGCACCCATAACGTCACCGTCGATACCGGTCTGCCATCGGTCAACTTCAACGCCATCAGCGGCGATAACGTTCTGAATGCGGTGGAAAAAGGTCAGGATCTGAGCGTCAGCGGCACCAGCGCCAACCTGGTGGAAGGCACCGTGGTGACCGTGACCCTGAACGGTAAGAACTACACCGCAACGACCGCGGCGGACGGCACCTGGAGCCTGACGGTTCCGGCTGCGGATCTGGCCGGTCTCGGTCAGGCCAGTTACACCCTCAATGCGACCGCCACCAACGGCGTGGGCAACAGCGTGAGCAGCGCTGCGAACCTGCTGGTCGACACCGCGCTGCCGACCGTCACCATCAACACCGTGGCGGGCGATAACGTTATCAACGCGGCGGAAGTGGCGGCAGGCCAGACCCTGAGCGGTACCGTGGCGAATGCCGAAGCGGGCAACACCGTAACCGTGACCATTGGCGGCAACAGCTATACCGCAACGGTGCAGAACGATCTGAGCTGGTCCGTGAACGTGCCGTCTGATGTGCTGACCGCACTCGGCAACGGCAGCCTGAGCGTGACGGCAACCGTCACCAACGGCCACGGCAACACCGGCAGCGGCGAGCGTGAGATCGCGATAGACGCTAACCTGCCGGGCCTGCGCGTGAACACCGTGGCGGGCGACGACGTGGTCAACAGCATTGAGCATGCGCAGAACCTGATCGTTTCCGGCTCCAGCGACGGGCTGGCGGCGGGCACGGCGCTGACCGTTACCGTGAACGGCAAAGACTATGCGGCGACGGTGCTGGCGGACGGCACCTGGAGCGCGGCGGTTCCGTCTGCGGACGTGAGCGCGTGGCCGGAAGGCACAGTAAAAATCAGCGTCACCGGCGACAGCGCGGCGGGTAACCCGATTACCATCAGCCACGACGTCACCGTCGATCTGGCCTCTGTTGCCATCAGCATCAACGCCATTGCCACCGACGACGTGATCAACGCGGCGGAGAAAGGGGCGGATCTGGTGCTGTCCGGCGCGACCACCAACGTGGAAGCCGGGCAGACCGTCACCCTGAGCCTGAACGGTAAAATCTACACCACTACCGTAGAAGCAGACGGCAACTGGACCTATACCGTGCCGGCTGCGGATCTGGCGGGCCTGAAGGACGGCGACGCCAGCGTGCAGGTGAGCGTCACCAACGTGAACGGCAACAGCGCCTCGGCGGGCCGCGAGTACAGCGTGGATGCCACCGCGCCATCCGTCACCATTAATACGATGGCGACTGACGACATCCTGAACGCCACGGAAGCGCAGTCTGACCTGGCGGTTTCCGGCACCAGCTCCGCCGAAGCGGGCCAGACCGTGACCGTGTCGCTGAACGGCAAGGACTACACCACAACCGTCAGCGCGAACGGCAGCTGGACGCTGGACGTTCCGGCAGCGGATCTGGCGTCGCTCAGCGACGGCAGCGTCACCGTTACTGCGAGCGTGAGCGACAAGGCGGGCAACCCGGCATCCGTAAACCATAACCTGACGGTGGACGTGACCGTGCCTGCGGTGACCATCAACACCGTGGCGGGCGATGACGTGATTAACCTCGCTGAGCACGCGCAAGCGCAAATCATCAGCGGCACTGCCACAGGCGCGGCAGCGGGCGATAAGGTCACCGTCACGATTGGCGGCCAGACTTACACCACCGTGCTGGACGCAGCAGGTAACTGGAGCGTGGGCGTCCCGGCCAGCGTGATTTCCGGCCTCAGCGACGGCACCGTGACCGTCACTGCGTCTGTTACCGACGCGGCGGGCAACACCGGCAGCGGCAGCCATAACGTCACCGTGGACACCGGGCTGCCGTCCGTGGGCTTTAACGCCATCAGCGGCGATAACGTCCTGAACGCGGTGGAAAAAGGTCAGGAACTAAGCGTCAGCGGCACCAGCGCCAACCTCGCGGAAGGCACCCTCGTGACCGTGACCCTCAACGGAAAAAGCTACACTGCAACGACCGCCGCAGACGGCACCTGGAGCCTGACGGTTCCGGCGGCGGATCTGGCGGGTCTGGGCGAAGCGAATTACACCCTGAGCGCAGCCGCGACCAACGGCGTGGGCAATAGCGTCAGCAATACGGCGAACCTGCTGGTCGACACCGCGCTGCCGACCGTCACCATCAACACCGTGGCGGGTGATAACGTCATCAACGCGGCAGAAGTGGCGGCAGGCCAGACCATCACCGGTAAGGTGGCGAACGCGGAAGCCGGTAACACGGTGACGGTGAACATCGGCGGCAACAGCTACACCGCGACGGTGCAGAGCGATCTGACCTGGTCCGTGAGCGTGCCGGAGTCCGTCCTGACGGCGCTGGGCAACGGCGATTTGACCGTGTCGGCGACCGTCACCAACGGCCACGGTAATACCGGCGCGGGCGAGCGCGAAATCGTTATAGACGCCAGCCTGCCGGGACTGCGTATTAATACCGTGGCGGGCGATGATGTGATCAACAGCATCGAGCACGGACAGAACCTGATCGTCACCGGTTCCAGCGACGGGCTGGCGGCGGGCACCACGCTCACCGTGACCGTTAACGGCAAAACTTATGCGGCCTCCGTGCTGGCGAACGGTACCTGGAGCGCGGCGATCCCGGCCGCAGACGTGGGTGCCCTGGCAGCAGGCGCGGTGACCGTCACCGTGGCAGGTCAGAGCAGCGCGGGCAACCCGGTCTCCATCAGTCACGACGTCACCGTCGATCTGGCGGCCGTGGCTATCAGCATCGATGCGATCGCCACCGACGACGTGATTAACGCGGCGGAGAAAGGCGCGGATCTGGTGCTCTCGGGCAGCACCTCGAACGTGGAGGAAAACCAGACCGTCACAATCGCCTTCGGCGGCAAAACCTACACTGCGAAAGTGGATGCCGACGGCAACTGGACGGCCACCGTGCCTTCCGCGGATCTCGCGGGCCTGAAGGACGGCGACGCCAGCGTGCAGGTGAGCGTCACCAACGTGCACGGCAACAGCGCGACGGCAGGCCGCGAGTACAGCGTGGATGCGACCGCGCCGACCGTGACGATTGATACGGTGGCAGGTGATAACGTGATTAACGGCAGCGAAGCGGCTGCGGGCGTGGCCATCTCCGGCACCACCACGGCGGAAGCCGGGCAGACGGTCACCGTGACGCTGGGCGGCAAGAGCTATATCGCTCAGGTGCAGCAGGGCGGTATCTGGAGCGTCAACGTACCGGGCACCGACCTCTCCGCACTGGCCGATAACGGCTACAGCGTGCAGGTCAGCGTGAGCGACGCTGCGGGTAACCCGGGCAGCGCGGGCAAAGCGATTACGCTTGATACCACACCGCCGTCCGTCAGCTTTAAGGCTGTGGCGGGCGATGACGTCATCAACAGCGTGGAGCACGGGCAGGCGCAGATCGTGAGCGGAACGGCAACCGGCGCGAGCGTCGGCGATAAGCTGGTCATCACCATCGGTTCAAACCAGTACACCACCACCGTTGACGCCAGCGGCAACTGGAGCGTGGGCGTTCCGGCCAGCGTGATTTCTGCCCTGACCGACGGCACCGTGACCATTAGCGCGACCATTACCGACAGCGCGGGCAACAGCAGCACCCAGACCCACGATGTGGTGGTGAATACGGCTTCCGTGGCGCTGACGGTGAACACCCTCAGCGGTGACGACGTCATCAACGCGACAGAAGCGGGTAGTTCGCTGGTGATTAACGGCTCCAGCGCCCAGTTCGCCAGCGGGACGCAGGTCACCGTGACGCTGAACGGCAAGACCTATACGGCCACCATCCAGAACGACGGCAGCTGGACGACCACCGTTCCGGCCGCAGACGTGGGTGCCCTGGCCGATGGCGCGAGCTATCAGGTGTCCGTGTCGGCGCAGGACAGCGCGGGCAATAGCGCCTCGGCGACGCACGGCATCAGCGTGGATACCACTGCGCCTGTCGTGAGCATTGCGACGCTGTCGGGTGACGACATGCTGAACGCGCTGGAAGCGCAGCAGCCGCTGACGGTACACGGGTCGTCCAGCGCGGAGGCGGGCCAGACCGTCACCGTGACGCTGGGCGGCAAAACCTACACTGCGCTTGTGGGCAGCGACGGCACCTGGACGCTCGATGTGCCGGCGGCAGATCTGGCTATTCTGAGCCAGGGGGCGCTGACGGTCACCGCGTCGGTCAACGACAAAGCCGGTAACGGCGGTCAGACCACGCACACCTTAACGGTGGATACCGCTGCGCCGACCGTGACCATCAGCACCGTGGCGGATGACGATATCGTCAACAACGCGGAGCAGCTGGCGGGTCAGACCATCCGCGGCACCACCACGGCAGAACAGGGCCAGACGGTGACCGTTTCCTTCAGCGGGCACAGCTATCAGGCGACCGTCGGGGCGGACGGAACATGGTCGGTCTTCGTGCCGGGGCGTGATTTCCTCGGCCTGAGCGACGGGGATTACACCATTACCGCGTCGGTAAGCGACAGGGCGGGCAACCCGGGTAGCGCAACGCATGACGTGACGCTGAATGGCGATGTCCCAACCATCACCATTAACACCTTTGCGCAGGACGATATCGTCAACGCGGCCGAACACGGCACGCCGCTGGTCGTCAGCGGCACCACCGACGCGCCTGCGGGCCAGACGGTGACCATCACCCTGAACGGCAAAACCTACGCTGCGACCGTGCAGAATGACGGCACCTGGAGCTACACGGTGGGCAGCGCAGACGTCACCGCGCTGGCAGACGGCGGTTCGTACGTGATTAAGGCGCAGGTCAGCAACGCCATCGGCAACAGCGGCAGCGATAACCACACCGTCACCGTCGATCTCACCGCGCCGTCGATGGGCATCAGCATTGATTCGCTGCAAAACGACACCGGCCTGAGCGCGACGGATTTCATCACCAACGATAAGCAGGTAGTGGTCAACGGCTCCCTGACCGCGCAGCTCGGCAATAACGAGAAGGCGCAGATCAGCCTCGACGGCGGCACCATCTGGATTGACCTGACGGTGACCGGCACCACGTGGCGCTACACCGATGGCCGCACCCTGACGGACGGTACGTATCAGTACCAGGTGCGGGTGATCGATAGCGCGGGCAACGTGGGGGCAACGGACAGCCAGGACGTGGTGATTGACCTGACGAAGCCTGCGGCAACGACCATTACCGTGGATTCCGTCACCCAGGATACCGGCCTGTCCGGCAGCGACTTTATCACCAGCGACAACCAGATCAGCCTGAAAGGGACGCTCGGCGCGGCGCTGGGCAGCGGCGACCACGCGCAGATCAGCCTCGACGGCGGGGTCACCTGGACCGACGTCAGCGTGAGCGGCCTGACCTGGACCTACGTGGACGGTCGTACGCTGGCCGACGGGGATTACAACTACCAGCTGCGCGTGATTGACGACGCGGGCAACATCAGCGCCACCGCCAGCCAGGTCGTGTCGATTGATACGGTTGCGCCGGACGCCAGCAAAACGATCGCTATCGACAGCATCAGCGACGATACCGGCCTGAGCAGCAGCGACTTTATCACCAACGATACGTCCCTGACGCTGCACGGCTCGCTCGGCGCGACGCTGGCCGACGGCGAGTATGCCCAGATCAGCATCGACGGCGGCGTCACCTGGCAGAACGTGATTGTCACCGGCAACAGCTGGTACTACGTGGACGGACGTACGCTGGGTAACCAGACCTATGACTACTACGTGCGCGTGGTGGATGCGGCGGGCAACGTGGGCGCCAGCGCCCATCAGCAGGTGACCGTCGATACGGTCGCCCCGGGTGCGGCGATTACGGTGACGGTGGATAACATCACCGTGGATACTGGCTTCGACAATAACGACTTCCTGACCAGTTCGACCTCGTACACCCTGCATGGCACGCTTGGCGCAGAGTTAGGAGCGGGTGAGTACGTGCAGGTGAGCATGGACGGCGGCAGCACCTGGGTGTATGCCACGGTAAGCGGTACCCAGTGGCGCTATAACGACACGCGCACTCTGGCCGACGGCGATTACAGCTATCAGGTGCGGGTAGTCGATCAGGCGGGCAACGTCGGTGCCACTACCACCCAGACCGTGACGGTGGATACCCAGGCGCCGCAGTACGGCATCACCATCGACAGCATCAGCGATGATACCGGGCAGTCCGGGAGTGATTTCATCACTATGGACACCACCCTGACCATCAACGGCTCGCTGGGCAGCGCGCTGGCGAGCGACGAGAGGGTGCAGATCAGCCTTGACGGCGGAAACACCTGGGTTGACACCACGGTGACTAATCAGCGCTGGACCTACACCGATACCCGCGATCTGCCTGACGGAGATTACACCTACCAGGTGCGGATTATCGACCAGGCGGGCAACGTCGGCTCCACCGCCTCTCAGGTGGTGACGGTGGACACCACGCCGCCAGCTACGGTAGGCACGGTAGTGAGCTATACCGATGGTGAAGGCGAGCGTCAGGGCACCTTTGGTAGCACGGTGGCAACGGACGATAACGCGCCGCTGATCAACGGTACGCTCAACCGCGCCCCTGAAGACGGCGAGATCGTCCAGCTATACCGCGACGGCGTTCTGCTCGGTCAGGTGACCATGAACGGCAGCGCAAGCTGGTCCTTCCAGGATAACGGCCTGAGCGATGGCAACCACACGTACATCGTGCGCGTGACCGACAAAGCCGGTAACTACACGGAATCGGACGGCTTCGTGCTGAACGTTGATACCAGTATCCCGACCACCACGGCGGCGATTACCGCCCAGACCACGTCAGATACCACCCCAATCGTCAGCGGTACCGTCTCCGCCGACCTGGTGAACGGTGAATACCTGGTGGTGACGGTGAACGGGAAAACCTACACCTCCCAGACGGGGGGTGCCGTGGTAGTCGACCCGGATCACAATACCTGGTACCTGCAGATCCCGGACGGCGATGCCCTGAGCGTGGCGGGCTACAGTGTGACGGCGCAGGTGAAGAGCAGCGCGGGTAACGGCAATACCACCGGTACGGCGACCGGCAGCCTGGTGATTGATACCACCACGGTGAATACCGACTGGGCGACCACGGCGGGGAACAGCAACAACTCCACCATGACCCTCGGCATGAACAGCAGCGGTCTGTGGAATATCATTGCGAACACTCAGGCTTACTCCAGCAGCGATAGCTCGACCTATGCCAGCAATACGCTGACCAACACCCGCGGCTACTACGTGGTGAGCCAGACCGCCGCCGACTTTGACCGTAACGGCACGCAGGATATCTTCGCGACCGAGAATACCTATGCCGGGTCTACTCAGGTGATGTGGACCTACGATGGCAGCACCTATAACGCCAGCCAGCTGGCGATGGGGACCACCATCTGGTACGGCGGCGTGATTGCGTACGATAAAACCGGCGATGGCTATCTGGATCTGGCGTACGGCGATGCCGGTATGGACTCACTGACCTACCTGGTGAACAACAACGGCGTCCTGTCGCCGGACGGCACCGGCGGGGAGGGCGGTTTCTACGGTCAGTTCGACTCCGGACGTGAAATCTCCGGCGTTGACCTGAACAACGACGGTACGGTGGATATTGTCCAGCACACCAACCGCAGCGGCGCGTACTCGTTAACCGTGATCAACAACAACGGCAACGGCACGCTCTCCATCGGCCAGAACCTGACCAACGTGTTTGTGGTAAACGCCGCGAATACCACCACGGCGGCGTCTATGACGTGGGCGGATTTCAACGGCGATGGCTACATGGATCTGTACCTGGGCAGCAGCTACAACAACAACGGCGGGGTGATTTACTACAACGACGGTACCGGGAAGCTCTCAACCACCAAGAGCGCGGTGGAAGCCTCTAACGCCACGGCGGGGTATCTGTCGGTGGCGGTGGACTGGAACGGGGACGGGCAGATGGACATCATCAAGCTCAGCACCTACGGCGGTTCACAGACGGCGACGCTGTTCACCAACAACGGCTACGGTTCCAGCTGGACCGCCAGCCAGCTTAAAACTGGCCTGGCCTACGCCACCGGCGTGGCGGCAGTGGACTACAACTGGGACGGCGCGAAGGATCTGCTGGTGTCGCAGCAGAACGGCAAGGTGGTGCTGGTGCAAAACAGCGCCAAAATTGCCGAAGGTACCGCGATGCACCTGCACATTGTCGACAGCGAGGGCATCAATGCCTACTACGGCAACACGGTCAATCTGTACAACGCCGCGGGCGTGTTGGTGGCGTCGCAGATCATTAACGCCCAGTCTGGTATTGGTTCGAACGATACCTCTGCGCTGGTGAGCTTCTACGGGCTGGATCCGAATGAAACCTATTCGGCCGAGATCCTGAAGATTACCAACGGCGTGTCGGATAACGTCACCTGGAGCGGTCTGGAGGCGGGCAACGGCAAAGAGGGCTACGTCCTGACGGCCGAAGCGGCCACCGGCGGCCACAGCGGGACCCTCACCGGGACTGGGTATAACGACACCTTTATCGCAGAGGATGGCACCTATACCTACAACGGCTCCGGCGGCTGGAATACCCATTCCGACTACGACACCTGGAGCAACACCGGCGGGATGGACGTGGTGGATTACCGCAATGCGACTTCCGGCGTAACCGTTGATTTGCGTCTCTCTACCGCGCAGGACACCGGGTTCGGTACGTCACGACTGCTCAACATTGAGGGCATCAACGGCTCGGATTACGACGACGTGATCACCGGCAACAGCGGTGATAACCAGTTCGAAGGCCGCGGCGGGAACGACACCTTCAACATCGGCAGCGGCGGTCACGACACGTTGCTCTATAAGCTGATCAACGCGTCGGACGCGACGGGCGGGAACGGTCACGACGTGGTGAACGGCTTCACCGTCGGCACCTGGGAAGGGACCGCGGACACGGATCGTATTGACCTGCGCGATCTGCTCTCCGGCAGCGGCTATACCGGCACGGGCTCGGCGAGCTACGTGAACGGCGTGGCCACGCTTGACAGCAGCGCGGGCAACATCACCGATTACGTCCGCGTGGTGCAGAACGGCAGCAATACCGAAATCCAGGTGGATCTGGACGGTACAGGCGGCCAGTTCTCGCCAACCACCCTGGTGACGCTGAACGGCGTGCAGACGGACCTGGCGACGCTGCTGGCGAACCATCAGCTGTTAATTGCGTAAACCAACGCCGCGGGGAGCAATCCTCGCGGCCTTTTGTCGTTACTTTACACCAATGGCGTTAACCCGGAGATTATGAAGACACATCCACAGTACGAACCCTGGCTGCAGGGCATGCTCATCATCGCGAAGCACTACCGGCTGGACTTTTCGGTGGAGCACGTTCGGGTCACGATTAACCATGAAAGTCAGTCTCCGCGCCAGCTGGTGCTGGAGGAGATGGCGCGCCAGCTAGGGCTGGGAATGCGCGTGGCGACGGATGCAACATCTCTCGATCCGTGGCGCCTGCCGCTGCTGGCGGAATTCACCGGCGGTCAAATCGCGGTCATTAACCGCATGGACAACAAAGGCAACGTCAGCCTGCAGTTCAGCGGCGACGGCGGGCTGGAGACGACGCTAACGCGGGACGCGCTCGGCTCACGGTTGAAAACGCTGCTGGTGCTGCGCCCGCTAGAGTCTACGCCGGATGCCCGCGTGGACGACTACATCAAACCGTATGAGAAAAACTGGTTCTGGCAGCTGGCGCTGAAGGACTGGCGCCGCTACAGCGACATCATGCTGGTGGCGCTGGTCGCTAACGTGCTGGCACTCTCCGGCATGGTCTTCTCCATGCAGGTGTACGACAGGGTGGTGCCGTCGCAGTCGGAGGCCACGCTGTGGGTGCTGTTTGGCGGCGTCATGCTCGCCATCGTGTTTGAATTCATCATGCGCATGCTGCGCGTGCATATTTCGGACGTGGTGGGGAAACGCGCCGACCTGCGCATCTCAGAACGCGTCTTTGCCCACGCGCTGCGAATTAAAAACGGGGCGCGCTCCAAATCAACCGGATCGTTTATCGCCCAGATCCGCGAGCTGGAGTCGGTGCGCGAGCTCATCACCTCGACCACCATTGCGGCGATCTCCGATCTGCCGTTCTTCCTGCTGTTCGTCTTTATTCTGTGGATGATTGGCGGCCCGCTGGTGCTGGTGGTCCTGCTCGCCGTGCCGCTGCTGCTCATTCCGGGCCTGCTGGTGCAGCGCCCGCTGGGGAAACTCTCCAGCGAAGGGATGCGTGAATCCGCCATTCGTAACGCGACGCTGGTGGAGGCGGTGCAGGGTATTGAAGACATCAAGCTGATGCGCGCCGAGCAGCGTTTCCAGAACCAGTGGAACAACACTAACGACGTGGCCGCCAGCGTCGGCATGAAGCAGCGCTGGCTGACGGGGCTGCTGTTGACCTGGACCCAGGAGGTGCAGTCCATCGTCTATGCGGTGGTCCTGCTGGTGGGCTGTTACCTGGTCATCAGCGGCGACATGACCACCGGTGCGCTGGTGGGAACCTCGATTCTGGCATCGCGCACCATCGCGCCGCTGTCGCAGATCTCTGGCGTGCTCTCGCGCTGGCAGTCGGCAAAAGTGGCCCGCAAGGGGCTGGACGACCTGATGCAGCGCCCGATTGACGATCCGCAGCACGGGAAGAAGGTGCATAAAGCGCACCTGCGCGGGGATTACCGGCTGGAAGACGTCGGCTTCTACTATGACGAGGAAGAGAAACTCACCGTGCTGAACCTCGGCAAACTGCAGATTCGCGCCGGTGAGCGCGTGGCGGTGCTCGGGCGTAACGGCTCCGGTAAAAGCACGCTGCTGCAGCTTCTGGCGGGCATGCAGGAGCCGCAGCAGGGGAGCATTCTGCTGGACGATATTGCTCTCAATCATCTGGACCCGGCCGACCTGCGTCGCGACATGCAGCTGCTTAGCCAGCAGGCGCGGCTGTTCTTTGGCTCCGTGCGGGACAATATCCTGATGGGGAACCCGCTCGCCACCGACGATGAAATTCATCAGGCGCTGGTCAATAGCGGCGCGCTGGAGTACGTGCGTAAGCAGAAAATGGGGCTGAACACCATCATCAACGAGGGCGGAACGGGCCTCTCCGGCGGACAGCGTCAGGCGCTGCTGCTGGCGCGCGCGCTGATCACTGCCCCGAATATCCTGCTGCTGGATGAGCCTACCGCCTGGCTGGACGAGATGAGCGAGAAGCAGTTTATTCAGCATCTTCACAAATGGCTGGGCAAGCGCCGGACGCTGGTGGTAGCAACCCATCGCCTGCCGATTCTGGACTTGGTCGACCGCATTATTGTACTGGAAAACGGCAAGGTGGTGATGGACGGCCCGCGCGACGCGATCCTGCATCAGCACGGGCTGGCGCCGCAAAAAGCGGCACAGCGCACCGTGACCATGAAGCCGGCGGCTGTAGCAGAGGAGGGTGCGGCATGAACGATTTCTCCCGTTATAACAGCCGTCTGAAAGAGCCGCGCCTGCCGCGTTCCTCGCTGGTAGCATGGTCGCTGTTCGCCCTGCTGGCAGTGTTTATCGCCTGGGCGAGCCTGTTCCAGCTGGATGAGGTTACGACCGGCAGCGGCAAGGTGATACCGTCCTCCCATGAGCAGGTGATTCAGTCCCTGGAAGGAGGGATTATCCACAGCCTGCTGGTGCGCGAAGGCGATATCGTTGAGCGCGGTCAGCAGCTGGCACAGCTTGACCGGACTAAGACCGAGTCCAGCGTGCTGGAGAGCGAGTCTCGTCTGAACGCGGCGCTGGCAACGGCTGCGCGTCTGAAGGCCGAAGTTAACGACACGGAACTCGCGTTTCCCGAGGAACTGGACGATGACGTTGAGCTGGTCAAACAGGAAACGGCGCTCTATCAGTCCCGTCGCGAGAGCCTTGAAAAAGGGCTGGCCGGCTTACATCAGGGCGCCGAGCTGGTGCAGCGCGAGCTGTCGTTGACCCGTCCGCTGGTGACCCAGGGGGCGGCCAGCAAGGTTGAGGTGTTACGTCTTGAGCGTCAAAAAAATGAGCTTGAGAATAAAATCACCGAGATGAAAAATCAGTATTACGTCCGCGCCCGCGAAGAGCTGGCGAAAGCTAACGCGGAGATTGAAGCCCAGCGTTCGGTGATGAAAGGGCGTGAGGACTCCCTGACCCGGCTGACCTTCAACGCGCCGGTACGTGGGATTGTGAAGGATATTGACGTGACGACCGTGGGCGGCGTTATTCCCCCGAACGGCAAGCTGATGAGCCTGGTCCCGCTGGACGACCAGATGGTGGTTGAGGCGAAAATCTCGCCGCGCGATGTCGCGTTTATCCACCCCGGCCAGAAAGCGCTGGTGAAAATTACGGCCTATGACTACTCCATCTATGGCGGGCTGGAGGGCGAGGTGACCATGATTTCGCCGGACACCCTGCAGGACGAGGTGAAAAGAGATGTCTACTACTACCGCGTCTATATCCGCACCGACAGTAACCACCTGACCAATAAGCAGGGCAAAGACTTTCCGGTCTTTCCAGGGATGATTGCAACGGTAGATATTAAAACCGGCAGCAAAACCATCCTGGATTATCTGTTGAAACCGCTGAACAAGGCAAAAGAGGCGCTGCGCGAAAGATAAAGATTGGCGTTCGGTATACCGAACGCCATTTGTATTATACCGTTGACGTTACGTTGTTTGGGTGGCGTCGCTCCTTCGGCACCACGTTAATGTAATGAGTAACATAGGCGAAATATAATCCGGCATAGTTTTCGACCAGTTCGAAAAACGCCGGATACACCGACAGGCGACCGTCACCGCGATCTTTAAGATAACCTGCCTCATGCGCCGATTTGATAATCCGGTTGACGTGGATCCGGGAGACAAAGAATTCTTTAGCGAGCGTGCTGGCGGAGTATTGAATAACCGCGCCGTGGGCGGATTTGTTTTTTATGGCCTGCAGGTAAAGATACAGCATAATCATGCGGCCTCCATCCTTATCAATAAATAACCCCACTTCCGGTAAAACTTTTCTGAACGTTAATCCCCTAAAAAGATATTCTGCCGCGCGGCGGAAGAAATTATTTCTCAATGTGTCATTATCCAGCAGGTTAACATCAATATTAAACGTCGGGTAAAGAATGCTGACGGGTAAAAATGCACCGGACATATAGCGTTTGAGTTCATTCAATCCTTTTTCGGTTGGGGCAATTCTCGTTTTTCGTCGGTCTTCCGTACAGCGCCAGGTCCTGATGCGTCCCGTGGTTCTGAGTAACGTAATGATCGCAATAACGCTGTTGGGGCTGGCTATTTTATAGCGGGAACATAACTCTTTTATCTCTGAGACGGATTCGGCCTGATTGCCAAATATAAAACAACACATGGAAAGAATAATGTTAAACCGTGATTCCTGAAGCATTGTCTTGTAGAACAAGGGTTGTTTTTTGTAGATGGCGTCATTGATTGTGTAGTGCTCTAATATTGCCTCACTAAACCGCGGGTTGCTTTTTATAACATCCCTTCGATGTAGCAAGGCCCTGGATGAGATGTGATTATCCATAGCATTTTTCTCGTATTTGATGAGCCGATAGATGAAGTATCCAGCCTTCTTTTTCGGAATTTTCATTATACCTGAGAAAAAGTAGCTTGCGGTCGGTATTTTAAAAGAAATATAGAGTTATATTTATGTGTGGAAAAAAAAGGTGATTAACGCAAAGATGTTACAGTGCATGGCGTTGATAACAGTATCTTAACCTGATGGTGTATTGTAAAATTATTATACACACCGCTGTTGGTTTACATACTCATAATAATAATGGCGCTTTCGTGCCCAGGAGCAGGTTATGATCCACCCAATTTCTCTCAGTAATGATGCGCGCAACGAGCAAAGATTTGTCATTTCAACCTGCGGCTTTACGTTTCAGGGATATCACCTGCTGCTCAAAAAGTACGGCATAGAGACTGCGCATATTCACTTTGATGGAGATGAGTTATCTGATCCTGACAAGGAAAATATCCTTATTCATCAAAACGCTCACATCGTAGTGTTCCTGGGAAAAGGTACGGTAGCTCTCCTGGAGAGCCTGACGCGACTGGCATCCGTACTCAATGCACTTCCTGTTATTCGTCGTGTTACCCTGTATGGTGATATACCGGACAGCTGGCTGTATCGAACCCTGGGTAGTCTTCTAAATAACAGTCATCAATTATCATTGATTCGCATAGCCAGCGTATCTGATGTAATAACCTGTTTCCACACCCACAATAATGGCTTTAAAGACCGCTCGCGCTTATTACGCGATTACTATCTGGACTGTTCTTCGTCAGAAAAGCTCAAATGGCTGACAAGAAGAGAGGTTGATGTTTTATTGAACTTCTATCGCGGCATGTCTATAAAAGACCTGTGCGACAAACTGAGGCTTTCTAATAAAACGGTTTACACTCATCGTAAAGAAGGTCTGCAGAAATTACATTGTATCAAGCGATGGTTGAATGAACCGCGCAATGTAAAAGTGGAAAGGCGGATTAAAAGCCAAAATCAAAGAGTTGACTTCACGGATAAAGAAGCGGAAGTTTTTAATGCGCTGGTGAAAAGGGAGATATTTCCCGCCTACCAGATCATTACCGATCGTGACAAGAAAGGGGTGGGGTTTGAGATACTTATTCGCTGGAATAAGAACGGTAAAATAGTCAAGCCAGCCCGTTTTCTGAATGATATCGCTAATTATGAAGTATGGCTAAAGATTACGGCTATGGTGATCCACGCTGCCGTGTCCGGGATTAATAAATATAACGGTAAATTCTATTTTTCCGTTAATATACCGCCTCGCCTGGCGTCCGGGAGCGCGCTGCCAGAGATGGCCAAGAAAGCCATCGACATGCTGCTTAACCCCCAGTGGGCGGAAAAGCTGGTCTTTGAATTCGCGGAAGATATTGATGTAACGAAAGATAAAAGCATCCCAGAAACCATGCGGCACCTGCGTAATACGGGGTGCAAACTGTTTCTTGACGACTGCTTCTCAAGCCATCATGCCATGTTCCCCGTGAGGCAGGTGCATTTTGATGGGCTGAAACTGGATCGGGACATCGTCGATCATTTTGTGGCGAACGACAACGATTATAATCTTATTAAAGCGATACAGATTTACAGCGACATGACCGGAACAGCTTGCATTGCAGAGGGCGTTGACAGTGAGGAGAAGTTTGAAAAATTAGTCGAGCTGGGTGTGAAAAACTTTCAGGGATATTATCTCTCGCGCGCCGTAAAAGAGGAGGAATTAGACCGCATGGTGAGATTGTTCAGCTAAAAAATAAAGCCCCGAAGGGCCTTGTTTATTTGCGTCCCAGCAACAGGCCAAGCACAATACCAACCGCACCCGCGGCGATAAGACCGGTGAGCGGGTTATTTCTGACCGCTTCAGTCACGTCAGAGACAGCATCGCTGGCCTGTGCGGCATATTTTTTCGCAGCGCCTTTTACCTGATGCTTCGGTGAATCAACGAATTCACCGAACTGCTGCTGGGCTGAACCTGAAAGTTCATCAAATTTATTTTTTGCTTTGTCTTCAGCAAACTGGGTGTTTTTATCAGTACCGAAATCAGACATTTTTGCCTCCTTTTGTTGATAGTTAAAGGATAGCCTCTCTTTGAAAAGATGAGAGGCGGAACGCTAAATTTCGGAGGGAATTGGCCGGTTTTCGGATATATCTACACTAGAAGAGGCCGTTATTTTTCGTTCTCATCCTGGCCGTAATACAGCTTGCCAATGCGGATAAGCGGGCGGCCCTGAGACTTGCGGTGCAGGTTGCTGTCCCGAAGGGAATACACGCAGCCGCAGTATTCCTGCTGGTAAAACTGTTCCCGCTTGCTGATCTCAATCATGCGTGATGAGCCGCCCTGTTTGCGCCAGTTGTAGTCCCAGTAGACCATCCCCGGATAGCGCGCTGCCGCACGCTGGCCGCAGTCATTGATCTGCTGCATATTCTTCCAGCGAGAGATCCCCAGCGAGCTGCTGATAACGCTGAAACCATTTTCCGCCGCGTAGAGCGCCGTACGCTCGAAGCGCATATCGAAGCACATGGTGCAGCGGACGCCGCGCTCGGGCTCCCACTCCATGCCTTTGGCACGCTCGAACCAGTTATCAGTATCGTAATCGGCATCAACAAACGGCACGCCGTGTTTTTCTGCAAAACGAATGTTTTCTTCCTTACGGATGAGGTATTCCTTTTGCGGATGGATGTTGGGGTTATAGAAGAAAATGGTGTAGTCAATGCCCGAGGCCTGGATAGCTTCCATGACTTCACCGGAGCAGGGGGCGCAGCAGGAGTGCAGCAGAAGTTTATCGGCGCCGTTTGGCAGGGTGAGCTGCGGGCGGATGAAGGGGGTTGTACTCATGTTGTTCTACAATATGTTAATGAAATTTATGGAATTGTAGCACAAGTTATTAATGTCTTCAGACGGTACTGGTGGGAATCGAGGATCCGCCTGGTTGGGATCCTCGCGCTGAGCGGTGCCGCTATTCGGCAAATTTGAGCAGCGCTTCGCCGTCAAGACGGTAGCGCACCCATTCGGACTGCGGCAGCGCGCCAATGCTCAGATAAAAATCGATGGCGGGCTGGTTCCAGTCCAGCACGCTCCATTCAAGGCGGCCACATTGCCGTTTTACCGCGAGTTGAGCGATATGTTTCAGCAGCGCTCTCCCCGCGCCTTTACCGCGGTAGTCCGGGGAAATGTACAGGTCTTCCATATAAATCCCGTTGCGTCCAAGCCAGGTCGAATAGCTGGTGAAGAACACGGCATAGCCGACGATCCTGCCGTCAAACTCAGCGATCAACGCCTCGGTTTTACTGCCCGCACCAAAGAGGGTTTCCCGGATCTCGTCCGGCGTGGTTACGACCTCTTCGGGGGCTTTTTCATATACCGCCAGCTCATAGATCATGGCGTAAATAGCCGCTGCATCTTCGGGACGGGCCTGACGAAGGGTTATGCTCATTGTTTTTCCTGTTTTTTGCACGGTTCGCGATTGATGGCGTTAAGCATACGGAGTATTGTCCGAAGAATTAAGTGCAATGAAATCAACAAATGATGAATATTATGCATCCGGCGCTGAGACGTCTTGATTTAAACCTGCTGCCCGTTTTTGACGCCATTTACCGCCACCGTTCCGTTCGCCTCGCAGCCGACGAGCTGGCGATGAGCACCTCGGCGCTGAGCCATGCGCTGTCGCGTCTGCGCACGGCCCTTAACGATCCGCTCTTTTTTCGGGAAGGGCATCGTATGTCGCCCAGCGTGTATGCCACTCAGCTTGCGCCCTCTATTGCTTCCGCATTGTCGTTCCTTAATCAGGAGCTGACCCCGCAGCCGGAGTTTGACGCCGCCAGCAGTACCGAAAGCTTGCAAATTGGGATTACGGATTTTACCGCGCTATGTATTTTTCCCGCCCTGATGCACAAGCTGCAGACTGCTGCCCCGGGCTTGCGTTTCGAATTGCGCTATCTGCCGCACAGCCCGGCGCTGACGGAGCTGCTGGCGGGCGAGGTGGATCTGGCGCTGGGTTTCAGCACCGAGGACGATATCCGCCATCCGGAACTGGAAGAGATCGGCTGGTTTGAGGATGAGTATGTGGTTATCAGCAACGCAAGCCGGACCCGGCTAACGCTGGAGGATTATCTCGCGGCCCGACACCTGGTGGTGACGCCGTGGAATGAAAAGCAGGGCGTCCTGGACGTGCGGCTCGAGCAGCTGGGCTATACGCGGCACATTGCGATCAAAACGCCGTCGATGCTGAGCGCGCCATTTATCGTTGCGGAAAGCGACCTGCTGATGGCCATTCCTCGTTACGCCGCCGAGAAGCTGGTTGCGGCGGCGGAACTGAGGATTTTTGCCTTGCCGTTCTCTATTCCCAAATTTGAGGTGAAAATTTACTCGCATAAGCGCAGCGGCCAGCGGGGGGCGACCCGATGGCTTCAGGAGGAGCTGCAAATGCTGGCGCAAGATTGCAGGGGGATGAGTGCCGGATAAGCTCAGCCCGATCTAGATTTCACGTTAAAAGTAAGTTTACATATGTAAGATAACTCATATACCATACCCCCCTATAGTATCAGGAGGGCGTATGCCGCATTCACCCGAAGATAAAAAACGTATTCTTACTCGCGTCCGCCGCATTCGGGGCCAGGTTGATGCCCTTGAACGCGCGCTGGAGTCGGGCGACCCCTGTCTGGCCATCCTGCAGCAAATTGCCGCCGTGCGCGGGGCTGCCAATGGCCTGATGGGCGAAATGGTTGAAATACATCTCAAAGACGAGCTGGTGACGGGAGACACAACGCCGGATCAGCGAGCCGTACGCATGGCGGAAGTCGGCCATTTGCTGCGCTCTTATCTAAAATAAATCCACACACCTGACAAAAAGGGAAGACATGATGAAATCTCGCGCAGCTGTTGCATTTGGCCCCGGCCAGCCGCTGAAAATCGTCGACATCGACGTCGCACCGCCGAAAAAAGGCGAAGTGCTGATCAAAATCACCCATACCGGCGTGTGCCATACCGATGCGTTTACCCTCTCCGGTGACGATCCGGAAGGCGTCTTCCCGGCGGTGCTGGGTCATGAAGGCGGCGGGATTGTGGTGGAAGTGGGCGAGGGCGTGACCAGCCTGAAGCCAGGCGATCACGTTATCCCGCTGTACACGGCGGAATGCGGCGAGTGTAAGTTCTGTAAATCCGGTAAAACTAACCTCTGCCAGGCCGTGCGCGCAACTCAGGGGAAAGGGCTGATGCCGGACGGCACCACCCGTTTCTCCTACAACGGTGAGCCAATCTATCACTACATGGGTACCAGCACCTTCAGCGAATACACCGTCTGCGCGGAGATCTCGCTGGCGAAGGTCAACCCGCAGGCGCCGCTGGATAAAGTCTGCCTGCTGGGCTGCGGCGTAACCACCGGCATTGGCGCGGTGCATAACACGGCAAAAGTCAAAGAGGGCGACACCGTGGCGGTGTTCGGTCTCGGCGGTATTGGTCTGGCAGTTATTCAGGGCGCGGTGCAGGCGAAGGCCGGGCGTATCATCGCGGTCGATACCAACCCGGAAAAATTCAAGCTGGCGGGTGAAATGGGCGCGACCGATTTCGTGAACCCGAAGGATCACGAGAAACCGATTCAGGACGTCATCGTTGAGATGACCGACGGCGGCGTGGACTTCAGCTTCGAGTGTATCGGCAACGTCAACGTAATGCGTTCTGCGCTGGAATGCTGCCACAAGGGCTGGGGTGAGAGCATCATCATCGGCGTGGCCGGGGCAGGACAGGAGATCAAAACCCGTCCATTCCAGCTGGTGACCGGACGCGTCTGGCGCGGCTCCGCGTTTGGCGGCGTGAAGGGGCGTACCCAGCTTCCCGGCATGGTGGAAGACGCGATGGTCGGTAAAATTCAGCTCGACCCGTTCATTACCCACCGTTTGCCGCTGGAGCAGATCAACGAGGCGTTCGATCTGATGCACGAAGGAAAATCCATCCGTACCGTCATTCATTTCGGCGACAAGTAACTCTTCTGCCAGCGGTTTTTAGCCGCTGGCATTTCTTTAATAATCTTCTCTAAAGTGTGACCAGTGCGGCGTTTTTAGCCGTAATCTAAATCTCTGCCGTGCCGATGACTATCTAACAGGCGTGTTTTTGCGCATCTTACCTATAAGAGAGTCGACGGTCATGGACAACACTTCTTCGATGCAGGCGCAGCGCAAGCTGAGCTTCCTGCATCACATCAGGCTGGTTCCGCTGTTTTCCTCCATTCTCGGTGGCATTATTCTGCTGTTTGCCTTGAGTTCGGGTCTGGCGGGGTATTTCCTGCTACAGGCCGACAACGATCAGCAGGACGTTACGTCCGAAATTCAGGTGCGTATGGGGCTGTCGAACAGCTCAAACCATCTGCGCACCGCGCGTATCAATATGATCCACGCCGGCGCGGCAAGCCGTATCGCGGAGATGGAGGCCATGAAGCAGAACATCCGTGAGGCGGAAACGCGCATTAAGCAATCCCAGGATAGCTTTACCGCCTATATGCATCGTTCCGTGCGCAGCGCTGCGGACGAAGCGCTGGATGCAGACCTGAAGGCACGCTACGACGCCTATATCGCGGGCCTCCAGCCGATGGTCAAATTTGCCAAAAACGGCATGTTCGAGGCGATCATCAACCACGAAAATGAGACCGCGCGCCCGCTGGACGATGCTTACAACGCCGTTCTGCTGAAGGCGATTAAGATCCGCACCGACCGCGCCAATGCGCTGACGGCGCAGGCGCACAGCCGCACGCAGCTGGGTCTGATGTTTATGGTGGGCGCGTTTGCGCTGGCGCTGGTGCTGACCGCGATGACCTTCGTCGTGCTCCGCCGCACGGTCATTAATCCGCTGCAGCGTGCAGCGAAACGTATCGAGAATATCGCTAAAGGCGACCTGACGATGCCGGACGACGTGGCCGGACGCAGCGAAATTGGCCGCCTGACGCGCGATCTGCAAACCATGCAGCACTCCCTTGAAACAACGGTCGGCACCGTCCGTCAGGGAGCGGAGGAGATCTACCGGGGTACCAGCGAGATCTCTGCCGGTAACACCGATCTCTCATCACGCACCGAGCAGCAGGCCGCGGCGATTGAGCAGACTGCCGCCAGCATGGAGCAGCTGACCGCGACGGTGAAGCAGAACGCCGATAACGCCCATCATGCCAGCAAGCTGGCGGAAGATGCCTCCGGGAAAGCCAGCCGCGGCGGCCAGATGGTCTCCGGTGTGGTGAAAACTATGGGCAATATCTCAAGCAGTTCGAAGAAAATCTCTGAGATTACCGCGGTGATCAACAGCATCGCCTTCCAGACCAATATCCTGGCGCTTAACGCGGCGGTAGAAGCGGCGCGGGCGGGCGAGCAGGGACGCGGGTTTGCCGTAGTGGCCAGCGAAGTTCGTACCCTGGCAAGCCGCAGCGCCAACGCCGCAAAAGAGATCGAAAGCCTGATCAACGAATCGGTCTCGCTGATAGACCAGGGTTCCGGTGAGGTCGTTGCCGCAGGCAATACCATGAATGAGATCGTCGAGGCGGTGAAGCGCGTCACCGACATCATGCTGGAGATTGCCGCCGCGTCTGACGAGCAGAGCCGCGGTATCGTGCAGGTCAGCCAGGCTATTTCGGAGATGGATAAAGTGACCCAGCAGAACGCCTCGCTGGTGGAAGAGGCCTCCGCGGCGGCGGCGTCGCTGGAAGAACAGGGCGCGCGTCTGACAGAGGCGGTCGGGGCGTTTCGTCTGAGCGGCAAGGCTCAGGGGCGTACTCAACAGCAGAACTCTGCGGCAGTAAAACCTGCTGCATTACGTCCGGCGGTAGCGAATAACGGTGATAACTGGGAAACGTTCTGAGTCGCCGGCCGTGTCGGGTGGCGCTTCGCTTTCCCGACCGACAAAAAAGGGACCTTTCGGTCCCTTTTTTCATCCGTTACTGCTTATCGGGTAACGCGTACGCGATAACGTAATCACCACGATCCGGCGACTGGCGAGCGCCCCCGGCGTTAATGACGATGTACTGCTTACCGGTTTTCGGCGAGACGTAGGTCATCGGGCCGGACTGGCTGCCGACCGGCAGGCGGTCCTTCCAGATCTCTTTCCCGGTGGCGGTATCAAACGCGCGCAGGTAGAAATCCTGGGTGCCGGCGAAGAACAGCAGGCCGGACTGGGTTGACAGCGACGCGCCCAGCGTTGGCATCCCGATTGGGATTGGCATGTGCATGCGAATGCCCAGCGGGCCGGTATCTTCCACGGTACCAACCGGTACCTGCCACACCAGCTTGCCGGTTTTCAGGTCAACGGCCGACATGGTCCCGAACGGCGGCTTCTGGCACGGAATGCCCAGCGGCGACAGGAAGCGTTCGCGCATTGCGCCGAACGGCGTGCCGTCCATCGGGACAATCCCCATCTCAATGCCGCTGGCGTTTTTCGCGACGTTCGCGCGCGGCACCATGTAGTTTGCCAGCCCCAGACGCATATCGTTGACGAACATCAGGCTGTTGTTCGGGTCAACGGAGACGCTGCCCCAGTTCATCCCGCCGAGCGAGCCGGGGAACTGCAGGGAACGGTCAAGACCCGGCGGGGTGAAGACGCCCTGATGACGCATTTCTTTAAACTGAATGCGGCACAGAAGCAGGTCGACAGGCGTCGCCCCCCACATGTCGGACTCGGTCAACGTCTGGTTGCCAATCATCGGCATGCCTACGGAGTACGGCTGGGTCGGAGAGTAGCGTTCACCTTCAACGTTACCCGCCGGAACTGGACGTTCCTCCACCTTCGCCACCGGCTTGCCGGTTTCACGGTTGAGCATAAAGATCATGCCCTGCTTGCTGGTCTGCACCAGTACAGGCGTGGTGCCGCCTTTGCCGTCCGGCAGGTCGTACAGCAGCGGCTGGGAAGGCAGGTCGAAGTCCCACAGGTCGTGGTGGGTGGTCTGGAAATGCCAGCGTACCTGTCCGGTGGCGGCGTCGACGGCGACGATGGAGGAGCTGTACTTATCGTCCAGCGCGGTACGCTCGCCTGCCCAGAAGTCTGGCGTGGCGTTGCCGGTTGGCAGGTAGATCAGGTTCAGCTTAGCGTCGTAAGACATCGCAGACCAGACGTTCGGCGTACCGCGGGTATAAGTCTGGCCTTCCGGCGGCAGGCCGGTCAGGTTCGGGTTACCCGGATCCCACGCCCAGGCGAGCTTACCGGTGTGAACGTCGTAGGCGCGCACCACGCCCGGCGGCTCGCCGGTGGAGAAGTTATCCGCGACGCGACCGCCGACGACAACGACGTTTCCGGCTACCAGCGGCGTGGAGGTCTGCTGATAATAGCCCGGCTTGATCTCACCCATGCCGATGCTCAGGTCAACGGTGCCATGGTCGCCAAAGTCGTCGCAGAGCTTGCCATCATCCGCATTAATGGCAATCAGACGGGCGTCGGTGGTCGGCAGGAACAGGCGGCGAGGGCATGCCGCTGGCGATGTTTCGGTCTGTGACACTGTCACTTTTGCATGATCTTCAAAGTAGCCCAGACCACGACAACGCTGCCAGTTCGGGGCGGTGGCTTTCGAATCATAACGCCATTTTTCTTTCCCGGAATCCACGTCCAGCGCCAGCACTTTACTGTACGGCGTGCAGACATAGAGCGTGTCGCCAATCTGCAATGGCGTGTTCTGATCTTCCGCACCGGAGCCGTTGCTCTGCGGAATATCCCCGGTGTGCGCCACCCAGGCAACTTTCAGATTGCTGATGTTTTGCTTGTTAATCTGGTCCAGCGCGGCGAAGCGGTCGCCGTGGGTGGTGTTGCCCCAATGTTCCCAGTTTTTCTGCTGTTCGCCGGGAGCAACGGGTTTCACCGGAACGGGCTCGTTCGCCGCCACGAGGGTTTGAGGCTTAAACATCCAGCCGAGGCTGACCAGCATCGCCAGTGCGAGAACCGCCGCAACGCCATTAGCCGGGGCTTTATTCGCTGCGCCGCGGTTTGCCGCGCGCAGGAAAGGCCAGACGATGGCGCAGAGGAAGGCCAGTACGGCAAAGGTGAACAGGCGCGAGAAGAGCGGCCAGAAATCCCAGCCCGCATCGCTTACCGCCCAGAACAGCGAGGCAATAAACGCGATGCCGTAAAGCACGATCCCGCTGCTGCGATTGAGGAAAATCAGGAGCGCGGCAATGACCATCACCACGCCCATTATCACGAAGTAAAAACTTCCGCCTACGGCGGCGAGCTTGAAGCCCAACCCGCCAACCGCCAGACCGATGAGCAACATCAGTCCGGCAAGGAGCCACTGCAAAATACGAGGTATCCCGCGCGGCGCGCTGCCAAATGCCATTTCTGTCTCCTTTGAATCTCTCCGCATTGCCGGGTGTGTACCATCTGGATAATAAATGCGGGTAGAGCAATGATTAAAACGAGTGAATTATTGTTTATATAACGATTCGCGAACCAAATGGTTAATCCGCCGTTATGATAAAACTGTTAATTTGTTTTACGCAATTGTTAATGAATCATTCCGCATTATTTGATTAACGCACAGCCCAGTTCCCTCTCTCTGTGGGAGAGGGAACTGGGTGAGGGGTGAAGGGAATCAGACAGGCATAGATTTACGGATAGCGCTCAGTAGCGTTTGTGCGCCCGTGGAAAGGGGAGTATCCACCCGGGTCAAAATACCGATGGGTTCACCCGCACCCGGGGAGGCGATCGGCAGGGCGGTCAGCGTGCCCTGACGCAAATCATCTTTTACCGCACCGGAGGGGACGAACCAGACGTAGTCATAATCCAGGGTAAGCTGGCGCGAAAGAGAAGCCGAAAGCGTTTCGATGCACCCTGAGGGTAGCGTACACCCCTGCATCTGCAGCAAGGTTTCGGCGGCCTGGCGCGGGACGGTCCCTTTCGGGCAAACCACCACCGGCCACTCCATCACCCGGCTTAACGTCACCGTGTCCTGCAGCAGGGGATGATCGGGTCGAACCACCAGCTTCAGGGATTCCAGGAACAGCAGTTCATAATTGAGACCGCCCATCAGCTCGGGGTCGGACATTCGACCGATACCGAGATCAAGCTCACCCGATTTCAGCCCCGCGAGCAGCATGGTGTTATTCATGGTGGCAACCTGAATAGTGGTATTTCGCTGCTGCTTATGGAACTGACCAATAACGGGCGGTAGGATCCCCAGCGCCGCGGTTGGCAGGGCGCCGACGCGCACCACCTCGCTGGTCTGCTCTTCTTTTCGGTGCAGGGACTGGCCTGCGGTGTTGAGCGCATCCAGCACCTTCACGGCGTGCGTCAGGAACTGTTCGCCCACCAGAGTCAGCTGTGCCCCCAGCCGACCGCGGTCAAATAGACGGGCGCCGGTCAGCTGTTCTAGCTCGTTAAGGGTTTTCGAGAGCGCGGGCTGGCTCAGGTTAAGAGTTTCAGCCGCGCGCCCCAGCGTTCCCTGTTGAGCGACGGCCACAAATGTATGCAAATGGCGCAAGCGTATGCGCTGACTGAACAGACCATTTTTTTCCATAGGCGATGTTAAAAACAGAGCGATGCGGGTGACAAGTTAAGTTGTTTAATTTTGATAACTTGATAGCAAAATATTTTTAACATTTGATCTGTTTGAGTTACAACATGTTTTTCAGGCGAGGTGGGTGATGAACGTCCTTGTTCATTTATTGCTCACTGCGGAGGGATAAGCTGCAAACCGGTTTAGATCACGCCGTCGCCGCCGTCAGAGCACCATACCTGACCGGAGGTAAAGGAACACTCATCCGAGGCCAGTGTGACGTACAGCGGGGCAATCTCGACGGGCTGTCCCGGACGACCCAGCGGGGTATCCCCCCCGAACTCCTTCACTTTCTCCATCGGCTGGCCGCCGCTGGACTGGAGTACCGTCCAGTACGGGCCGGGGGCGACCGCGTTGACGCGAATGCCTTTCGGACCCAGCTGTTTGGCTAAGGATTTAGTAAACACCGCCAGACAGGCCTTCGTCTGAGCATAGTCCAGCAGTACGGGGCTGGGCTTCACCGCCTGAACGGAGGAAGTGTTAATGATCACGGACGACGCTTTCAGGTGGCGCAGGGCGGCCTTGGTGATCCAGAAGGGGGCGTAAACGTTGGTTTTAAACGTCGCGTCAAAATCTTCAGTGGTCAGCTCTTCAAGGGATTCCCGGAACTGCTGGCGGCCTGCGTTGTTGACCAGAATATCCAGCCCGCCCAGCTTCGAAACGGCTTCTTCGACCAGATTCTGGCAAAAGGTCTCGTCCCGGACGTCTCCGGGCAGCGCGATGGCCTTGCGGCCTTCCGCTTTGATCAGGTCGATGACCTCGGCGGCATCTTTCTCTTCTTCAGGCAGATAGTTGATGGCGACGTCTGCCCCTTCACGGGCGTAGGCGATAGCCACTGCGCGTCCAATCCCGGAGTCACCACCGGTGATCAGCGCTTTTTTGCCGGCAAGGCGGCCATGCCCTTTATAGCTTGTTTCACCGTGGTCGGGTACAGGCTGCATTTCAGACGCCAGTCCCGGCGGCGTTTGCGGCTGTTCCGGGAACGGGGGTTTCGGGTAAGCGTTCGTACGTTGTGTAGTATCACTCATAGCTGACTCCTTAAGCCAAGGGGTGAGATTTGATGGATAGTTGCAGCGTTAACGCTTCGCTGAATTATTTCTGCAAACGATCAACACGAACGACGGCAGGCGATGATTTTTTATCAAGCGAACCGTTGATACTGATCATCTGATCGGGTTTTACCGTTCTGCCGTCGAAGACTGCCTGGGGAATAATAACGTCGATTTTTCCGGTTTTATCCTGGAATACAAACTTATCGCCGCTACCGTCAATAAGATTACCGCGCAATGAAATTGTCGCGCCATCGTGCAATTGTTTTGCCTGATCGATGGTCATAATACGCGCGTCATCGGTTCCACGATATCCGCTGTCCAGCGCGTGGGGCGGTGGCGGTGCTTCACCTTTTTGTAACCCGCCGTTATTATCTGCCCATGCAACTGGAACCAGAAATATCAAAAAAGCGGAAATAAGTGATAATTTCATCTGATATCCTTCATTTTTGAGTGTCTTGACATATTAAGTATTGTTGCTATTCCTTTATGTGGCAAATGTGATAAGTCTTAAAAACATTTTCTTTGGAAATCAAAACTATCTTGAAATAAGCGAAACGGTGACAACGACTATGAAGCATGAAAATGAAAAGTTACCCGGGATAGATGAGAGTTATCGCTTGTTGAGGTTTGAATATTCATTTCGCCAGGTGGGTTTTGTGGTCCTTCTGGCTATTATCATCGCAGCGGTTGCTGGTCTGTTTTCCAGCGGAGTGGTGAGCGATACGGCCAAAACCAATTCCGCTAACTCCTTGAGCATAAACTATGAACGCTTCGGCCGGCGGGAGACGGAGTCAAGAATGCAGGTCACCTTCCCGGTGAAGACGGAGGGCAGCTATACCCTCAGCCTGACCACCGACAGCAGCGACGTGTACGAGCCCGGCAGCGTCTGGCCGCAGCCAGACAAAATGTATAGCCACGGCAAAACCCTCTATTTGGTCTATGACGACCTGCAAAAATCAGACAACTTCTCTGTTTTATACTTCACGACACCTTCCAGAGCCGGTAAATGGAACACCGTCATCCGCGTCAACAACGAGCCGGAGATTAACCTCTGGCAATTTATTTATCCCTAGGAGGCTGATATGGATATGGTCTTTCGCGCGCTGGCGATTTATCTGTTTCTCGTGGTGGTATTTAAAGTGGCAGGGCGACGGGCGCTGCTGCAGATGACCAGCTTTGATCTCATCCTCCTCTTAATTATTAGTGAGGCGACGCAACAGGCGCTTTTGGGGCAGGATTTCTCCGTTACCGGTGCAATGATTACCATTACCACGCTGGTGGTCGTTGACATTATATTTGGCCTGATGAAGAAATATTTTTCCCCGGTGGAGAATATTCTTGATGGGACCCCTGTGATTCTGGTTGAGAATGGCGTTCCATTAGCGGATAAGCTAAAAAAAGTCGACGTATCTTGTGATGATATTCTGGTGTCAGCGCGTCAAAATAATGGCATTACAGAACTTAGCGAAATTAAATATGCCATACTTGAGCGCAATGGACATATTTCAATCATTCCTGTTGAAAAATAAGAGGCGGCAAGATGAGCAATCTTTTACACGACAGTCATTATACCGTGAGTGAACTCACCAAAAAGCTGGCGAGTAAATTAACCGATGCCGGGCTGCGCTTAACCACCGCGGAATCCTGCACGGGAGGAAAGCTCTCGGTGGCGCTGTGTGCAGAGGAAAACACGGCCGATTTTTATGACGTCGGGCTGGTTGTGTTCAGCGATGAAGCGAAATCGCGGATCCTCGGCGTGCGTCAGGAGACGCTGGCGCGCTATACCGCCGTCAGTGAACAGACGGTGACCGAGATGGCCGCCAGCATCCGCGACATTGCCCAGGCGGATATCAGCATCGCCATCAGCGGCTACGCGGGCCCGGAAGGAGGCGATGACGGCACGGCGGCGGGAACAGTCTGCTTTGCCTGGAATATCTGCGGTGAGACGAAAACCCGCACCGTCCTTTTCTCCGGCGACTGCCAAGATGTGGTGGAAAAAGCGGTGCAATTTTCGCTCGCTGAACTGGTGACAACATTGTCGGACGGCAATAACGGCTAAATTCACGCGGAGGTTCTATGGCGGTCATAGTGATTACCGGCGGGACGGCGGGCGTGGGAAAAGCCACGGCGCTGAAATTTGCAAAGGCAGGTTACGATGTGGGGCTTATCGCCCGCGATGAAGCCAGCCTGCACTCTACCCAGGAAGAGCTGCGCCGCTTCGGCGTTAATGCCCACGCGGTGCAGGCGGACGTCGCCGACAGCCAGGCGGTGGTGGATGCGGCTAACGAGATCGAGTATCGCCTCGGGGCGATTGATGTCTGGGTCAACAATGCGATGGGGGCCGTGCTGGCGCCGTTTCGTACCCTGACGCCGGATGAGTTTCGTCGCGTGACAGATGTTACCTATCTCGGATTTGTTAACGGCACCCGCGCCGCGCTGGAGCTGATGGTACCCCGCGACAGGGGGGTGATTATTCAGGTGGGGTCCGCACTGGCCTACCGTTCCATCCCTTTGCAGTCGGCCTACTGCGGGGCCAAAGCGGCGATCCGCGGATTCACCGATGCGGTGCGCACGGAGCTGATGCACGAGAACAGCCGGGTTCAGCTTTCCATGGTGCAGATGCCGGGACTCAATACGCCGCAGTTCGAATGGGCAAGGAATAAGTTCGCCTGGGCGATGCGACCGGTGCCGCCGGTCTTTGAGCCTGAAGTGGCCGCCAGCGCCATCTTTAAGGTTGCGCAGAAACCGGTGCGCGAGCTGTGGGTGGGCAGCAGCACTATCCAGTCCATCGTCGGGCAATTCTTCTTTCCGGGCTACCTTGACCGTCTGATGGTAAAAAAAGCCTGGGAAGGCCAGATGACCGACGATCTGAACGCAGCGGATCGGCGGGACTATCTCGACCAGCCGATTGACGACCTGCACAAAATCCATGGTCGTTTTACCGACGAAGCGAAGAACCGCGCTACTTCCGTCACCTCCGGTATGCCGGGCAAGGTGGCGCTGGGGGCCCTCGCGGTGGCGGGGATTATGCTGACGCGTCTGATAACCTGCCGGAAACGCTAATCAGCGCAGCGCGCTGCGGTGCGTCCAGAACCAGCGGTAGCCGTAGGCGCCAATACTGAGTTCGACGGTTTTGCCGCAAACCAGCGCGTCGTCGTAGCGTTTGTCCGCGAGGCAGGCGGTCCAGGTGGCGTTGCGGATCCCTCTGGCGGTGAACTGCACCGGCTGGTCGCTGAAGTTTACGAAGGTCAGAATGCTGCGCTCGTCGGTCTCGTAATAGATCCCCAGCACCGCGTCATGATTGAGGGTGATGAGGCGAAAGGGCGCCACGGCAATTTCGGGGAACTCCGAGCGGGTATTGGCAATATCAATAATCCGGTGCAGGAGTGAGTTGCGGTGGAGCAGCGAATCGGCGACGTTGATTTTCTGATAGCGGTAGGGCCCGTGGTCGATTATCGGCGCAATAAATTTTTCAGGATCGGCCGCCGAAAAACCACCGCCCTGTGAACCCGCCCACTGCATTGGGGTGCGAACGGCGTAGCGCTCCTCCAGTTCAAGGTCGTCACCCATGCCGATCTCATCCCCGTAGCGCATCACCGGGACGCCCGGCAGGGAAAAGAGCACCGCGTGGCAGAACGCCAGCCGCTTTGGATCGCCATTCAGCATCGGGGCCAGACGTCGGCGGATCCCACGCTGATAGACGTTCATCTCCTCGTCAGGGGCGAAGGTGTCGAGCACGAACTGTTTATCTTTCTGGCTAATCCCTTCCAGATCCAGCTCGTCATGGTTGCGCAGCCAGTTGGCAAAACAGCATGAATCTGGCGGGACGATCATCTTCTTCACCGCGTTGCGCAGCGGGCGGGCGCTTTTTCTGGCCAGGCTGACGTAGAAATACTTGTTGAGCCAGAAGTTGAGCACCAGATGCAGGCGGTCGTTATTGCCGAAATAGTCTTTATAAACCTCAACGTCTACGTCCACTTCGCCGAGCAGGATCGCGTCCGGATTACGCTGCTCGATAAGACGGCGCATGTGCTCCAGGATCCACAGGCCCTTTTCCTCGTCACCGCTGCCCGCCTGCTTCGTGAGGTGTGATGCGGCATCCAGCCGAAATCCCGATACCCCCAGTTTGAGCCAGAAGAGGATAATATTCTCAATCTCCTTAAGCACGGCGGGCGAGGTCAGGTTCAGGTCCGGCTCGTGGCGGTAGAACATGTGCCGGTAATACTGTCCCGCCTCGTCGTCCCAGCTCCAGACGCTCTTTTCCACGCCGGGAAACATGGGGGGCGTATCGTCGTCGTCGTTATCCGACCAGATATAGTAATCGCGATAGGGCGAGGCGGGGCTGCGGCGGGCCTGCTGGAACCAGGGATGGGCGTCCGAGGTGTGCTGGATCAGCAGCTCAATAATAACCTGCATGCCCAGCTCCCGGGCCTGTTCGATAAAAGCGATGATATCGGCCAGTTTTCCGAAGCGGGGGTCCACCTGCAGATGGTCGCTGACGTCGTAGCCCTCATCGAGAAAGGGCGTGAGGTAAAACGGGGTGATCCAGATAACCGTCGCCCCCATGCGGCGAATATAGCGCAGCTTGGCCGCGATCCCGGCGATGTCCCCGCAGCCATCGCCGTTCATATCGTAAAAAAGCGCGGTGTCAATCTGGTAGATAATGGCCCGTGTATGCCAGTCCGTCATAGCGTTCCTCAGTGATAGCCTTCAGTATCCGAAACTTTGCCCCGGAAGACGTAGTAGCTCCAGGCGGTGTACACCAGAATCACCGGAATTATCAGCAGGGTTCCGACCAGCATAAACAGCTGGCTGGCGGGGGGCGCCGCGGCTTCCCACAGGGTGATGCGCGGCGGAATTATGTTTGGCCACAGGCTGATACCCAGGCCGCTAAATCCGAGGAAGATCAGCCCCAGCGTCAGCAGGAAGGGACGCGAGTGGCTGGCCGGGTTGCGGGTCAGCCGCCAGATCAGCACGCTAAACAGGCCTACCAGCAGGGGAACCGGCATGAACCAGAAGAAGTTGGGCAGGGTAAACCAACGGTCGGCCACGTACTGCCAGCCGAGCGGCGTCCAGACGCTGACCACCGCGATCACCACCATCAGGGCCAGCAGCACGTGGCGGGTTAGCTCGCGCATGCGGCGTTGCAGGGTACCTTCACTTTTCATGATAAGCCAGGTGGTGCCCAGCAGCGTGTAGGCGACCACCAGGCCGATACCGCAGAAAAGGTTAAAGGGCGTCAGCCAGTCAAGCGGCGAGCCCACAAAGCGTCTGCCCTCAACCTCAAAGCCGTTGATTACCGCCCCCACGACGATCCCCTGGCTGAAGGTGGCGAGCAGAGAGCCACCGGCGAAGGAGTAGTCCCAGAACTTGCGGTGCGAAGGCGTCGCTTTAAAACGAAACTCAAAGGCGACGCCGCGAAAGATGAGGCCGATCAGCATCGCGGTGAGGGGGATAGTGAGCGCATCAATGATCACCGCGTAAGCCAGCGGGAACGCGCCGAACAGCCCCGCGCCGCCGAGCACCAGCCAGGTCTCGTTGCCGTCCCATACGGGCGCTACGCTGTTGACCATCACATCGCGCTCTTTCGCATCGCCCACGAAGTTAAACAGCAGGCCGATGCCCAAATCAAAGCCATCCATAATGATGTACATCAGCGTGGCAAAGACGATGATGGCAAACCAGATAACAGAGATATCGACGCCCATCAGTTTCTCTCCTGTTCCGGAACAGACTCCGCGGCAGACAGTGGACGGGCGGGGGTGCCCGACGTGTTTGACGTCAGCGTATCGACGGGCTGCGGGCCTTTCTTAATCAGCCGGATGAGGTACACATAGCCCACGCCAAACACCGACGAGTAGACAACGAAGAACGCCAGCAGGCTGATGCTCATCTGCAGGGTGCTGTGCAGGGAGACCGCGTCAATCGTGCGCAGATAACCGTAAACCACCCACGGCTGGCGGCCCACTTCGGTGGTCACCCAGCCGGCGAGCAGCGCCACCAGACCCGCGGGCCCCATGCAAAGAGCAAACCACTGGAACGGACGCGAGTGGTAGAGCCGGTGGCGATAGCGTAGCCAGAGGCTGACCAGACCGAGGGTAATCATCAGCAGGCCCATTCCGACCATGATGCGAAACGACCAGAAGACGATGGTCGAGTTTGGGCGATCCTCTTTCGGGAAGTCCTTCAGCGCCGGAACCTGCTTATCGAGGCTGTGCGTCAGGATAAGGCTGCCGAGCGCGGGAATTTCAAGACCGTATTTGGTGCGCTCCTCGTCCATATCGGGCAGGCCAAACAGCAGCAACGGCGTGGCCTCGCCGGGCGGATTTTCCCAGTGCCCCTCTATGGCGGCAATTTTGGCTGGCTGATGCTCAAGCGTGTTCAGGCCGTGCATATCGCCCACGACGGCCTGAATGGGGGCAACCAGCAGCGCCATCCACATCGCCATGGAGAACATGGTGCGTATGGCAGGGGTATCGTTACCGCGCAGCAGGTGCCATGCGCCCGACGCGCCGACAAACAGCGCGCTGCTCAGAAATGCGGCGATGGCCATATGAATCAGGCGGTAAGGGAAGGAGGGGTTAAAGATAATCGCCAGCCAGTCCTGCGGAATGACCTGCCCGTTCTCGATAGTAAAACCCTGCGGGGTGTGCATCCAGCTGTTTGAGGCGAGGATCCAGAAGGTCGACATCAGCGTGCCGAGCGCCACCATGCAGGTTGAAAAGAAGTGCAGCCCAGGGCCGACCTTGTTCCAGCCAAACATCATTACGCCAAGAAAGCCAGCTTCCAGGAAGAAGGCGGTTAACACCTCGTAGGTCAGCAGGGGACCGGTAATACTGCCTGCGAACTGGGAGAACCCGCTCCAGTTGGTGCCGAACTGATACGCCATGACCAGCCCGGAAACGACACCCATCCCGAAGTTAACGGCAAATATCTTGAGCCAGAAGTGGTACAGCGAGCGCCAGACGTCGTTTTTGGTGCGCAGCCACATGCCTTCAAGCACGACCAGATAGCTGGCAAGACCGATGGTGATCGCCGGGAAAAGAATGTGAAACGAGACGGTAAAAGCGAACTGAATTCTGGCGAGATGAAATGCATCAAGTTCGAACATGGTCCGTACCTCTGAAGCGATGGGGCACGAGAATTGCCGGGCAGGTCAGGATGCCCGGCAAAACCGATTACGGTTTACTCTTTCCGGCACCCAGCTCGGCACCGGTCAGCGGGTCGGAATGGGGATCGGACTTGGTGCGGGCAGACATCGCCTTAACCAGGGTTGCCTGTTCAGCTGTGAGCGTCACGCTGGCGCTACCGTCTCCGCCATCAACCGCAGGCTGGGGGGACTCAACGTAATCAAAGTGCTTATCGCTGTTCCAGCTTCCGCGAACCTCTCCACCTTCAGACATATTGTAGTACTTGTTGGTGAATTCCTCGATTGGCGGCAGTTTTCCCGGCGGGAAATTATTACGAATGGACTGCAGCGCCTTCTCAAAGGAGAGCTGATGCGCCGCCTCACGCGTCATCAGAAACGCCAGCGCATCCTTCACTCCGGGATCGTCAGTGACGTTAATCAGCCGTTCATAGATGATTTTCGCCCTGGCCTCTGCCGCCACGTTCGAGCGCAGATCCGCCGTCGGCTCGCCGATGGTATCGACGTAGGCTGCCGTCCAGGGCACGCCCGCCGAGTTAGTGAGCGGGGTACCGCCGCCGTAGAGCAGAGAGGTGATGTGGCTGTCGTTACCGTTTTCGGTCATGGACCGATACAGTTCAGCCTCATTTTCCACCCCTTCCGCCAGCGCGCCTTTGGCACCTTTGTTCAGCATACCAACCAGCGTACCGATGATTTCGAGGTGGCTTAGCTCCTCGGTGGCGATATCCATCAGCATATCCTTGCGGCCCGGATCGTCATCGCTCAGGCCCTGAGTGAAGTAACGGCAGGCGGCAGCCAGTTCGCCCTGCGGCCCGCCAAACTGTTCCAGTAAAAGGTTAGCAAGACCGGGGTTGGGTTCGGCGACGCGAACCGTATATTGCAGCTGTTTGACGTGTCGAAACATAGGCACTCTCCTGTGGATTATTTTTTCGCTTCGACACCGTCTGCGTCTGAACGCAGCAGGAACTGTTCCGTCGTTTGCGGGATATGGCGAATCAGCCAGTCGGCCATTTCGCGCTCTTCTGCGAGGATCGTCTCAATGGCAGGCACAGAGGCGGTATCGCCCGCTTTTTTCGCCGCAGCGAGCAGAGAGGTATAGCAGGCGATTTCAAACTGTTCGAAGACATAGCCGCTGATCGAGCCCTTAACGATCTCATCGGACGGGAACATACCGCCGATGGATTGACCCAGGGCCGCCATTTTGCTCATCGAGTCTTTTAAGACCGAACGAGAAATATCATTACGGTCGAGGATTTCCTCCAGCAATGTAATTTGCCGTTTTGTCTCATTAATATGTTGCTCAATTCTGGCGCGAACATCAGGATAATTATCAATACGGCTGGCCATGGACTCCAGCATAGATTCGGCTTGCTTTTCCATTGCATGGGCATCGCGTAGCCAGTCATGGTAGTGTTCTACGTGATTCATCATTGTATCCTCATTAGGGGTTCGCTTATTTGGTCTCACTTTCAGCAGCCTGATCGGCACGTGCGGCACTGTAGCCAGATAAGTGGCCGACAATATTGGCGTAAATGCTGATGATAATGACCCATAGTACGCTATTCTTCCACCATATTACGGAAGGGATAGCGAGAATGAACCATATTATTGCTGCCGCTAAATGGCACCGTTTAATTGTCCTGGGACTGATGCTCATTTTATTTAACCTGTCTTATCGCGTCATTTCTGCGCTTTTTGGTTAATATTGCCAACGGCCAGGTCGGTGAGTTTAAGGTCGGTCTCTTTCTCTTCTTCCAGCGTTTCGGCAAGAAGTTTAACGGCTTTTTTGTAGCCCAGTTGTTCTGCGAGGGTCGCAAGGGTACCGTAGCTGGCTATTTCGTAATGCTCCACTTTTTGCGCAGCGGCAATTAACGCGGCATCACGCACTTCATTTTTTTCCGTACTTTCGATAACTTCGTTGGCTTCTTCAATTAAGCCTTCCATTGCCACGCACTTCATGCGCTTGAGCTTAATACCGTCTTCCTGTTCGACGATCTGGTCAATACGTTCAATCTGACCCTGCGTCTCCTCCAGGTGCGCGGTGAAGGCGGCGCTCAGCTTCTCGCTGGCGGCGGCGCGAGCGAGTTTGCTTAACGCTCGGGTAAGTTGTTTTTCAGCGCTGTAGGTATCGGACAGAAGATGAATAAATACATCCTCAACACTTTTCATATTCATAATAATTACGCTCCGGTAAAATAAGGAAAGGGTACTGCGAGCTTTTCAGCCCGCAGCATGCTCTCAGGTTTTATTAAAAGAGTACTAAATAAGATCAGGAATTATCAGATTTACGGCCTCCGCCGTGACTGTTCTGTCCCCCTTTCTTACCCGCTTCAGATGCGCGTTGCGGATCGTTTTTGAAATTACCACCGCTGTGCTGGCCGCCTTTACGTCCAGCTTCTGATGCTTTTTCACGGTCTTCAGCGAAATTACCGGAACCACCACGATGCTCTGCCATATTAAACCTCATAGTCATATATTGGTTATGTCAGTACGATACGAAAAATATTCCGTATCACTCGTCGTTCGAGTAATAACTCTAGTCGCTGTGAGGCATACGTCAAATTCGTTTCGCCATTAGCGGTTGCGTTATATTTAATTATTGCTGCGTTTGCGCTTCGCTTGGTTTGGAAATATGGAGGTGTGGGAAGGACTTGTAAAAAAATGTTCAGATTAGTCCTAAGTTTCATTTAAAAAGCGGAAGGTTGAGGCCAATAATAATGGCGTAGCAAAAACGAATAATTTGCTAGCGGTGATTTGGGGGAAATTACCCCTTTAGGGCTAGAGAAAATAGCCGCTACGAATTATAAGGAAAATCCTGGAAAAAATGACGAGGCGGCTGACAGGGGGCGGTAGCACACGGTTTAACCACTGGCGTCTTAAGATCACAAATCAGAAATTCTTCCCCCCGGAAGGAACGGCCTTCTCTACACTCCAGGTAATATTCACTGGAGGCATGACATCATGGCGAACACCATCACGGCTGATGATATTCGGGAACATTTTTCGCAGGCTATGTCGGCGATGTACCAGCAGGAAGTTCCGCAGTACGGCACCTTGCTTGAGCTGGTCGCGGACGTAAACCTGGCGGTTCTGGAAAATAATCCACTATTACATGAACAACTGGCGAACGCCGACGAGCTGGCGCGCCTGAACGTAGAGCGTCACGGGGCGATCCGCGTCGGTACGGCACAAGAGCTTTCCACCCTGCGTCGTATGTTTGCCATCATGGGCATGTTCCCGGTCAGCTATTACGATCTTTCTCAGGCGGGGGTACCGGTCCACTCAACGGCGTTTCGTCCGGTTGACGATGCGGCGCTGTGCCGCAATCCGTTTCGTATCTTTACCTCACTGCTGCGCCTTGAGCTGATTGAAAACGTGGCGTTACGCGAGCGGGCGGCAGAAATTCTCTCTCAGCGGAACATCTTTACGCCCCGCTGTCTGGAACTTATTGACCTCCATGAGTCGGAAGGGCACTTTACCGAAGCGCAGGCGCGCGAGTTTGTGCAGGAAGCGTTAGAAACCTTCCGCTGGCACCGTCATGCAACGGTCGACCAGGAGACCTACCTGGCGTTGAGTAACGAGCACCGCCTGATAGCTGACGTTGTCTGCTTCCCGGGGTGCCATATCAACCACCTCACGCCGCGCACGCTGGACATTGACCGGGTGCAGGAGCTAATGCCGAAGTACGGGATTGAGCCCAAAATTCTGATCGAAGGGCCGCCGCGTCGTGAAGTGCCGATCCTGCTGCGTCAGACCAGCTTTAAAGCCCTCGAAGAGCCGGTGCTTTTCGCCGGGGAACATAAAGGCACCCACACCGCGCGCTTCGGTGAAATTGAACAGCGCGGCGTGGCGCTGACCCCGAAAGGCCGTGAACTGTACGATAGCCTGCTGGCCCAGGCCGGAACCGGAAAAGATAACCTCACGCACCAGCTGCATTTGCGCGAGATTTTCAGCGCCTTCCCGGACAGCGAAATGTTCCTGCGCCGTCAGGAGCTGGCGTATTTTCGCTATCGCCTGACCCCGGCGGGAGAGGCCCATCGTCACGCGTTTCGTCCGGGGGATGACCCGCAGCCGCTGATCGAGCGAGGGTGGGTGGTGGCCCAGCCGATAATTTACGAAGATTTCCTTCCGGTCAGCGCGGCGGGGATTTTCCAGTCCAATCTCGGGAATGAAACCCAGGCGCGCAGCCACGGGAATGCCAGCCGCAATGCGTTTGAAGCCGCACTCGGCTGCCCGGTGTATGACGAATTTACGCTCTACGAGGAGGCGGAAACGCGCAGCAAACAGCGTTGCGGTTTGCTCTGAAATCGTTACTCTTCAGGGGTGTGATGGAAAAAATAAGGTCGTTATGCAAAATCCTTCCGCCCCTGTGGTTGAAACGCGCCAGGGCGCACTGTCTGGTTTAACCGATGAAAACGTTCACCTCTGGCGCGGTATTCCCTATGCCGCACCTCCCGTTGGCGACTGGCGCTGGCGCTCACCCCGGCCGCCGGAACGCTGGGATGGCGTGCGTGTAGCTACCGACTTTTCGCCCTCAAGCTGGCAAAGCAGTGAATATTGTCAGGAGCTGGGCGGGGGCGATCCCGGCCAGTTTTCTGAAGACTGCCTCTATCTGAACGTCTGGTCCCCTATCGACCGTACCGGGCCGCTGCCGGTCATGGTCTGGCTGCACGGCGGCGGGTTTACGATCGGCGCCGGAAGCCTGCCGCCGTATAACGGCAAAGCCCTGGCATCCCGCGGTGTGGTTGTCGTCACGATTAACTACCGTCTCGGCCATCTCGGCTTCTTCGCCCATCCCGCTCTGGAAGGTGAAGAGGAGCGGGTGGTGCATAATTTTGCCCTGCTGGACCAGATCGCCGCGCTCGAATGGGTGCGGGATAATATTGCCGCGTTTGGTGGCGACCCGAATAACGTGACCCTGTTTGGTGAATCCGCCGGCGCGCGCAGCGTGCTGTCGCTGCTGGCCTCGCCGCTGGCGAAAGGACTATTCCATAAGGCGATAGTGCAAAGCGGGTACACTTTGCCGGATACGCCGCGCGCGCAGGCCCTGCAAAAAGGGGAAGCGCTGGCCGCCCACTTCGGGCTGGGAAATGCGACGGCAGAGCAGCTGCGCGCGATCCCGCCCGAGGCGTTCTGGCCGCTGACCGCGCCGCTGAACGTCGCCCCGGCCCCTATCGTTGGGGATTGCGTTCTGCCGGAGGCGATGCTGGACGTCTTTTTCGCCGCCCGCCAGCATCCCGTGCCGGTGATGATTGGCTCCAACAGCGATGAAGCCAGCGTGATGGCGGTGTTTGGTGTCGATCTCGCCGGGCAGATCCAGAAGCTTCGCCGGGAGCGCCGCTTCGGGCTGGGGCTCATCAAGCTGCTTTATCCGGGCGTGAAGGGCGACGAGGAGCTCGGCAGGCAGGTGTGCCGCGACATGGCCTTCACCACTATGGGCTACGTGGTGATGCAGGCCCAGCAGCGCGTCGGCGGGCTTTGCTGGCGCTACTGGTTTGACTATGTGGCCGAAGCGGAACACGCCACCTATATCAACGGTGCCTGGCACGGCAATGAGGTGCCGTACGCGTTCGATACCCTCGGGCAGGTGGAGCCTTCGCGCCAGTACGTTAACGAACGGGATCTGGCGTTTGCCGCCCAGGTAGCTGATTACTGGGTGAGCTTTGCGCGCGATGCCGGAACGCATGACAGCCTTCACGGGCCGACGCGCTGGCCCGCCTGCCGCAAAGGGCGGGACGTGCTGTTACGCATTGGTGTGAATAAACATGCAGGTTTCAGGCTTGAAAACCGCTTTATGCGCGCCCGCATGAGCCTCTTCAAGCGCGTAATGAAGCACCACGTCAGCCTCGATTAAGCAAACAGGCGCGAAACGCCGCCAGACCATTCTCCTGACAAGGCGTTTCGCGCAGCACCAGCCGGTAGCTCGCGCCGGTTTTAATGCTGGTCTCATAGGGCCGCATTAGCCTTCCGGCGCGGATATCTTCTGCCACCAGCGTTTCGTCGGCAATGGCTACGCCCAGTCCCTGAATGGCGGCGGTAATGGCGAGATCCATCGTATCGAAGTGTTGATTTTTGTGCATAGCAAAGCCCGGACCTTCCTGATTCGCCAGCCACAGTGACCAGTCTGTCTTATCCCTTGTCGGATGAAGAAACGTCAGCGAACCCAGCGCGGCACCCGCTCGCACGGGGCTGAACACCGGCGTCAGCGCCTCTTCGAACAGCAGATCGCCTGCGCTCATGTGCGTGCCGAAGACGATGGCGGCATCGTAAGATTCGGTTTTGAAATTGACGTTATGATCGGTCGTGGTGGTGAGCGCGATCTGCAGATCCGGCTGCTCGCGCTCCACTTCCAGCAGGCGCGGCACCAGCCAGCGCATCGCGCAGGTGGGGGCCTTGAGGCGGATCACCGTGTGCTGGCTGCGGGCCTGGTCGGCCACGCTCAGCAGTTGTTCGAAGGAGGACTGCAGTTCGGGAAGCAGGGCGCTGCCCTGAGGGGAGAGGCGCAACCCGCGCGCGTGGCGCTCAAACAGCGGAAAGCCAAACCAGGCTTCAAGGGAGGCAATCTTACGGCTCACGGCCCCCTGCGTCAGGCAGAGTTCCGCGGCGGCGTGGGTAAGATTCAGATGACGCGCGGTGACTAAAAATGCGTCGATGGCATTGAGCGGGAGCGAACGGCGTGACATTGAAACACCTCAGCTATGCATTTTTCTCATGGCTATTATGACAACAATTCGATTGTCCCGGCAACGGAGTTGTTGTTTGAATAGTTATGCAATATCCATGAGAAGGGAAAGAGGATGACTTTACGAACGCCGGTGCAAACGCGCTCCAAGCTGCCAGACGTGGGGACCACCATTTTTACCGTTATCGGCCAGCTTTCGGCCCAGCATAACGCCATCAACCTTTCTCAGGGGGCACCGAATTTTTCCTGCGACCCGAAGCTGATCGCCGGCGTTACCCGCGCGATGGAGGCAGGGCATAACCAGTATGCGTCGATGACCGGCCTGCAGCCGCTCAAAGAACGCATCGCCGATAAGATTGCCGCGCTCTACGGCACGCAGTATAACCCTGCCAGCGAGGTGCTGGTCACCGCCAGCGCCAGCGAAGGGCTCTATTCGGCGATAAGCGGACTGGTGCACCCCGGCGATGAGGTGATCTACTTTGAGCCGTCGTTTGACAGCTACGCGCCGATTGTTCGTCTGCAGGGGGCAACGCCTGTCGCCATCAAGCTCACGGTGCCGGATTTTGCCGTCAACTGGGATGAGGTCCGTGCGGCAATCACCCCGCGCACGCGCATGATCATCATCAATACGCCGCACAACCCGAGCGGCCAGGTCTTCTCCGCTAATGACCTGCAGCAGCTGGCGGCGCTGACGCGCAATACCGACATCATTATTTTGTCTGACGAAGTGTATGAACACGTCGTGTTTGATGGGGAACCGCACCACGGGATGGCCACGCACCCGCAGCTGGCGGAGCGTAGCGTGATTATTTCTTCTTTCGGAAAAACCTATCACGTCACCGGCTGGCGCGTGGGTTATTGTGTGGCGCCAGCAGAGCTGATGGACGAGATATGTAAAGTCCATCAATTTTTGATGTTCTCTGCCGATACGCCAATGCAATACGCGTTTGCAGAACACATGACCGATCCGCAAACCTGGCTGTCGCTGTCGGCGTTTTACCAGCGTAAGCGCGATCTGCTGCACGGCCTGCTGGCCGATTCGCCGTTTACCCTGCTTCCGAGCGCCGGGTCGTTCTTTATGCTGGCGGACTACAGCCAGTTTAGCGACGAGCGCGACAGCGAGCTGGTGAAGCGGCTGATTGTTGAGTACGGTGTTGCCACCATTCCGCTGTCGGCGTTTTATGCCGACGGCACGGATAATAAATTGATTCGTCTCTCTTTTGCGAAAGATGAGGCGACGTTACGGGCAGGTGCTCAAGCCCTGTGTCGGGTTAAACCACGCTGAGATAGGCTCTGAGGAGTTTGAAATGAAATTACGCGCGTTAGTAGTCGGCATGGGATTGCTGTGTACCTTTTCCTCCTTCGCGGCCACCGAGCTGCGCTACGGTCTGGAAGCGGAATATCCGCCGTTTGAAAGCCGTAATGCGGCAGGCGAACTGGAAGGGTTTGACGTTGAGCTGGGAAATGCCATCTGCAAAGCGGCAGCGCTGAAGTGCAGCTGGGTCGAAACCTCGTTTGACGCGCTGATCCCGGGGCTGGTGGCGAAGAAGTTTGACGCCATCAACTCGGCGATGAACATTACCGAGCAGCGCCGCAAGAGCATCGATTTTACCCAGCCGATCTACCGCATTCCGTCTCAGCTGGTGGGCAAGGCCGGTACGGCGGTCGAAGCAACGCCTGAAGGGCTGAAGGGGAAAACCATCGGCGTGCTGCAGGGGTCTATTCAGGAAACCTATGCCAAAGAGCACTGGGAAAAGCAGGGTGTCACCGTGGTGTCGTATAAAGATCAGAATATGGCCTGGGGTGACCTGCTGAATGGCCGCATTGACGCCTCGCTGGTCATGTCCGCGGCCGGGCAGGCGGGTTTCCTCAGCAAGCCGCAGGGAAAAGGGTTTGGCTTCATCGGCAAACCGGTGTCTGACGACACAATCCTCGGCAGTGGGATCGGCTTTGGGTTGCGCAAAGGTGACGAGGCCACCAAAAAGCAGCTTGATGCCGCCATTGATAAAGTACGTGCCGACGGCACGATCGCCAAACTCGCTGATAAGTACTTCCCGGGTATCGATGTCAGCGTAAAATAACCGCCTCATTGGCCCCGTCAGCTGATGTCCTGACGGGGCATTTTTCTACACATTTTCCAGGCTTTCTTTACACCACTTTCGGGCCGTTCTGGTCGACAGAAAATATTTCTCACTTTGTTCATATAATCACCGGCCAACAATTGGATTCTTAACCATTTTTGTTTAGGCTGTGCGTTCTTTCTTGCCGTCATTTCGCCGAGCGCGAAACACATTCACACGACCATAAGGACGTTTTTCCAGGCATGAATCGCAGACGTTTTCTAAAAGGCTCGCTGGCTGTGGCAGCCCTGAGCGGCACCTCCGGCCTTGCTTCCCTGTTTTCCAAAGCGGCATATGCGGCTGACTCTGACATCGCTGACGGTCAGAGCCGTCGGTTTGACTTCTCCGTACTGCAATCCATGGCGCATGACCTGGCGAAAACCCCGTGGGGTGGCGCGCCGCGTCCGCTGCCGGAGACGCTGGCGACCATGACGCCGCAGGCGTATAACGCCATCCGCTACGATGAAAAACAGTCTCTGTGGAACAACATTGAAGGGCGTCAGCTGGACGTGCAGTTCTTCCACATGGGAATGGGGTTCCGCCGCCGTGTGCGGATGTTCTCGCTGGACCAGTCTACCTCTATGGCGCGCGAGATCCACTTCCGCCCTGAGCTGTTCAGCTACGGTGACACGGGTGTCGATACCAAACAGCTGGAAGGGCAAAGCGATCTCGGCTTTGCGGGCTTCCGCGCCTTTAAAGCGCCTGAGCTGGCGCGCCGCGATATCGTCTCTTTCCTCGGGGCGAGCTATTTCCGCGCGGTGGACGACACCTACCAGTACGGGCTTTCCGCGCGCGGTCTGGCGGTAGATACCTTTACCGACACCCCGGAAGAGTTCCCGGACTTTACCTCCTTCTGGTTTGAAACCGTCAAGCCTGGCGATACCACCTTTACCGTCTATACGCTGCTGGACAGCCCGAGCGTCACCGGTGCCTATAAATTCGTGATCCACTGCGAGAAGAGCCAGGTGATCATGGAGGTGGAAAACCATCTCTACGCGCGTAAGGACATTAAGCAGCTGGGCATCGCGCCGATGACCAGCATGTTCAGCTGCGGCAACAACGAACGCCGCATGTGCGACACCATTCACCCGCAAATCCACGACTCCGACCGCCTGGCAATGTGGCGCGGCAACGGGGAGTGGATCTGCCGTCCGCTCAATAACCCGCAAAAGCTGCAGTTTAATGCCTATCTGGACAAAAACCCGAAAGGGTTCGGCCTGCTGCAGCTCGATCGCGATTTCTCCCACTATCAGGACGTGATGGGCTGGTATAACAAACGCCCGAGCCTGTGGGTTGAGCCGCGCAACGACTGGGGGAAAGGATCTATCGCGCTGATGGAGATCCCAACCACCGGTGAAACGCTGGATAACGTGGTCTGCTTCTGGCAGCCGGAAAAACCGGTGAAAGCGGGCGACGAGCTGGACTTTGAATATCGTCTCTACTGGAGCGCGCAGCCGCCGGTGCGTTCCCCGCTGGCCAACGTTTACGCGACCCGCACCGGCATGGGCGGCTTCCCGGAGGGCTGGGCGCCGGGCGAACACTATCCGAAAGTGTGGGCCCGTCGCTTTGCGATTGATTTCGTCGGCGGCGACCTGAAGGCCGCTGCGCCGAAGGGCATCGAGCCGGTGATTACGCTCTCCAGCGGTGAAGCGAAGCAGGTGGAGATCCTTTACGTTGAGCCGTTTGACGGGTATCGCATTCTGTTTGACTGGTACCCGACGTCGGATTCGACGGAGCCGGTGGATATGCGCCTGTTCCTGCGCTGTCAGGGCGATGCCATCAGCGAAACCTGGCTGTATCAGTATTTCCCGCCAGCGCCGGATAAACGTCATTACGTTGATGACCGGGTAATGCGTTAACGATCGATTCCCTCTCCCACGGGAGAGGGTTAGGGTGAGGGGCAATGGCCGCAACAAAATCCGAAACTATTCCCGTATCTGACGCGCTCGAGCTTCGCGCCGTTGAAGAGCGCTACACCGCCGAACTGCATAACCTCGTCGTCAAAAACAGGGCCTATCTGCAAACCGCCTTTGACTGGGCACAGCACGTGGGGACTGAAGATGACACCCGACGCAACGTGCAGAGTAACCAGATGCTGCACCAGCGCGGCTACGCCAAAATGTTTTTGATCTTCAGGGAGGATGCGCTGGTCGGCGTACTGTCGTTTAATGCGATTGAGCCTGCCAACAAAGCCGCGTACATCGGCTACTGGCTGGATGAAGCACATCAGGGGCAGGGGATCCTCTCGCAGTCGCTGCAGGCGTTTATGCGCTACTACGCTGAGCGCGGTGAGGTCCGCCGATTTGTGATCAAGTGTCGGGTGGCGAATCAGCACAGCAACAGCGTGGCCCTGCGCAACGGTTTTACGCTGGAAGGGTGCCTGCGGGAAGCGGAATACCTCAATGGCGCCTATGACGATGTGAACATCTACGGCAAAATTTATACCTTATAGCGCCCCCAGCAGCGGCGTGCGGGTGATGCGCTGGTCGCCGTTGATCACCTTTTCACCGCGCAGGTGAATGCTCTCACCAGCAAAGGCCTCTATCACCGCATCGTCGGTGATTTCTACCCGATGCTCAATCAGCACGTCGCCGCTGATCCGCGCGCGTCCCTGAATCACCACTTTATCATCCAGCATGATCGGCCCGCCGCGCAGCCATGCCTGACCGCCGATCAGAACGTGGTGCTTGATGATGCAGTTTCCTTCCACCACGGCATTCTCGGTAATCTGAGAGCTGTAGCGCACGGTAGGGATGGCATCATCGTCGAAACCGGCTATCACGCGGGCGTTGCCGTACACTTTGGCGCAGTCGCACACCCAGACATTGTTGAGTTCGTTACCTTCGAGGATCGCGCAGTCGAACACTTCGGCGCGGTGCTCAACAAACGCGTTATTCACCATCGCCTCGCCGTATATTTGTGCCTGATGCACAATGCGCGACCGGCTTACCGTCGCCTTGCCGTAAATTTGCAGGATCTGGTCGTGGTCCGGCGTGAGGCCTTTAGCGGCAATGATAACGCTGTTGTGCAGCACGCGCGCGTCGCCGTAGAGATGGCACTCACCTCGCACGCAGGAGTGCTGAATTGTGACGTTGTCACTTATTCGCGCCCCGTGGCTGACCTCTGCGGCGTCAAGCCAGCAGTTATCGCCGATATGCGCGTCATGGCTGACGGTGCACGGCAGGGTCAGGCGCGCGTTGCCGGACACGGTTGCGCCAGCGAATACCACGCTGTTTTCATCGTAGATCCAGCAGTCTCCGTCCTGCGCAAGGGCGCGCTCATCGTCAATCCAGCCGCCTTTCGTGCCGGCCTTCACATCGTTAAAGTCCACCGTAGCGATAATCTGCCGCAGCGTCGTTGAGTGGGATGTTTCGCCATTTTTCCATTGCCAGAGCCGGGTTTCATCGCTGAGCCGATACTTATTCATCGTGGGGTCCCTGATATGCGTCTTCACTAAACGTAGCAAACTTTCGGCTTTCCGTTGTGCTGGCATCCGTTGCTGAAACCCCTTAAAATGGCATTTAAAATACATTTTAATAATTCAAATTAATGGATAAATTAAACAAACCTGAACAGGCGCTTAACCTTCCCGCAGGCTATTTTGGCATGGTGCTGGGCATCATCGGCATGGGTTTCGCCTGGCGATACGCCAGCACCCTGTGGCCGGTGACGCGCTGGCCGGGTGAGATACTGGTCGCTCTCGCAGTTGCCTGCTGGTTTTTACTGACGACGGCGTTTATCACCCGTGCGATCCGTTTCCCGCACAGCGTGCTGGCAGAGATGCGCCACCCGGTAATGAGCAGCTTCGTCAGCCTTTTTCCGGCCACCACCATGCTGGTCGCCATCGGTTTCGTGCCCTGGTTCCGCCCGGTATCGCTGGCGCTGTTCGGCGTGGGCGTGGTGTTACAGCTTGCTTATTCCGCCTGGCAAAGCGCCGGGCTCTGGCGAGGCAGGCACCCGCAGGAGGCCACCACGCCCGGATTGTATCTGCCGACCGTGGCGAATAATTTCATCAGCGCGATGGCGTGCGGTGCTCTGGGGTTTAACGATGCAGGGCTCGTTTTTCTCGGCGCGGGCGTCTTTTCCTGGCTCAGCCTGGAGCCGGTGATCCTCCAGCGTCTTCGCAGCGCCGGGGAGCTTCCCACCGCGCAGCGCACCGCTTTAGGCATTCAGCTGGCTCCCGCGCTGGTGGCGTGCAGCGCCTGGTTTAGCGTCAACGGTGGGGAAGCCGACACCTTCGCCAAAATGCTGTTCGGCTACGGCCTGTTGCAGTTGCTCTTTATGCTGCGCCTGCTGCCGTGGTACGTGTCTCAGCCGTTTAACGCCTCCTTCTGGAGCTTCTCGTTTGGCGTGTCGGCTCTGGCTACCACCGGGCTGCATCTGGGTCACGGCAGTTCGTCTGGATTCTTCCACGCCATTGCCGTGCCGCTGTTTATCTTTACCAATCTCATCATTGGGATGCTGTTGGTCCGTACGTTTATTCTGCTGATTCAGGGCAAACTTCTGGTGCGCACTGATAAGGCACTGCTTATGCAATCTGAGGAAAAATAATGGCTGTCGATGAAAATTACTTCACAGAGAAATATGGCTTAACCCGTACGCATTCAGAGGTGCTGTACAGCGCCGGGATCGTAAAGCCCGGAAAGACATTGGATCTGGGCTGCGGAAATGGCCGCAACAGCCTTTACCTGGCGGCCAACGGCCACGAGGTGACCGCCTGGGATAAAAACCCGATGAGCGTTGATAACATTGAGCGCATCAAGGCGGCAGAAGGGATTGAGAATCTGCACACTGCCGTCAAAGATCTTAACAGCCTGAGCTTTGACGGCGAGTACGACTTTATTCTCTCCACCGTGGTGCTGATGTTCCTGGAGGCGAAAACCATTCCGGGCCTTATCGCCAACATGCAGCGCTGCACCAAACCCGGCGGCTACAACCTGATCGTTGCCGCGATGGACACGGCGGATTACCCGTGCACCGTCGGCTTCCCGTTTGCGTTCAAAAGCGGTGAGCTGAGCAGCTTCTACGAAGGCTGGGAGCTGCTCAAATACAACGAAGAGGTTGGCGAACTGCACCGCACCGATGAAAACGGCAACCGCATCAAGCTGCGCTTTGCCACCATGCTGGCGCGCAAGCCCGCTTAACGGGCGGCCAGCAGGCAGATCTGCAGGGCAGTCTTGTAAGACGCCTCGAACGACGACAGCGGCAGGAACTCAAACTTCGAGTGGAAATTATGCGCGCCGGTGAAGAAGTTCGGGGTGAGTAGCCCTTTTGCCGACAGCGCCGCACCGTCCGTGCCGCCGCGCATAGGGATCGGTTTTGGGGTGATGCCGAGCGATTCCATCGCCTCAAACATCAGGTCGATGGCGCGCCGGTCTTCACCAATCGCATTGCTGATGTTGCTGTAGGTATCTTCAATGCGATAGTCGACCTTCGCCGTCGGGTGTTGGGCGGCAATCAGCGCGGCGACGTCCGCAATCTGCTGCTTGCGGGCGGCAAAGCTGGCTTTATCAAAATCGCGAATATTAGCCTTTAGCACGGCGTCGTTCTGTCCGGCCTGAATGCCGTTAAACCAGATATAGCCCTCGCGGCCTTCGGTACACTCCGGGGTTTGCTGGCGGTCGAAATGGCTGATGAAGTCGGTCGCCATCAGTAACGGGTTCACCAGTACCCCTTTGGCGGACATCGGGTGCGCCGTCACGCCGGTGAAGTGGATCTCTGCCGCTGCCGCGTTAAAATTCTCGTAAACAATTTCTCCCAGCTCACAGCAGTCGATGGTCCAGGCAAAGTCCACGTCGAAGCGTTTCAGATCCAACGCCTTGGCGCCGTTCAGGCCAATCTCTTCGTCGGGCACAAACGCGACCACAATGTCGCCATGCTGATGCTCAGCGGTGAGGTTTTCCAGAACGGTCATTACCACCGTCACCGCCGCTTTATTGTCTGCGCCCAATACGCTGGTACCGTCGCTGAAAATAATCTCCTCATTCGGATAAGCCAGAATTTCCGGGTGCTCGTTCACGCGCAGCCAGATGTCTTTTTCTTTATTCAGACAGAGATCTTCACCATTAAACGTTAATATTTGCGGATGAATATTCGGTGATAAACCGACGTCTACGGTATCAATGTGGGTAATAAAGCCGATGCGCGGCGCACCGGGCACGTTGCCTTTTTTCACTGCCGTCACGGTCGCGAATTCGTCAATCACGATGTCGTCTAACCCCAGCTGCGCCAGCTCCTGCGCCAGCTCTCGCGCCATGTCGTGCTGGCCCGGCGTCGAGGGCAGAGTTTTCACTTTCGGATCGCTCTGGCTGGTAATCGCAAGATAGCGGAAAAAACGGTGCGTTAATTGTCTGGAAAGCGGCGAGCCCATAGTGTTTTCTTCCTTATTTATTTTTTGGGTGTTTGCCACATCACTTTAATGTTATTTATGAAATGGCAAAAGAATTAATTAGCCGTCGAATTAAAAAGACAGGAATAAATGATGACAAGCAAACGCACAACGTTAACGCTGGCACTCGCTGCGCTCACGGTCAGTTCCACCGTAGCCGCGAAAACGCTGGTGTATTGCTCCGAAGGGTCACCGGAAAACTTTAATCCCCAGTTATACACCTCGGGCACCAGCGTGGATGCCAGCGCAGTGCCGGTCTACAACCGGCTGGTCGATTTCAAACCCGGTACCACGGAGCTGGTGCCGAGCCTGGCAGAGCGCTGGGAGGTGAGCGACGACGGCAAGGTTTATACCTTCCATCTGCGTAAAGGGGTGAAGTTTCAGAGCAATAAATTCTTCACGCCGACCCGCGATTTTAACGCCGATGACGTGATCTTCTCGTTTATGCGCCAGAAGGACGTGAACCATCCCTATCACAACGTCTCTAACGGCAGCTATTCCAACTTCGAAAGCCTGGAGTTTGGCAGCCTGATTACCGCTATTGATAAAGTCGATGACCACACGGTGCGCTTTACCCTGGCGCACCCTGAAGCGCCGTTTGTTGCGGATCTGGCATGGTATTTTGCCTCGATCCTCTCCGCGGAGTATGCCGATGCAATGTTGAAAGCGGGCACGCCGGAGAAGGTGGATATGCAGCCCATTGGCACCGGGCCGTTTAAGCTGGCGCAATATCAGAAGGATTCCCGCATTCTGTTTACGGCGTTTGCCGACTACTGGCAGGGGAAATCAAAGCTGGACAGGCTGGTCTTTACCATCACCCCGGATCCCTCCGTGCGTTTTGCCAAAATTGAGAAAAACGAATGCCAGGTGATGCCGTTCCCGAACCCGGCGGATCTGCCGCGTATGAAGGCTAATAAAGATATTACGCTGATGAGCAAGGCCGGGCTGAACACGGGGTTCCTGGCGTTTAATACCCAAAAGCCGCCGCTGGATAACGTGAAGGTTCGCCAGGCGCTGGCGATGGCGATCAATAAGCCGGCCATTATCGACGCGGTGTTCCACGGCACCGGCACCGCTGCGAAAAACCTGCTGCCGCCGGGCGTCTGGAGCGCTGACAGCGAGCTGAAGGATTACGATTACGATCCTGAAAAAGCCAAAGCGTTGCTGAAAGAGGCCGGTTTAGCCGGCGGCATGAGTATTGACCTGTGGGCGATGCCCGTCCAGCGGCCCTATAACCCGAACGCCAGACGGATGGCGGAGATGATTCAGGCTGACTGGGCGAAGGTGGGGGTGCAGACCAAAATTGTCACCTACGAATGGGGCGAATATCTCAAGCGCGTGAAGGACGGTGAACATCAGGCTGCCCTGATGGGCTGGACGACCGCAACGGGCGACCCGGATAACTTTTTTGGCCCGCTGTTTACCTGCACCTCGGCCAACGGCGGTTCGAATTCGGCGAAGTGGTGCTATAAGCCGTTCGATAAAATTATCGCGGAGGCAAAATCAACTACCGATCGCGACAAGCGCGTGGCGCTGTATAAAGAGGCGCAGCAGATCATGCATGACCAGATGCCGGCGGTTATGATTGCGCATTCAACGATCTTCGAACCGGTGCGCAAAGAGGTGACAGGTTACGAAATCGATCCGTTTGGTAAACATTTGTTCTGGCAGGTGGATATTAATCAGTAATTTTCTCTGCCCGGTACGCTGCCGGGCATTCTTTTCGCAATTTGTGCTCCCCACGTCATTTTTTGTCACAACAAACCCACCGAACTTTTGCTATAACTTCAAATGCATACTTGCAGATTACATGGAAAACTATCATGCGTACTCAAACTTTTTTTAAAGTTGCAGTGCTTACGGGTTTATTGGCAGTGGCGGGCTGTTCTTCAAAAGTCGCGGCTCCAGAACAATATTCAGGCTTTTTAAAAGATTATTCCGGCTTGCAGCAGACGACGTCTGCAACGGGTAAACCAACGCTGCGTTGGGTTGACCCTTCCTATAACGAAGCCAACTATGACAGCATTATCTGGACGCCAATCACCTATTATCCAACGCCAAAACCGACGACTCAGATCGGGAAACAAACCCTTGATGAGCTGCTGAATTACACCAATAACAAAATGAAAACGGCTATTGGTACCCGTAAGCCGATTGTGACCACGCCGGGTAAACACAGCCTGATTTTCCGCGGTGCTATTACCGGGGTGAGTTCGCAGAAAGAAGGCCTGCAGTTCTATGAAGTGGTGCCGGTCGCGCTGGTGGTAGCAGGTACGCAGATGGCTACCGGCCATCGCACCATGGATACCCATCTCTACTTTGAAGGTGAGCTGATCGACGCGGCCACCAATAAACCGGTGATGAAGGTGGTTCGTAAAGGTGAAGGTAAAGAGCTGAATAACGAAAGTACGCCGATGACCTTTGCGACGCTGAAGCAGGTTGTTGACGACATGGCGACGGACGCCACCATGTTTGACGTGCATAAAACAGCGAAATAACGTTAAGCGGCCTGCATTGCGCAGGCCGTTTTTTTACGCCGTACGCAGGCGCCTGAACCAGGTCTCTGGTTTCGTGAACATCACCATATTCCCGCCCAGAATCAGCAGCAAACCGACGATACCGTTGATGTGCCAGACGTAACCTTCATACACCGTTGAGATAGAGAGCGCCACCAGCGGGAAGAGCAGCGTACTGTAGGCCGCTTTCCCGGGGCCGATACGTCCCACCAGCGTGAAGTAGGCGCCAAAGGCAATCACCGAGCCGAAGAGGGCCAGATAGAGCAGCGCGCCCATATAGGTGACCGTCCATTCCGGGGTAAAACTGTCGCCTCTGAAGAGCGCAATACCCCCCATCACCAGCGTGCCGTAAAGCATAGCCCAGGCGTTGGTGGTCATGGTTTCCAGACCTCTGCGCTGATGGCGCATGCTGATCATATTGCCCAGCGAGAAGCCGTACGTGCCGAGGGCGGAAAGGCCAATGCCCGTCAGAAGCGATACGCTCCAGCCGCTGGCCAGCAGGTCGTCCCAGAAAAGGGTCACGATCCCTACAAGACCCAGCGCCGCCGCCGTCCAAAAACGCGCGGGCGGGCGCTGTCCAAAGAAAATAAAACAGTTAATGGCGTTGTAGAGCACCGCCATGGAGAAGATCACCGATTCCAGCCCGGTGTTGATGTGTGCCGCCGCGGTATAAAAACACCAGAAGTTAAAGCAGAAGACGCAGCATCCTTGAAGCATGCAGAACAGATGATCCCGCAGCGCCAGCTTACGCAACCGGCGCAGGGCAAGTAACACCACCATCATCGTGGCGCTGGCCACCGCGAAACGCCAGAAAATAGAGACGGGGGCGGGTACGGGACCCTGCTGCAGAAAAATGGCAATCCAGGTGGTTCCCCAGATGATCACCACCAGTCCGTATAATAACGCGTTCATATTTTTCTCTTATCAAACCACGGAAGCCCGCAGTATGGCGCTGTCATCGCTCTGGGGCTTTCACCGGCTTGCGGTAGACTTGCAAAATCTTGCGCTTTTTTCTTTTCCGGGGCTGGCAACGGGGGACAACAGTTCTTAGACTGACAGTTCACTCAATAACGCGCTAACGGTTATGTCTCACGCTTACGATACCTTTGAAACGCTTCGCCAGCAGAATGCGGTCCTGCGGGAAACGGTCGCGCTCAATTCCGGCATTCAGCTGGCGGCGTGGTACAACAAGCACGATACGATAACGGTTAAAAGCAATCATCATACCCTTAGCCTGTACGTTGCCGACGGTTACGAAAGCTATCAAAAGACGCCGGGCGGCTGGAAGAACGGCGGGGGACCGGACCGTTTCTGTCTGATGCCGAAAGAGAGCGAATCGACTTGGGATATTCGCGATGACCTGTCGTTTGTCCATCTCTACTGCACCGATGAACACCTGCGCGATGTGGGCGAAAAAATCTGGGACAAGCGGCCCCTGTCGCTGACTCTGGACGAGCGCATTTTTGGCAGCGACCCGAAGATCACCGCGCTGTACCGCCAGTTTCTGCTCGGCTGCGACTGGCAGCAGCAGGCCAACCAGCTCACCCTGAGCACGGCCTCTACGCTGCTGTTGACCCACCTGCTGCAAAACTACGCCAACGTTCAGTGGAAGCTCCCGGTCGTTACCGGCGGGCTATCGCCGTTTGTTCTGCGCAACGTGCTGGCTTTTATTGAAGAAAACCTCGGACAGCCCCTGACGCTGGCCGATCTGGCGGCGCAGGCCGCACTCAGCGAATACCATTTTGCCCGCATGTTCCGCCAGTCGACGGGGCTGGCGCCGCATCAGTACGTCATGCAACGGCGCATGGAAAAAGCGAAAAACCTGGTGCAGCATACCTCGACGCCGCTGACGGATATCGCGCTGGCCTGCGGGTTTAACTCCGCCAGCCACTTCAGTAACCGTTTTCGCAGCGTCATGGGCATCACGCCGTCACAGCTGCGCGCGGCGAGCGCGTGAAAACAGGGCATAGCTTACGCCGCCCAGCACCAGCCCCCAGAATGCCGAGCCGATGCCCAGGATCGTGACGCCGCTTGCGGTCATCAGAAACGTGACGATAGCCGCGTCGCGCTCCGCTTCATGATTCAGCGCCTGATATAAACTTCCGCTGATGGTGCCCAGCAGCGCCAGACCGGCCAGCGTCTGGATCCAGCTGAGCGGCAGCGCTGCCATTATCCCGGTGATGGATCCGCCGAACACTCCCGCCAGCAGATAAAACCCGCCGGCCGCGATGGCCGCCAGCCAGCGTTTACCGGCATCGGGGTGGGCATCCGGGCTTTGACAGATAGCGGCGGTAATGGCGGCTATGCAGATGGAAAAGACGCCGAAGGGGGACAGCAGCAGCGCCAGCCCGCCCGTAAAAATAATGAGCGGTGAGACCGCCAGCGGATAGCCGGACGCTTTCATGGTCGCGAAACCGGGCGCATTTTGCGAGGCCATGGTCACCAGGAAGAAGGGCAAGCCGATGCTCACCAGGCTGGTGAAGGTGAACGTGGGCGCAATAAACTCAGGTGTCACGAAGGAAATGGTGATTTTATCGGTGACAACGTCACCTCCCGCCCATGCCACGATCCCGCCCACCAGCAGCGTAACGACGATTGCATAGCGCGGTGCCAGCGCTTTCGCCAGCAGCCACGCGGCAATCATGCTGCCGCACAGCAGAAAGTGCCCGTCCAGATGGGCAAATGCATGCAGCCCAAACTGCAGGAGTACGCCTGCCAGCATGGCCGCAGCCAGTGAGTGTGGGATTAGCTTCATCAGGCGGGCGAAAAGCCCGGTCATGCCGCAGAGTAAAATGAGCGCGTTGGCGAAGATAAACACGCCGATTGTCTCGGCCAGCGTCACGCCGTGCAGGCTGGTGGCGAGTAGCGCCGCGCCGGGCGTAGACCAGGCGGTCAGCACCGGAGCTTTATACCACCAGGAGAGCGCCAGCGTGCTGACGCCCATCCCAACCCCCAGCGCGGTCATCCAGCCCGCAATCTGCTGCGCGCTGGCGCCTGCCGCCGCGGCGGCCTGCCAGATGATGGCTGCCGAACTGGCGTAACCGACCAGAACGGCGACAAATCCAGCCAGTACGACTGGAACGAGATGAGAGGTAGGGCGCATAGAAACTCCGCTGTGCGTTATAACGTCCGCGATAAGGTAACACTGTGCGCTATAGCGTACAAGTGGTATGCTCAGGGCCATCAGGAGGGAGCATGGACATTACACAACATCTTGCAGCAACGCTGAAAACGCTGCGCCAGGCGCGCGGCTGGAGTTTGTCGAAGCTGGCGGACGAAACGGGCGTGTCGAAAGCGATGCTCGGGCAAATCGAGCGCAATGAGTCCAGCCCGACGGTGTCGACGCTGTGGAAAATTGCCACCGGGCTGAACGTCCCGTTTTCCGCTTTCATTACGCCCGAGGCGGACAGGCCGGCTGTGTTTGATTCACAGCAGCAGGCGATGGTGGTCAAACCGCTCTTTCCCTGGGATGAGACGCTCCGGTTCGATCATTTCTCCATCACGCTGGCACCGGGTGCCCTGAGCGAGTCCACGCCGCATGAGGCAGGCGTGATTGAACATGTGGTGGTCATCAGCGGCGAGCTGGAGATGAACATCAACGACGAGTGGCAGACGGTGCATGCCGATTCTGGCGTCCGTTTTGCCGGTGATAAACCGCACGCCTACCGCAACAGCAGCGACAGGCCGGTGCATTTTCACTCTCTGATCCATTATCCCCGCTGAGGCTACGCAAAACTGTTTCGCTGGCGCATACTTCTGACTACAATAGCCGCCATTTTGACCATAACGGATAACGACGAAGTATGCGCCTGCAATCCCATCATCTTGAACTTTTAAGCCCGGCCCGCGACGCCGCCATTGCCCGTGAAGCGATCCTTCATGGCGCTGACGCCGTCTACATCGGCGGCCCTGGCTTCGGTGCCCGCCATAACGCCAGCAACAGCCTGCGCGATATTGCCGATCTGGTGCCGTTCGCCCACCGTTTCGGGGCGAAAGTGTTCGTGACCCTGAACACCATTCTTCATGATGATGAGCTGGAGCCCGCGCAGCGTCTGATTACCGATCTCTACCAGACCGGCGTCGATGCCCTGATTGTTCAGGATATGGGCGTGCTTGAGCTGGATATTCCGCCTATCGAGCTGCATGCCAGCACCCAGTGCGATATCCGCACGGTTGAGAAGGCGAAGTTTCTCTCCGACGTGGGCTTTTCGCAGATCGTTCTGGCCCGCGAGCTGAACCTCAATCAGATCCGCGATATTTACCAGGCAACCGACGCGACGATCGAATTCTTTATCCACGGCGCGCTGTGCGTGGCCTATTCCGGCCAGTGCAACATTTCCCACGCCCAGACGGGCCGCAGCGCCAACCGCGGCGACTGCTCGCAGGCCTGCCGTCTGCCGTATACCCTGAAAGACGATCAAGGTCGCGTGGTGGCGTTCGAAAAACACCTGCTTTCCATGAAGGATAATGATCAGACCGCCAACCTGGGCGCGCTGATCGACGCGGGCGTGCGTTCCTTTAAGATTGAAGGGCGCTACAAAGATATGAGCTACGTGAAGAACATCACCGCGCACTATCGCCAGATGCTGGACGCCATCATCGAAGATCGCGGTGACCTGGCGCGCGCCTCGGCCGGTCGTACCGAACATTTCTTTATTCCGTCAACGGACAAAACCTTCCACCGCGGCAGCACGGACTATTTCGTGAACGCCCGCAAAGGGGATATTGGCGCGTTTGACTCACCGAAGTTTATCGGTTTACCGGTCGGCGAGGTGCTGAAAGTGGCGAAAGATCACCTGGACGTTGAAGTGACCGAGCCGCTGGCGAACGGCGACGGCCTGAACGTGATGATTAAGCGTGAAGTGGTGGGCTTCCGCGCCAACACGGTCGAAAAAACCGGCGAGAACCGCTACCGCGTCTGGCCGAATGAAATGCCTGCCGATCTCTACAAGGCAAGGCCGAACGCGCCGCTCAACCGTAACCTGGATCATAACTGGCAGCAGGCGTTGCTGAAAACCTCCAGCGAGCGTCGCATCGCGGTGGACATTGAGCTGGGCGGCTGGGAAGAGCAGCTGATCCTGACCATGACCTGCGAAGACGGCATCAGCGTAACGCATACGCTTGATGGCCTGTTCGAGGTGGCAAACAACGCGGAGAAAGCGCTTAACAGCCTGAAGGACGGCGTAGCGAAGCTGGGCCAGACGATTTACTACGCGCGCGCCATCGAGGTTAATCTGCCGGACGCGCTGTTCGTGCCGAACAGCCTGCTGAACCAGTTCCGCCGCGAAACGGCAGAGATGCTGGATGCCGCACGCCTGGCGCAGTACCCGCGCGGCAGCCGTAAGGCCGAATCCGTTCCTGCGCCTGTGTATCCGGACACCCATTTATCGTTTCTGGCCAACGTTTACAACCATAAAGCGCGTGAATTTTATCATCGCCACGGCGTGCAGCTTATCGACGCGGCCTATGAAGCGCACGAAGAGAGGGGCGATGTGCCGGTGATGATCACCAAGCACTGCCTGCGCTTTGCTTTTAACCTGTGCCCGAAACAGGCGAAAGGGAATATTAAAAGCTGGAAGGCCACCCCCATGCAGCTGGTCAACGGTGACGAAGTCCTGACCCTGAAGTTTGACTGCCGTCCTTGTGAAATGCATGTTATTGGCAAAATGAAAAACCACATTTTCAAAATGCCACCGCCGGGCAGCATCGTTGCGTCCGTGAGCCCGGACGATCTGATGAAAACCCTTCCGAAACGCAAGGGCAGTTAATTACCTTACGTGCGTGTCCGGTTTGCGCGATTTCTGCCACAGGTGGTGTTCGCGCAAACCCTCCGCTGACTCTTCCGCTACACTGCGTAACTCGTCACTGTCGGCCTCATGCCGCAGCTGATGCTCCACATTCTTTACCCAAACATATTCATGGCCTTTGTGCCCGGCCATCAGCTGGCCGGAAAAGAGGGCACAAATAAGCATGATAAAAGATAGCCCTTTTTTGAACATAAATTCACCCAATAAGAACAGCGCGGGTTAATCATGCCAATTATTGTTTGGGGTTATTATTCAATATTTCAAAATAGCGCAAAGAAAATGTCAAATAACGTGGGTTCATAATACCGATTAAGATTTTTCTTAAAATATATGTGCGTTTTTGCAAACCTCCCATTTCTGGTCCACAGTTGGATGTTCGCATTAAGGATAAATCCTATATAATAGTGAATCTCTGGCTAAGGAATGGGTCATTCATAAATGAAAAAAATAATAGCGTTTTCGCTTCTGGCTGTTGCGGTAGGTGCCGTTGCAGCGATTCGTTATGCAGGTAATGACGAACCAGAATATATTCAGTCCGCTGAAATTCGCGTTGGTTCCTATTTAACCAGCGACTATGGACGCGTAGCCTGCACTAGTAAAAGAGTAAATGAACAGCGCTGGGAATTAGACTGCACCCATCCGGCACGGGGAAAAACATTCCAGTTTGCGGTTTATCCCTCTGAAAAGGCTCCCTATGGCGTATCGCGATCGTTTTATCTCGAGGCCCTTAACGATGATGCCAGGCAGAGCGCTGAGCAGGGCCTGATGCGCTATTTGCAAATCAACACCAGCGCGAGTTAATCAGGCTGTTTAGCTTTCGTTGAGACAGCCAGTGTTAGTTTGTATGAGATCCGCTGCCCGACCATGGAGCGTCGGGGACGTAGAGACCAAAATACAAATCTATCCATGCAAGCATTTACCGCCAGATAATGGCGGTTTTTTTTTGCGCTTTTGCCGCTAGCGGGCAGTATCAGAACGTGAAAATTGTTTGCGATACTGAGCCGGGGAAAGCGCAAACTGCTGACGAAAATGATGACGCAGCGTCGACGCCTGACCAAACCCGGTCTGTTCCGCGATGCTGTCGATGCTTAAACGGCTGCTCTCCAGATAATCTTTTGCTCTCAGCAGGCGTTCATTAAGCAGCCAGCGTGCGGGCGTCGTGCCCGTTGCCGCCTCGAAGCGACGAAGAAAGGTGCGCTGGCTCATGCCGACCCGACGCGCCAGCGAGTCGACGCTGTGCGGCTCGACAAGGTGCGTGTGCAGAAAATCAAACAGCTGGCCCAGGCGCTGGCTTTCCCGCAGCTGCGCCACTGGGCGGCTCAACTGCTGCGGCTGTGAACCATCCCGGTGAGGGGGGATCACCAGCCGACGCGCCACGCTGTTGGCGGTTTCCATGCCATAGTCCCGCCGGACGATGTGCAGACAGAGATCGATTCCCGCCGCGCTGCCCGCGGAGGTCAGGATATCGCCCTCGTCTTGGTAGAGCACATCCTCAACCACCTCGATGTCAGGGTAGCGGACCTTAAGCGCGTCAATGTAGCGCCAGTGCGTCGTGGCTTTACGTCCGTTCAGCAGCCCCGTAGCGGCCAGCACGAACACGCCCGAGCAGATGGACAGCAGCTGACATCCGCGCGCGCTGGCCTGGCGCAGCGCCTCGCAGAGCGCCGGAGGAACCGGTGAGTCCAGCCCCCGCCAGCCGGGAACCACGATCAGGTCCGCCGACGCAAGCAGGCTCAAGTCCCCATCGGTAACGATGCGGATCCCGCCGGTCGCCCGCAATTCTCCGCTATCTACGCTCGCCACCGCAAAACGATACCAGTCGTCGCCCAGCTCAGGACGCGGCAGGCCAAAAATCTCAACCGCCACGCCAAACTCAAAGGTACATAGCCCGTCATACGCCAGCACCACCACCTGCGGACGGGTAACCTGTCTTAAGTTTGTCATCTTTTTGCTGTTTTCTGGCATAAGCGAGCGCATTCACGGGCTGAATTTGTGGATAGAGTAGTGTTAACACAAACGCCAAAGATGAGGAAGGATCATGAGCTATGTTACTGAATTTCCGGCTGCCGAGCCGCAGGAAGCCGTTACCCATTTTCTGCGTCGCCTGAGCGTCGAAACCGACTGCGCCGACGTGCATCACGCCATCGCCAATAATGAGCAGGACTTCGTGCTGCTGCACGTGGTGGGGAGCCCGGAGCAGTTTGCCCGCCGCCATGTGCCGGGCGCACTGCATATGCCCTGGAGCCAGATGACCGCTGAGCGCATGGCTCAATGGCCGGAAAGGACGCTGTTTGTCGTCTACTGTGCGGGGCCACACTGTAACGGCGCGGACAGGGCGGCGCTGAAGCTGGCGCGTCTCGGGCTGCCGGTCAAAATCATGCTCGGCGGTATCACCGGCTGGGAAGATGAACGCTACGCCTTTGCCAGCCAGGCGCACGCTGACGCGCTGTTAAGATGAATTTTTTTCAACACCCGTGAAATTTTCTCGTTTGCCGGAAACGGTCAGGTATGACATCTTTTTTGGACATTTAGACATCCAGAAGTCTAAAGATTCAAATGATGAATTATCACTGCGGGCAATTAATACCGGCAGACTGAGGAGATTTCCATGCAACGACAGCACGCCCCATACCGCGCCGACGTAGTCGGCAGCTTTTTACGCCCGGATGCCATCAAGCAGGCTCGCCTGAAGTTCGCCAGCGGCGAGATTGATGCCGGACAGCTTCGCGCGGTGGAGGACGAGGCTATTCGCCACGTCGTCGAGCAGCAGTGCGCGTGCGGCCTGCATGTGGTGACCGACGGTGAATTTCGCCGTGCCTGGTGGCACTTCGATTTCTTCGACGGTCTTCAGGGCGTTGAGCGTTACGATTCACAGCAGGGGATTCAGTTCAACGGAGTACAAACCAAAGCCCACGGCGTGCGCGTGACCGGCAAGCTGGGCTTTGGCGATCACCCGATGCTGGAAGACTTCCGCTATCTGAAAAGCATCAGCGGCAATGCCCAGCCGAAGATGACCATTCCCAGCCCAAGCGTGCTCCATTTCCGCGGCGGGCGCAAAGACATCGACGCGACGGTGTATCCGGATCTGAACGACTATTTCGACGATCTGGCGACCACCTGGCGCGACGCGATACGCGCATTCTACGACGCGGGCTGCCGCTATCTGCAGCTGGACGACACCGTCTGGGCCTACCTCTGCTCGGACGACCAGCGCCGTCAGATCCGCGAGCGCGGCGACGATGCCGATGAGCTGGCGCAAATCTATGCCCGCGTACTGAACAAGGCCCTGGAAGGCAAGCCAGAGGACCTGACCATCGGGCTGCACGTCTGCCGCGGTAACTTCCGTTCAACCTGGATTTCCGAAGGCGGCTACGAGCCGGTGGCGGAAGTGCTGTTCGGGACGGTCAACGTTGACGCATTCTTCCTGGAATACGATAACGACCGCAGCGGGGATTTCGCGCCGCTGCGCTTCGTTCGCCCTGGCAAGCAGCAGGTGGTGCTGGGCCTGATCACCACGAAAAACGGTGAGCTGGAGAACCCGGAAGGCGTGAAGGCCCGTCTGGAAGAGGCGGCGAAATACGTGTCGAAAGATCAAATCTGCCTCAGCCCGCAGTGCGGTTTTGCCTCCACCGAAGAGGGCAACAGCCTGAGCGAGTCCCAGCAGTGGGATAAGGTCCGTCTGGTGACGCAGATCGCCAGCGAAGTCTGGTAAAAGCGCTTCCTCAGCGCTGCATTATAAAAGTGCAGCGCTGTGCCATTCTGAGTCGTTCTCTTTACATCCTGCCGTCTGTCTCCTGCAATAGCGCTTCCTCCATTCTGGCATCCTTTTTGCTCCTGCTTCGCTGACACCTTTATTTCCGCGTCCATGCCGTAACGGACGTTTTCGCACAGCGTTCTTTTTCAGGAGTGAAAATATGCAGCGTCGTACCTTATTAAAAGCCTTTGCGTTATCCGCGTCCGTCGTGGCGATGGGAATGAGTTTTGGCGTGCAGGCGGCCGACACCATCAAAGTGGGGATCATGCACTCTCTGTCCGGCACGATGGCCATCTCCGAAACCCCGCTGAAGGACGTCGCCCTGATGACCATCGACGAGATCAACGCCAAAGGCGGCGTGCTGGGTAAGAAACTGGAGCCTGTGGTGGTGGATCCAGCCTCAAACTGGCCGCTGTTTGCCGAGAAGGCTCGCCAGCTGCTGAGCCAGGATAAAGTGGCGGTGGTGTTCGGCTGCTGGACGTCGGTTTCGCGCAAATCCGTGCTGCCGGTGTTTGAGGAGCTGAACGGCCTGCTGTTCTATCCGGTGCAGTATGAAGGCGAAGAGATGTCGCCAAACGTCTTCTATACCGGCGCGGCGCCGAACCAGCAGGCCATCCCGGCGGTGGAATATCTGATGAGCGAGGACGGCGGCGGGGCGAAGCGCTTCTTCCTGCTGGGTACCGACTACGTTTACCCGCGCACCACCAACAAGATCCTGCGCGCGTTCCTGCATTCAAAAGGGGTTGAGGATAAGGACATCGAAGAGGTTTACACCCCGTTTGGTCACAGCGACTACCAGACCATCGTCGCCAGCATCAAGAAATTCTCCGCCGGCGGCAAAACCGCCGTGGTGTCGACCATTAACGGCGACTCCAACGTGCCGTTCTACAAAGAGCTGGCTAACCAGGGGCTGAAGGCCACCGACGTGCCGGTGGTGGCGTTCTCCGTCGGCGAAGAAGAGCTGCGCGGAATCGACACCAAACCGCTGGTGGGTAACCTAGCGGCGTGGAACTACTTTGAGTCCGTGGATAATCCAACCAACCAGGCGTTCGTCGCGGATTACAAAGCCTATGCGAAGGCGCACAAGCTGCCGAATGCCGATACCGTGGTGACCAACGACCCGATGGAAGCGACTTACGTGGGGATCCATATGTGGGCGCAGGCGGTGGAAAAAGCGGGCACCACCGACGTGGATAAGGTGCGCGCGGCGATGGCCGGTCAGTCATTTAAGGCGCCGTCTGGCTTTAAGCTCACCATGGATGCTACCAACCATCATCTGCATAAGCCGGTCATGATCGGTGAAATTGAAGGCAACGGGCAGTTCAACGTGGTCTGGCAGACGGAACAGCCGGTGCGCGCCCAGCCGTGGAGTCCGTTCATCGCCGGGAATGACAAAAAGCCCGACCAGCCGATGAAAACCGCCAGCAACTAGGCCATTGCCACAGGGAGAAACGTCATGAACGCCATGCGCATGTTCAGCGCTCTTGTATGGCTTTCCGGACTGCTGCCAGGGATGGCGCAGGCATCGGATGCCGATCGTTTTGTTGCCGCCAGCCGCGGCCAGCAGGCGGAGCTCCTCACGCAGTGGGCCGCCGCGCCGGATGCCGCCAGGCTTCCGCTGCTTCAGTCCCTGCAAAAGGAAAACCTGTATACCGACAGCCAAAAGCACGCCTTTGCGAAGCGTAATGGCGAAATGGTTTCGCTCGATGAGGCCCGCGCGGCAGTAGGGCAAACCAAAGCCGTACGCCTGACAAACCGGCTGCGCGTGCTGGCTGCAACGGCCATTGCCACGCATCAGCTTGTTAGTGACAGTGTCACCGAAAGACGGGCTGCAGCCCGTCAGCTCCAGCGTGATGCTCAGCCCGACATGCTCGCTTTTCTTGAAAAGCGCGCCGGGGATGAAGCGGACGCCGTGGCGCGTCAGGCGCTGCTGCTGGCGGTGGCAAACCTCCAGCTGGCGAGCCCGCAGCCGGAGGTGCGCCGCAGGGCCGTCGAACTGCTGGGCCAGTCAGACGATCCGGACGTACAGTCCAGACTCACTCCATTTACCCAGGCGCAGACCGAGCCGGATGCCGGCGTGCGCGCGGCCGCAGAAGAGAGCCTTAGCCAGATTACGCATCGCCTGATGTGGGGCGATCTGCTGGGCCAGGCGTTTATGGGGCTTTCTCTGGGGTCGGTGCTGCTGCTGGCCGCGCTGGGGCTCGCGATCACCTACGGTCTGCTGGGCGTCATTAACATGGCGCACGGCGAGATGCTGATGCTGGGGGCGTATGCCACGTGGATGGTGCAGCAGGCTATGGCCGGGCTTGCCCCTCAGTGGCTGGCGCTCTATCCCGTTATCGCCTTGCCGGTAGCGTTCTGCCTGACGGCGGGCATTGGAATGGTGCTGGAGCGCACCGTGATCCGTCACCTGTACGGTCGTCCGCTGGAAACGCTGCTGGCGACCTGGGGGATCAGCCTGATGCTCATCCAGCTGGTACGCATGACCTTTGGTGCCCAGAACCTCGAGGTGGCAAACCCGGCATGGCTTTCCGGCGGGGTGCAGGTTTTTGCCAACCTGACCCTGCCGTGGAACCGCATTGTGGTGCTGGGCTTCGTGCTGCTGGTGCTGTTCTTCACCTGGCTGATTCTGAATAAAACCCGTCTTGGTCTGAACGTGCGCGCGGTGACGCAAAACCGCAGCATGGCCGCCTGCTGCGGGGTACCGACCGGGCGCGTCGATATGCTGGCGTTTGGGCTGGGCTCAGGGATCGCCGGGTTAGGCGGCGTGGCGTTATCCCAGCTTGGTAACGTCGGGCCGGAGCTTGGTCAGGGGTACATCATCGACTCGTTCCTCGTAGTCGTTCTCGGTGGCGTAGGCCAGCTGGCAGGCAGCGTGGCCGCCGCGTTCGGGCTGGGCATATTCAATAAAATCCTTGAGCCGCAGATGGGTGCGGTGCTGGGCAAGATCGTGATTCTGGTGGCGATCGTCCTGTTTATCCAGAAGCGCCCTCAGGGGCTGTTTGCGCTGAAAGGGAGGGTGATTGACTGATGAGCCAGCCGCTGACCTTAACGCTGGCGCGTAAAGCGCCGCGCACGACACAGATTGCGGGCAGCCTGCTGGTGGCGTGTCTGCTGATTTTACCGTTTTTCGCCTTGCTGCCCGCCACGCATCCGCTGGCGCTGTCGACCTGGATGCTGACGCTCATCGGCAAGATCCTCTGCTATTCCATCGTTGCGGTGGCGCTGGATCTGGTGTGGGGCTACGCCGGCATGCTCTCTCTTGGACACGGCATCTTTTTCGCCCTGGGCGGCTATGCGATGGGCATGTACCTGATGCGCCAGGCGTCAGGCGACGGCCTGCCCGCGTTTATGTCGTTTCTCTCCTGGAGCGAGCTGCCGTGGTTCTGGTGGGGCACCCAGCACTTTGCCTGGGCGCTGGTGCTGATCGTGATGGTGCCGGGTTTGCTGGCGCTGGTGTTTGGCTGGTTTGCCTTCCGCTCGAAGATCAAAGGGGTTTACTTCTCGATTATGACCCAGGCGCTGACCTACGCGGGCATGCTGCTGTTCTTTCGCAACGAAACCGGCTTTGGCGGCAATAACGGTTTTACCGGCTTCACCACGCTGCTCGGGTTTTCGGTGACGGAAACGGCAACCCGCATCGCGCTGTTCCTGGCGACGGTGCTGTTGCTGCTTCTGGCGTTGGGCACCGGATTTGCGCTGGCGAAGAGCAAGTTTGGCCGCATCCTTACCGCCGTGCGCGACGCGGAAAACCGCCTGACGTTCTGCGGGTACGATCCGCGCGGGTTCAAGCTGCTGGTTTGGACGCTCTCTGCCGTGCTGTGCGGCCTGGCGGGGGCGCTGTACGTTCCGCAGGTGGGCATTATTAACCCCGGTGAAATGTCGCCGACCAACTCGATAGAAGCCGCCATCTGGGTGGCGCTGGGCGGGCGCGGCACCCTGGTGGGGCCGGTGATTGGCGCGGCGCTGGTGAACGGGGCGAAAAGCTTCTTTACCGTTGCCATGCCGGAGTACTGGCAGCTGTTTCTGGGGCTGATTTTTATCGCCGTCACGCTGTTCCTGCCGCGCGGCGTCTACGGTCTGTTGCGTAAGGGAGAGAAATAATGCAGCCAACGGAAGAGTTATTTACCCGCCAGTTGCCCGGCGATCGCTACCGGGACCAGACTGACCCGGTGCTTCAGCTTGAGGCCATTAACGTCAGTTTCGACGGCTTCCAGGCGCTGACCGATCTCTCCCTGAATATCGGCGTGGGCGAGTTGCGCTGCGTGATTGGCCCCAACGGGGCGGGTAAAACCACGCTGATGGACGTGATCACCGGCAAAACCCGACCCAAAAGCGGGAGAGCGATTTACGACCAGTCCATCGACCTGACCGGGCTGGAGCCTGCGGCCATTGCCCGTCAGGGGATTGGCCGAAAATTCCAGAAACCCACGGTCTTTGAAGCGCTGACGGTGTGGGAGAACCTTGAGATCGCCATGAAAACCGATAAATCCGTCTGGGCGAGCCTGCGGGCAAAACTCAACGGCGAGCAGCGGGACCGCATTGACGAGATGCTGGTTCTTCTGCGCCTTGGCAGCGAGCGGGGCCGTCGCGCCGGGCTGCTTTCGCACGGGCAGAAACAGTTCCTGGAGATCGGCATGCTGCTGGTGCAGGACCCGCACCTGCTGCTGCTGGATGAACCCGCCGCCGGGATGACCGATGCGGAAACGGAATACACCGCCGAGCTGTTCAAAACCCTGGCGGGCAAGCATTCCCTGATGGTGGTGGAGCACGACATGGGCTTTGTTGAAACGATTGCCGACCACGTCACGGTGCTGCATCAGGGGCGCGTGCTGGCGGAAGGCTCGCTTCGCGAGGTGCAGGCCAACGAGCAGGTGATTGAGGTCTATCTGGGCCGCTAAGGAGCGATGATGTTACAGGTTAACGAACTGAATCAGTACTACGGCGGCAGCCATATCCTGCGCGGCGTGAGCTTCGAAGCCGCTCCCGGTGAAGTCACCTGTCTGCTGGGACGCAACGGCGTCGGGAAAACCACGCTGCTGAAGTGCCTGATGGGGCTGATCCCGGCGAAAACCGGGGAGGTCATCTGGCAGGGTAAAACGATCACCCACAGCAGGCCGCACCAGCGGGTGCAGTCCGGCGTGGCGTATGTCCCGCAGGGTCGCGAGATTTTCCCGCGCCTGACCGTGGAAGAGAACCTTTTGCTTGGGCTGTCGCGTTTTTCCGCCCGCGAGGCAAAGCAGGTTCCTGACGAGATCTGGCAGCTGTTTCCGGTTCTCAAAGAGATGAAGCACCGCCGCGGGGGCGATCTCTCCGGCGGACAGCAGCAGCAACTGGCGATTGGGCGCGCGCTGGCGAGCCGTCCGCAGCTGCTGATTCTGGACGAACCGACGGAAGGCATACAGCCTTCCGTCATCAAAGAGATTGGCCAGGTGATCCGCACCCTGGCAAACAGAGGCGATATGGCAATCCTGCTCGTCGAGCAGTTTTACGACTTTGCCGCCGAGCTGTCCGACAGCTATCTCCTGATGTCCCGCGGCACTATCATTCAGCGCGGAAGGGGCGAAAATATGGAGCAGGAGGGCGTTCGCGGGCTGGTTGCGATCTGAAATGTTATAATATAACATCTTCATTCTTATAAAACGGAATGAGGGCGTTACTTTGGCTGCACATATTGGAAAATTTGCCATGACTCTGGGGGCGCTGCTGGTCAGCGGCCAGCTGTTTGCTCACTCGCACGGCCATCAGATGACCGAAGCGGAACAGAAAGCGGCGAACGGCGTGTTTGAGGATAAAGACGTGAAGGACAGAACGCTGTCTGACTGGGACGGCACCTGGCAGTCGGTGTATCCGTTCCTGCTTGACGGTTCGCTGGATCCGGTCTTCAAACAGAAAGCGCAGAAGGATAAAAGCAAAACCTTTGACGAGGTGAAAGCGTATTACCGCAAGGGATATGCCACGGACGTGGATGCCATCGGCATTGAAAATAACGTAATGGAATTCCACAGAGGCAAGGCGGTCAGCAGCTGTCAGTATGACTACAGTGGCTACAAAATTCTGACCTACGCATCGGGCAAAAAAGGCGTTCGCTATCTGTTTGAGTGTAAGGATGCCGACAGCAAGGCGCCGAAGTTCGTGCAGTTCAGCGACCACATCATCGGGCCGAAAGCCTCATCGCACTTCCATATTTTTATGGGCAATACCTCCCACGAGGCGCTGCTGAAAGAGATGGACAACTGGCCGACCTATTATCCAAACGAGATGTACAAAGAGCAGGTGGTGGAGGAGATGCTGCACCACTGATGCGTTATTGCCGGGGGGCGGCTTCGCCTTACCCGGCCATATTTTACGCCGCTTTGGGGGATTCGTTCCACGCCTTCACGCTCATTCCCCGCAAAATCATCAGCCAGGCAACGACGATGGCAACCATCATGATTGCAAACAGCGACCAGTGCGGCAGGTTGGTCAGGATGATGCCGGTGATCATCGGGTTTGCCGCCGCGCCGAGCCAGCCCAGCGCCTGCGCGGAAAAATAGCTCGCCTTCATCCCCGGCGGGGCGATGTTGTCGATCAGCATGTATTCACCCGGTGCGTAGATAATCTCACCCAGCGTAAAGATGGCGGCGGCGATGCCCCAGTAAATCAGGTTCTCCCCGGAGAGCATAAAGCCTCCGAGCCCCAGGATAAAAAACAGCGTTGCGGCGGTCATTAAAGGCCGAATATTGCTGGCGGAGATCTTCCGCCCCAGCGCGTACTGCAGCGTTACCACCACGGCGGCGTTAACGGGCAGCACCACGGCGACCACCTTCTGGGCAAAATCGCTGTCGGCATTGGCGGCCAGTACGTATTGCGAAATGCAGCTGGCGAACGATCCACCCACGTAAGACGCGAGCAGGCCGGAGAGGGTGAACCAGAACAGGGCGCGATCTTTCAGCAGCACCGACGGCTGCCAGGGCATCTTCTCCTCGGCGGTATCCAGCGCGACGCTTTTTTGCACGAAGAAATGTATAAACCCGAGCGGCAGCGCGGCGCAGAAGGCCGCCAGCCAGAACGGCAGCTGCAGGCTGTACATCACCAGCAGGGTGCCAATCGGCGGCCCTATCGTCCAGCCAATGTTCAGGAAGCTGTAGTTGAGCGAGAAGACGCGCGCTTTCTGGCTGGAGGTCAGCACGTCCGAGAACCAGGCTTTCAGCACCGTCGAAAAGACGGAATAGGCGCAGTTAATCAGGGAAAAGAACAGCACTACCAGGGTGACGTTATCCACCAGCGGGATCGCGACAAAACCGGCGATAAAAGCCACGATCGCGATCAGCATATAGCGTTTTTTATCAAACTTATCGGCCAGAATGCCAAATCCCAGGCTGAACACCACGCCAACGGTCAGCGCAATCGTCAGGGCATAACCAATATTCTCGACGCTCATATTAAACACGCGCGTGAGATAAATGGTCATGAACGGCAGCGTTGCCCCCCGACCGATGGTTAATAACAATGACGATGCCAGCAGCGCTGCGGTTGAGCGCCTGAGAGATGGTTTCATATTCCTTCCCGACGGTTGCTTATGCTTTTTTTAGACGAGTGTTAACAGGATTACCATGACATAAGGGGCTTGTATAGCACCCGATTTATCCCTAAGTGCTTCAGCTGCCTGCCAGAAATAATGATCTTCTCGCGGCACACTTTTTTCTGTTACCTTGAAGTGTTAACAAATTATTAATAATTCAGGGGCAGGGTATGACGCGTAAAGACGGACTGCTGGCGTTGCTGGTGGTCGTGGTATGGGGGCTCAATTTTGTGGTCATCAAGCTGGGATTGCACAACATGCCCCCGCTGATGCTGGCAGGTTTGCGTTTTATGCTGGTGGCATTCCCGGCGCTCTTTTTCGTCGCCCGTCCGAAAATCCCGTTAAAACTGCTACTGGGCTACGGTCTGACCATCAGTTTTGGCCAGTTCGCGTTTCTCTTCTGCGCCATCAAGTTCGGCATGCCGGCCGGCCTGGCCTCGCTGGTGTTACAGGCGCAGGCGTTCTTTACCATTATTCTCGGCGCATTTGTGTTTGGCGAACGCCTGCAGGGCAAGCAGCTGGCGGGGATAACGCTGGCGGTATTTGGCGTGCTGGTGCTGATTGAAGCCAGCCTGAACGGTCAGGATGTGGCGCTGCTCGGGTTTATGCTCACGCTGGCGGCGGGGCTGAGCTGGGCGTGCGGCAATATTTTCAATAAGCTGATTATGCAGCACGAGGCGAGGCCTCAGGTGATGTCCCTGGTGGTCTGGAGCGCATTGATTCCGATAATCCCGTTTCTGGTGGCGTCGTTTATTCTGGATGGCCCGGAGGTGATGCTGAACAGCCTGGTCGAGATCGATCTGACCACGATCCTTTCTCTTATCTATCTGGCGTTTGTCGCCACCATCGTGGGCTACGGGATCTGGGGTTCGCTGCTGGGACGCTATGAGACCTGGCGCGTCGCGCCGCTGTCTTTGCTGGTTCCGGTAGTGGGGCTTGCCAGTGCGGCGATACTGCTGGATGAAACGCTGAGCGCGCTGCAGCTGCTCGGTGCCGTGCTGATCATGGCCGGGCTGTACATCAACGTGTTTGGCCTGCGGGTTCGCCGGGCGGCGCGGGTAAGGGGATAGGGCATAAAAAAGCCCCGCGGCTGCGGGGCAAAAACGAATCAGAGGCCGTGCTGATTATAATAAGGCACGCCTAATTCGTCGGATTTGTCGCTACCAGCACCCATGTGGTTGAAATCATAAGGCGACTGGTCATGTGCTGACGGCAAAATCATCGTGTCATGATTATTTTGCTGCGTTGCACCTGGGGTTTGCTCCGCGAAGGTCTGGCTGGAAAACAGCACCAGCAAGGCGAGGGCGGCGGAGGCGGTAACTTTCATTTTTTCCTCGGTTACGTCTTTTACAGGCGATGATTAACTACAGTGTTTTAACGGATACAGGTAACGGGATTCACCCGGCACGCTGGTGATTCGGTACTTATGAGGCGGCACGTCAAAATAGTTCTTGAACGTACGCGTGAGGGTTTGCTGTGATTCAAATCCGTAACGCTCCGCCAGATAAAGGATCGGTTCATTGCTTTCTTTCAGTTTCTGGGCAATTTCCGTCAGCTTGCGGCTGCGAATATATTGACCTAATGAATGACCGGTCTCTTTTTTGAACATCCGTTGCAGGTGCCATTTGGAGTAACCTGAACGCTCAGACACTTTTTCAAGGGAGAGCGGCGATTCCAGGTTATCTTCGATCCAGTCCAAAATGCTATGAATAGTGATAGCGTCAGTATTGCGTCTGGACATCGTCATACCTCTTTTTCTGTTTACGGCAGTATTTTCTTCAGCAAAAGCTCAAGGGTAGCCACTTCATCTGCCGTTAAGTTTTTTGTTAGTTCCTGATGCAGTGTTTGTCCTACTAATTGATGACATTGCTCGCACATAGCCGCACCATCGCTGGTGAGCCTGACCAGTACGCCGCGTTTGTCATTCGGGTTAGGGCTTCGTTCTACCCATCCTTTGCAGACGAGACGATCGAGCATGCGGGTTAACGCACCCAGATCGACAGAGAGCACCTTTTTCAGCTCAACCGGCGTGATACACACTTCGCAGCGAATGGAACACAGCACTTTGAACTGTGTTGCGGTGATATCCAGCGGTGACAGGTAGTCATTGAGCAGGCGATCTTTTTTCTGGTTAACCATATGAATAAGACGACCCAGCGGAACAACGTCGTTAAAGATATCACTGGTGCTTTTCACAATGGTTGCCCTGGCAAGTAGTTTAATCACGGCAGATATTATTGCTCAGGCAAGTATAAGTCAACTGAATGAATCAGCCGATGCCACGAATTGCTAAAACGTTTCATGAACGATTTTTGCAACCTTTCAAATCAGGAAGATAACAAACGGGTATCGTTCCCAAAGGAAAACTATCGTTACGTTGCGCCGATGGCTGAACGTCACACTTTCACCCTATAATTGCGATGTTAAATGTGGATAAGGACAACGACGCACTATGTTGGATTTGATTAAAGCAATTGGTCTCGGGCTGGTGGTACTGCTGCCGTTAGCTAACCCGTTAACGACGGTGGCGCTGTTCCTGGGGCTGGCAGGGAATATGAACAGCGCCGAGCGCAACCATCAGTCGATGATGGCTTCGGTGTATGTGTTTGCCATTATGATGGTGGCCTACTACGCCGGACAGCTGGTGATGAACACCTTCGGGATTTCAATTCCCGGGCTGCGTATAGCGGGCGGACTGATTGTGGCCTTTATCGGCTTCCGCATGCTGTTCCCGGCGCAAAAAGCGCACGAGTCTCCGGAGGCAACCAGCAAATCTGAAGAGCTGGAGTCCGAACCGAGCGCGAATATTGCTTTCGTACCGCTGGCCATGCCGAGTACGGCCGGGCCGGGTACCATCGCGATGATCATCAGTTCTGCATCGACGGTGCGCGACAGCTCTACCTTCCCGGACTGGGTACTGACCGTTGCGCCGCCGCTAATTTTTGCGCTTATTGGGATTATCGTGTGGGCGTCTCTGCGCAGTTCCGGTGCGATCATGCGCTGGGTGGGCAAGGGCGGTATCGAGGCGATTTCCCGTCTGATGGGCTTCTTACTGGTCTGTATGGGCGTGCAGTTTATTATTAACGGCGTGCTGGAGATTATTAAGACCTACCACTGATGTCATTGCCGGGTGGCGGCTACGCCTTGCCCGGCACAAGCGCACCTCACCCGTGTTGCCCCTGTTCCTCCAGCGCCACCGGCCACTTGCGGAAGATGAGTACCGACCAGACGAGCGCGACGAGCGCCGGAATCGCCCCCAGATAGCCAATCGCCGACATCGATACGTGCAGGCTAATCTGATTGCCCACCAGCGCCCCCGCGCCAATCCCCAGATTGAATATCCCCGAGAACAGCGACATCGCCACGTCCGTGGCATCCGGCGCCAGGGCCAGGACTTTCACCTGCATGCCGAGACCAATAATCATGATCGCCACGCCCCAGAACAGGCTCAGGATCGCCAGCTGGCTTTCGCTGCCTGACGCAGGGAGCAGCAGCACCAGGCACGCCAGCAGCAGGCCGATGGCGCTGCTCACCAGCAAGGAGGCATGCTGGTTACCCAGTTTACCAAACAGCACGCTGCCAATAATGCCCGCGCCGCCGAGAATGAGCAGTAAGAGGGTGGCAAAGTTTGCGCTAAAGCCCGCGACCACCTGCACAAACGGTTCAATGTAGCTGTACGCCGTGTAATGCGCGGTGACCACGATAACGGTAAGCAGGTAGATACTCAGCAGCGCCGGGCGACGCATCAGCAGCGGCAGGCTTTTCAGCGAGCCGGAGTGTTCGCTTGGCAGCGCGGGCAGCAGCTTAATCAGACACACCAGCGTCACCAGCGCGCCCATGCCGATGGCAAAGAAGGTGGTACGCCAGCCGAAGTACTGTCCCACGATGCGGCCAATGGGCAGCCCCAGCACCATCGCCAGCGCGGTACCGGTGGCAATCAGGCTCAAGGCCTGGGCGCGTTTACCCGCCGGCGCGAGTCGAATAGCCAGCGACGCGGTGATCGACCAGAACACCGCGTGGGCAAAGGCAATGCCGATGCGGCTAATGACCAGCACCGTAAAATTCCACGCCATAAACGACAGGACATGGCTGGCAATGAACAGGGCAAACAGGCCGATCAACAGCCTGCGCCGCTCCATCTGGCTGGTCAGCAACATAAACGGCAAAGACATCAGCGCCACCACCCAGGCGTAGATAGTTAACATAATCCCCACCTGCGCCGTTTCCATCTGGAAGCTTTCTGCTATGTCAGACAACAGCCCAACCGGAACAAATTCTGTGGTGTTAAAAATAAATGCGGCAATGGCCAGCGTGACCACGCGTAGCCACGCGACCCTGCGGGAAACTGTGTTCGTTGTCATAGGGATGTCGGAGATTCGTTGCTGGAAAGATGAGAAGGCGATCTTAAAACGCCATACGGCGAAAACTCAACCATTATGTGACGCAGATCTCAATATTTACCTTATGAAAGCGGTAGCCGGGGGCGTTGTTTTCATTGAATATAAAAGTACGACACAGCAAAAACAGGCGGTAAGACAATGCAGGAGATTGATTTTTATCTGGTAGATGCATTCAGCAATATCTCGTTCGGCGGCAATCCGGCAGCGGTTTGCCCGCTGAACAAATGGCTGCCGGATGAAACGTTACTGAAAATGGCGCAGCAGCATAATCAGTCGGAAACCGCATTTTTCGTCTGCACTAAGGGCGGCATTGAGCTACGCTGGTTTACCACGCTCACTGAAGTCAATCTCTGCGGTCACGCCACCCTGGCCGCCGCGTACGTTCTGTTTAATGAACTCGATTACCCCGACTCGCGGATCCACTTTGATACCGCCTCTGGCCGACTGACGGTCAGCCGGGAGGGAGAGTGGATGACGCTGGACTTCCCGGCGTGTCCGACCCGAGAAGAGACGCCGCCGCCGGAGATGCTCGCGGCGCTCGGTATCCGCCATTACGTTGAAGCCCGTAAAGGCCGCGCCTGGGTGATTGTGCTGGAAAATCCCCGGCAGGTTGAAGCACTTGCGCCGCGCTTTTCGGCGATGACGCCGGGCGAGCATAAAGTGAGCGTGACGGCACCGGGTGAAGGGGAATATGACTTTGTCAGCCGCTTCTTCTCACCGGGCGTTGCCGTTCCGGAAGATCCGGTGACCGGATCCGCGCACACGATGCTGATCCCCTACTGGAGCGAAAAGCTGGGGAAAACTGCAATGTTTGCCCGTCAGGTTTCGGCGCGCGGCGGGGATGTGCGCTGCGAGCTGAAAGGGGAGCGCGTATTGATGAGCGGTCAGGCGTCGTGCTACCTGAAAGGCACTGTGTATCTGCGCTAAAACTGATAACAAAAGAGGAAGAGACAATGCGGGAAATTGATTTTTATCTGGTGGATGCCTTCAGCGACAAAACCTTTGGCGGCAACGCGGCAGCGGTATGTCCTCTGGAAGAGTGGCTGCCGGACGAGACGCTTCTCAAAATGGCACAGCAGCATAACCAGTCGGAGACCGCGTTTTTTGTGCGAACCGACGGCGGATTTGAACTGCGCTGGTTCACCACGCTGCATGAAATTAACCTCTGCGGCCATGCGACCCTCGCGGCATCACACGTCATTTTTGAGTATCTGGACTATCCGCATACGGAAATCCACTTTACCACGCGCTTCGTAGGGGAGCTGACGGTCAAACGCAGCGGCGACTGGCTGACGCTGAATTTCCCCGCATGGTCCACGGAGGTCGTCGATAACCCACCGCCTGCACTGTTTAGCGCGCTGGGCATCCCGGCGGCAAAAGAGGTGCGCGTCGGGCGAGACTACCTCGTGGTGCTGGAGAGCCAGCAGCAGGTGGAGGCATTAATGCCGGATATTGGCGCGATGGTTCCGCTGGGCAAAATGGTCTGCGTAACCGCGCCGGGCGAAGGGGAATATGACTTCGTCAGCCGCTTTTTCTGCCCGGGCGAAGGGGTGCCGGAAGATCCGGTTACCGGGTCCACGCACAGCATGCTGATCCCTTACTGGAGTGAAAGGCTGGGTAAGACGTCGCTCAACGCCCGCCAGGTGTCGTACCGCGGCGGGGATCTTCGCTGCGAGCTGAAGGGCGACCGCGTACTCATTGCCGGCCAGGCCACCCTGTACCTGAAAGGGCGGATCTTTTTACGCTAGCGGCTGCGCGATAAGTTAATACTATGAAGCAGCCTGGCAGGCCTGCGCTATGTTGACATTGAGTATCACAAATAAAGCAAGGAGCCTGCCATGTATTCCATTACCTCTGAATCTGCACGTCACCCGGACATTCTTAGGCTGATTGCGGCCCTCGACCGTTATCAGAGCGAACTCTATCCCGCCGAAAGCAACCATCTGCTCGATCTTTCAGAACTGCCCGCGACATCCCTTATCCTGATGATCGTCCGCGACCCGCAGCTTCAGGCCGTTGGCTGTGGAGCTATCGTGCTTAACGGCGACGGAACGGGGGAGATGAAGCGGGTTTATATCGAGCCGGCCCATCGCGGGCAACATCTGGCTGAGAAGCTGCTGGCCGCGCTGGAAGATGAGGCCCTGAGCCGTCACTGCCATACCGTACGGCTGGAAACGGGCATCAAACAGCATGCCGCGATTCGTCTTTATGAACGAAGCGGCTACGATCGGCGTCCGGCGTTTGCCCCGTATGTGGACGATCCGCTCAGCCTGTTTATGGAGAAGGCGCTGGTTGAAGACGTTCGTTTAGCAGCGCTATAAACGCTTCCAGCTGGCGGGTCATCGCTCCGCGTCGCCACACCAACCAGGTAGTGAGCCAGCGCCAGTTTTCCGCCAGCGGCCAGGCTTCAACCTGATGATGGCCCGGCATACTTTCCAGCATTGAGCGCGGCATCAGCGCGATGCCCGCACCCGCGATGACGCAGGCGAGCATGCCGTGATAGGACTCCATCTCATGAATGCGTCCCGGCGCGGCTCTGTCTGCATGAAACCAGCTCTCCAGGTGTCGGCGATACGAGCAGTTTGCGCGAAAGGCATAAACATCGCTGCCGCTCACCTGCGCAGCGCGCGTTACCTCTGTCTGCCCGGCAGGGGTGACCAGCATCATCTCTTCCCGGTAGACCGGCATCCCCTCCAGCTCCGGGTGCGACAGCGGCCCGTCGACAAAGGCGGCGCTCAGGGTTCCCTCCAGTACGCCATCAATCATCGTCCCGGACGGTCCGGTAGAAAGGGCAAACTGGATGCGCGGATAGCGCTGGTTAAACTGCGCCAGCGTCTCAGGGATGCGCACGGCGGCGGTGCTCTCCAGCGCGCCGAGGGCAAATAGCCCCTGCGGCTCATCGCCCGCTACGACCATGCGCGCTTCATCCACCAGCGCCAGGATCTGCCTGCTGTAGCGCAGGAAGTTATGTCCGGCGGGAGATAAGCGCAAACGCTGGTTCTCACGGATAAACAGCTCCACGCCAAGATCGGCCTCCAGCTGGCGGATGCGGGTCGTCAGATTCGAAGGAACGCGATGCACCTTCTGCGCCGCCTGGGTGATGCTGCCCGTCAGCGCGACGGCGTTGAACATTTCAAGCTGGGTTAAGTCCATAGTATTCTCGTTTCGTGAATAAGGTGGTCAGTATTATTCATTTTTAAGAAATAGCAGAGTGAGCCACACTTAATCAACCGAAATGCGTGGAGAACATCATGAAATATTCATCTGCTACACATGCTCTGTCCGTTAACCCTGCAACGGGCGAAACGCTCGCCTCGTATCCGTGGGCGACGCAGGAAGAGGTTGAACGTGCCATCGCGCTGGCTGATGCGGGCTTTCGTCACTGGCGGTGCGAAAGCGTAGCCCACCGGGCGCAGAAGCTGCGCGATCTCGGCACCGCGCTGCGCGGTCGCGCGGAAGAGATGGCCCGGATGATGTCCCGCGAGATGGGAAAACCCATTCAGCAGGCGCGGGCGGAAGTGGCGAAATCAGCGGGCCTTTGCGACTGGTATGCCGAACATGGCCCGGCGATGCTGAATGCTGAACCCACGCAGGTCGAGAATAACAACGCGGTCATCGAGTATCGTCCGCTGGGGCCAATTCTGGCGGTGATGCCGTGGAACTTCCCGCTTTGGCAGGTGCTGCGCGGCGCGGTGCCGATCCTGCTGGCAGGTAACAGCTATCTGCTCAAACACGCGCCCAACGTGCTCGGCTCGGCGGAACTTATCGCGCAGATTTTTGCGGACGCCGGCTTCCCTGAAGGGGTATTCGGCTGGGTGAACGCCACCAATGACGGCGTAAGCCAGGCGATTAACGATCGTCGCATTGCGGCGGTAACCGTCACCGGCAGCGTGCGCGCCGGGGCAGCCATTGGCGCGCAGGCGGGGGCGGCGCTGAAAAAATGCGTTCTTGAACTTGGGGGTTCTGACCCGTTCATCGTTCTCAACGATGCCGACCTGGATCTTGCCGTGAAGGCGGCGGTAGCAGGGCGCTACCAGAATACCGGGCAGGTGTGCGCGGCGGCCAAACGGTTCATTGTGGAAGAGGGTATTGCAGACACCTTTACCCGACGCTTCGTTGACGCCGTCGCCGCGTTAAAGATGGGCGCGCCGGATGAAGAAGAGAACTACCTTGGCCCGATGGCGCGCTATGATCTGCGCGATGAACTGCATCAGCAGGTGCAGGCGAGCCTGGCAGAAGGGGCAACGCTGCTGCTGGGGGGAGAAAAAATCAGCGGTGAGGGGAATTATTACGCGCCAACCGTGCTGGCGAACGTCACCCCGTCGATGACGGCCTTCCGCCAGGAGCTGTTTGGTCCGGTCGCGGCCATTACCGTTGCGAAAGACGCGGCGCACGCCCTGACGCTTGCCAATGACAGCGACTTTGGCCTGTCTGCCACGGTCTTCACCGCCGACGCAGCGCTTGCGGATAAATTCTCTCGCGAGCTGGAGTGCGGTGGGGTGTTTATCAACGGATACAGCGCCAGCGACGCGCGTGTGGCCTTTGGTGGCGTGAAGAAAAGTGGCTTTGGCCGCGAGCTTTCCCATTTTGGTTTGCACGAGTTCTGTAATGTGCAGACGGTGTGGAAGGATCGCGTGTAATTTATTCGGCCCTCATCACGAGGGCCGTTGTCATTTATCTGCAATGGTTCTGTCATTTTCGTTTCGTAGACTCGCACGCGTCTAACGTCTTGTTACTGAAGAAAATTATGAACCTAACGCAAATTTTTCGCCGTATTGCGCAGCGTCTTATCCCTCGCCAGTTTGGCCTGCTGACGGGTATCTTTTGTATTATTGGCCTTTTCTCCGCGCTGCAGCTCTCCTCATCCTTTCTGCTGAACGCCTCCCTGAAGGAAGCTCAGCGCAATGAACGGCAAAACCTGCTGGCGTATCAGCAGCAGAGCAAGCTGGATCTGGCACGCGTCTCCCTGCTGGCGGCGAGCGATCTGCTCAACCGCTCCGGCGTCTGGTTTATGCAGGATAAAGAAACCGGCTCGGAAGGAAGCTGGCACAGCCTGATGGACGACGCACAAAAGTCGCTGGCGGTTTCTCAGCAGGCATGGAAGGCCTGGCTGGCGCTCAGCCCGCCAAAAGATGAGGCGCTGATTAACAGTTACCAGCTTTTCTACGATGCCATTAAGGAGCAATCGGAAGCGCTTGTCAGAACCAACTCGATTGATGCCTTTTTTGCCGTGCCGGCACAGGCGTTTCAGACCGACTTTAACGCCAACTACGCGCGCTATCAGCAGACCAGCGAGAAGCAGGCCATGCAGGGGCGTCAGGCTTTAATGGCGCAGCTCTCCGGTCTGCAAACGTTGTTCCTGCTGGCACCGGTTCTGCTGCTCGCCATCGCCGCAGCCGTCTGGTTCGGTATGTCCAGGTGGGTGATTACGCCGCTGCGTCGGCTTATTGCGCATATTAACCGGCTGGCCGCTGGAGATCTCTCCGGCACGCCGCCAAACGTGATGCGCTTTAACCGGGAGACGGGGCAGCTCAGCGACAGCATTGCCACCATGCAGCGCGGCCTGCAGCAGTTGGTGACGCAGGTCAGCCACGCCACAGCCACGATGGTGGAGAACATTGGCTCCCTCGCGGAGGGAAACCAGAAGCTGTACCAGCAGTCGGCGCGTCAGGCAAAGGAGCTGGAGGAGGTTACAGCGCATATCGCGGCGCTGGAAACCCACGTGGAAGGGAATACCGGCTATGCCCGCCTCGCCAGCTCGCGCGCGGATGAAGCGCGTCAGGCTGCCGTAGGAGGCGACCAGATGATGTCGACCGTGAATGCCTCCATGCAGGCGATCGTTGAGCGATCGTCCGAGATGCGCGGGATCGTGGCGATGATCGACAGCGTGGCGTTTCAGACTAACATTCTGGCGCTCAACGCCGCCATTGAGGCCGCCCATGCCGGAAACCAGGGGCGCGGGTTTGCCGTCGTCGCCCGGGAAGTCGGGCTCCTGGCGCGAAAGAGCAGCCACTCGACGCAGACCATTCAGGATTTGATCAACCGCTCCGTGCAGGGCATTGAGGACGGCTCCCGCGCCGTGAATCTGATGGAAGAGAACCTGCAGCAGGTCACCGGTCTGGTGGGCAATCTAAGCAGTTTGCTGAATGAAATCTCGACCGCCACGCTCAGTCAGGGAGAAAGTATTCACCAGATGACGCGCCAGCTACAGGCGCTGAATCAGGTCTCGCGCCAGACGGATCTGCTGGTTTCTGACGCCTCGGAGGCCTCTGAACGCCTGCAAAAGCAGTCCGATCTTTTATTGCAGGCCGTTTCGCGTTTTCGTCTTAGCGCCTGACGCAATACATTAGCCTCTGTTATACTCGCAGCCCGTTTTAGCCTGAGGGCAAGGAGCAAAGAGTGGCTGCGGTCATCCATAATGAGATGCTGGACGAGATTCTGGCGCAGGTTCGTCCGTTATTGGGAAAGGGGAAGGTGGCCGACTACATTCCGGCCCTTGCCTCGGTGAGCGGGAATAAGCTGGGCATCGCTATCTGTACCATAGACGGACAGCGATACCAGGCAGGCGATGCCACTGAACGCTTTTCTATTCAGTCTATTTCTAAAGTGCTGAGTCTGGTCGCGGCGATGCGCCAGTATGAGGAAGAAGAGATCTGGCAGCGCGTGGGAAAAGATCCGTCCGGTCAGCCCTTTAACTCACTGCTTCAGCTCGAAATCGAGCAGGGTAAACCGCGTAACCCCTTTATCAACGCCGGGGCGCTGGTGGTCTGCGATATGCTGCAAAGCCGCCTCAGCGCACCGCGTCAGCGAATGCTTGAGATTGTTCGCCAGCTTTCTGGCGTGGACGATATTGCCTATGATTCGGTGGTGGCGCGCTCGGAGTTTGAACACTCCGCCCGCAACGCGGCTATCGCCTGGCTGATGAAATCCTTCGGTAACTTCCACAACGACGTGGCGACCGTGCTGCAAAACTACTTCCATTACTGCGCCCTGAAGATGAACTGCGTTGAGCTGGCTCAGACGTTTCTGTTCCTTGCGCACCAGGGGCACGCGCCGCATCTCGATCAGGAGGTGGTTTCCCCGCTTCAGGCGCGTCAGGTTAACGCCCTGATGGCTACCAGCGGCATGTATCAGAACGCCGGGGAGTTTGCCTGGCGGGTTGGCCTTCCGGCCAAATCGGGCGTAGGCGGCGGGGTGGTGGCAATTGTGCCGCATGAAATGGCGATTGCCGTCTGGAGCCCGGAGCTGGATGAAACGGGAAATTCACTTGCCGGCGTGGCGGTTCTGGAGAAGCTGACCCAGCGCCTGGGACGTTCTGTATACTGATGTCAGACCTGGATCCCCTCTTTTCCCGCCTGGCGCGATCGACGTATCGCTCGCGCTTCCGCTTGGGCAATAAGGAACGACAGTACTGCTGGGACAAAGGCCCCGATACCATTGACCAGCATGCCGCCGATTTTGTCGCTAAACGCCTTGCACCCGCGCAACCCGCAAACGACGGCAAGCAGACGCCCATGCGTGGCCACCCGGTGTTTATCGCCCAGCATGCCACCGCGACCTGCTGTCGGAGCTGTCTGGCAAAATGGCATAACATTCCCCAGGGCGTGCAGTTGAGCGCGCAGCAGCAACATTATATCGTCAGCGTGATCCACCGCTGGCTGGTGATACAGATGAACGCCCAAAAATGATATTTAATGCGTTCTGCGCTTACCGCCTGCAGCTTCGTACCCGGCTGGCGGACGAGCAAATCGTCATAACGCATTGACGTGAAATGGATAGCGGCTTAACAGGACGTCGAACGCTGACAATGTCTCGGTTTAAGCTACGCTTTGAGTAACGCTTTACGTCAGGAGACATTATGAAAGCACCTGCAACACCTGAAAATGAAATTGACAGACTTAACGCGCTGCGCGAATCGGGTCTGCTTGAGATTGACAGTTCCCCGGCGTTTGACCGCTTAACGCGTCTGGCAAAACGCTTTTTCCAGGTACCGCTGGCCATGGTCAACCTTATTGATGAGCATACGCTGATCGTTAAGTCGGCGGATGGGCAGGCACCCGATTCCGTTCCGCGCAACATCTCTTTTTGTGGCCATACCATCCTCACCGAAGCACCGCTGATCGTCGGGGATATGCTTCAGGACGATCGTTTTGCGGACAACCCGCTGGTGGCCGGCGAACCTCGCGTGCGGTTTTACGCAGGCTTTCCGCTGCGTTTACGCAACGGCGCAAGCGTTGGCTCGCTTTGCCTGATTGACTACGCACCGCGGGAGTTCTCAGCGACCGATCTCGCCGTGCTGGGGGATTTGGGCGCGCTGGCTGAAGATGAGTTTGCGGCAATCAGCGCGGCGACCACGGATGAATTGACCGGATTATTCAACCGACGGGGCTTTAACCAGCTCGTGCGGTTCACGCTCTCCATCGCCCGTCGCCGGGCGGAGCCGTTAACGCTCGGCTGGCTGGATCTGGATCGTTTCAAGGAGATTAACGATCGCTACGGGCACGAAGAGGGGGATAAGGCGTTAAAGACCATGGCGCAGCTGATGCGCGCCTCTTTCCGCGAAGCGGATATGCTGGTTCGTTTTGGTGGCGATGAGTTTGCCGTGCTGTTTGCTGATACGGATGAGAAGGGCGCGTGGATTGCCATGCAGTATCTCGCCGAGCAGGTCGAAAACTACAATGCACGCAAGCTACATCCGTGGTCGCTTCTGTTCTCCTGGGGGCTGAGCGAATTCGATCATAACGGCAACGACCTGCAGCAGTGGCTCAAAGATGCCGATGAAAAAATGTATGCCATGAAGCAGCAGCGGCAGCGGGCCAGATGACATAACAAAAGCGTATGACCGTTCCGTTTGCGTTAATGAAATGTTAAATGCAAAGTGAGGGTATTCATCCTAAGGACAAAAAAATGAATACCTCACTGCAAATCAAAAACCTCACCCGCGACGACATTCTCACCTATCTTGATGCGCTGGCCGGGATCCTCGAAAACTGCGTAAACGGCGGCGCATCCGTCAGCTTTATGCTGCCCTTTAACCTGGAGAAGGCCCGTTCATTCTGGCTCGGCATAGCTGACAGCGTAGGGCGCAACGAGCGCGTGGTGCTGGCCAGTATTGATCCGCAGGAGGGCGTCATTGGCACGGTGCAACTGATTACCGACCAGCCGGAAAACCAGCCGCACCGTGCGGACGTGGCAAAGCTGCTGGTTCATGAAAAAGCGCGTCGAAAAGGGGCCGCAATGGCGCTGATGGAAGCGCTGGAAGCTGAGGCCCGGGCCAGAAACATTTCGGTTCTGGTGCTCGATACCTCCACCGGCAGCGGCGCCGAAACCTTCTACCAGCGTGCCGGCTGGCAAAAGGTCGGTGAGATCCCGCGCTATGCCCTGATGCCGGACGGCGCTATGACGGCCACGTCGGTGTTCTATAAATTCTTATAATTTTTTCACAACCACGCCGGGGATTGATCGAAACAGGGTTTCTGGTCGTAAAGTTTTGATAAGTTATCGTACCAATCTTATCAGGCTGTATGACTAATCATAAAAGGAACCCTCTTGTGAACACGCTCAACCGTCGTGATTTTCCCGGTGCGCAGTATCCCGAACGCATTATTCAGTTTGGCGAAGGCAATTTCCTGCGTGCGTTTGTCGACTGGCAAATTGACCTTTTGAATGAACATACCGATCTCAACGCCGGTGTGGTTATCGTTCGTCCTATTCAGAGCGACTTCCCGCCGTCGCTGAACACGCAGGATGGGTTGTACACCACCATCATTCGTGGCCTGAATGAGCAGGGCGAAGAGGTGAGCGAAGCCCGACTTATCCACTCTGTTAACCGTGAAATCAGCGTCTACGACGATTACGACGCCTTTCTGAAACTGGCACACAGTCCGGATATGCGCTTTGTTTTCTCGAACACCACCGAAGCCGGAATCAGCTATCACGCGGGGGATAAGTTCGACGATGCGCCTGCCGTCAGCTACCCGGCGAAGCTAACGCGCCTGCTGTTTGAGCGCTTTAGCCACTTTAACGGCGCGCCTGACAAGGGGTGGGTAATCATTCCGTGTGAACTGATTGACTACAACGGTGACGCATTGCGTGAACTTGTGTTGCGCTATGCCCAGGAGTGGGCGCTGCCTGCCGCATTTATCCAGTGGCTGAACGAGGCAAACCACTTCTGCTCAACGCTGGTTGACCGTATCGTAACCGGTTACCCGCGCGATGAAGTGGACACGCTTGAGGCCGAGCTGGGTTATCACGATGGGTTCCTGGACACGGCTGAACACTTTTATCTGTTTGTCATTCAGGGGCCAGCCTCGCTGGCTGGTGAACTGCGCCTGGATAAGTACCCGTTAAACGTGCTGATTGTCGACGACATCAAGCCCTATAAAGAGCGTAAAGTCGCCATTCTCAACGGTGCGCACACGGCGCTGGTACCGGTGGCCTATCAGGCCGGGCTGGATACGGTTGGCGAGGCGATGAATGATGAAGACGTGTGCGCTTTCGTCGAAAAAGCAATTTATGAGGAAATTATTCCGGTTCTCGATTTGCCCCGCGACGAACTGGAGTCGTTCGCCAGCGCGGTAACAGGGCGTTTTCGAAATCCCTACATCAGACACCAGTTGCTTTCCATCGCGCTCAACGGCATGACCAAGTATCGCACGCGTATTCTTCCGCAGCTGCTGGCAGGGCAGAAGTCCTCAGGTCAACTGCCAGCGCGTCTGACGTTTGCGTTAGCGGCACTGATCGCATTTTATCGCGCGGAGCGTAACGGAGAGAACTATCCGGTGCAGGATGATGCGTTCTGGCTGGAACGTTATCAACAGCTATGGGCGCAGCATCGCGATAATCAGCTCGCTACCCGCGAACTGGTGCACGCCGTGCTGAGCGTAGAAGCGCACTGGGAGCAGGACCTGACGAAGGTGGACGGTCTGGTTGATCAGGTGACGCGGGATCTTGATGCCATTCTGCTGAAGGGCATGCGCGCAGCGGTGAAGCCGCTTTGCTAATTACGTGACCCGGCCTCGGCCGGGTTTAAACAGGCATTATTTTAGTTACAACATACTATTTACCCTGTTTTTAAAATCAAATGCAGCACCGTGCGGTTTTCGTTCTTCAGGTGAGAGAATGCAATGTTCCGTTAACATGCTTGCAACCGTGATGGGGATCACGTTTAATAGCCACGCTCTTTTCTTGCCTGAAACTCACTATGATTGTTCGTCCTAAACAGCACTGGCTACAACTGATTTTTGTCTGGCACGGTTCGGTACTCCCCAAAATCTATACCCGACTGCTGCTCAACTTCCTGCTTTCTATCGCCGTTATCCTGATGCTGCCGTGGTATACCTCGCTGGGCATCAAATTTACGGTGGCGCCATTTAGCATTCTCGGCGTGGCGATCGCAATCTTTCTTGGTTTCAGAAACAACGCCTGCTATTCACGCTACGTTGAGGCTCGCCAGCTGTGGGGGCAACTGATGATAGCGGCACGCTCGCTGTTTCGCGAGGTAAAAAACACCTTGCCGGACGATAAGCACCTGGGGGAATTTGTCCGCCTGCAGATCGCCTTTGCCAACTGCCTGCGCATGACCCTGCGCCGAGAAATGAACGCTGACCAGCTCTCTCGCTATCTTGCCCCGGACGTTTTAGCTCAGGTAATGGGCGCCAACTCGCCGGCGAACCGTATTTTGCTGGTCATGGGGGAGTGGCTGGCCGTGCGGCGGCGTAACGGGCAGCTTTCGGACATCCTGTTCCACAGCCTGAACAACCGCCTCAACGATATGTCCATCGTCCTTTCCGGCTGTGAACGGATTGCGACAACGCCAGTGCCGTTTGCCTATACGCTGATTTTGCACCGCACGGTGTATCTGTTCTGCATCATGCTGCCGTTCGCGCTGGTTGTGGATCTGCACTACATGACGCCGTTTGTCTCGGCGCTGATCTCATACACCTTTATCTCGCTGGACACCCTGGCGGAAGAGCTGGAAGACCCGTTTGGCACAGAAGATAACGACCTTCCGCTGGACGCCATCTGCAACATGATGGAACGCGATCTGCTGCAGATGAACGATGAAGAGAACATTCCGGAGAGGCTGTTGCCGGATAAGTACTATCAGCTGACCTGATGGGCGTTCCACTCGTCGCGGGTGATCTCCCACAGTTCGGAGTCCAATATCCCGCTGACGTAGGCTTTCTTTTCTGTTCTGATGAGCCGCATGCCGCTGCTGTCTGAAATACGACGGGAGCGGCTGTTCGCGGCGGCCTTCGGCGCCCGCAAAACGGGTTTGTTGAGCGTATTAAACCAGTAATCCGTCGCTGCAATGCTGGCCTCACGCATATATCCCTGTCCCTGAAACTCCGGCGCCAGCCAGAATCCGCGGTTATTATCGTCAACATCGTACAGACAGATAATCCCCATCAACGCATCCGGCACCTCACGACGGCGGATGCTCCAGATCCAGGCTATCCCTTTTGCCATATCCGGCAGCGCGACGTTATTCACATAGTTTTCCGCGCCATTATCCGGGTAGGGCCAGGGCACGGAAGAAACCAAATAGCGGACGATCTCCCAGCGCGGATACAGCTTTTGAATCTGAACCGCATCTTCGGCGACCAGCGGTTTCAGCAGGAGACGTTCTGTCGTGAGGGTCGGTATTGTCATCTGCGGATCTCCTTATTTAAGCGTTATGTTTTTGTTTGCGTTCTGGTATTTTCACCTCTATCACATTCTGGTGAGGCGTGCTGTGGTTATTCACTACCAAAAATGGGCAACGTCTCTTTCATGGCGAAATATTGAAGAGGTGATATGACGTTACGAACTGCTCATGCACAGGAAGCCGAAATACTCTGGAATATACGCAATCAGGCGATTCGTCACGGCTGCAAAACCAGCTACGACGCTGACGTGATTGCACGCTGGACGCCGGATCTTATGCCCGAGCATTACCGTCAAATGGTCATTGATTACCCTTTTTACGTGGTGGAAGACGAGAAGGGCGTCATTGCGGCTACCGGCTATCTGGATCTCGATACCCATTGCCTGGAGGCCATATTCACCTTGCCTTCAGCCACCGGAAAAGGTATGGCGACCCGAATTATCGAGGCGCTTACACACGAGGCGCGCAGCCGGGGGATACCCCGCCTGAGGCTGGATGCAACGCCTAACGCCCACGCCTTTTATCAGAAGCTGGGGTTTGTGACGCTGCGCGAAAACTATCATCACTCGCGTATGGCGGGGGCTGATTTACGCTGTTTTGAAATGGCAATCGACTTGTAATGTGAGGAACGCATGGCTGTCACGGTAAGACCTCTACGCGAAGATGACTATCCCCAGTGGCGACCGCTGTGGGATGGCTATACCCATTTTTATGATTGCTACCTCGAGGAGTCCGTTACCGCATCGACATGGGAAAGGGCGCTCTCAGCGCATTCACCGATGTTCTGTCGGGTGGTAGAGAAAGACGCAAAGGTCATCGGTTTCGCAATGTGTGTTCTGCACGAAGGAACCTGGTCAACCGCGCCCATCTGCTACCTGGAAGATCTGTTTGTTGATGCAGCCGAGCGCGGCGCGGGAGCGGGTAAGGCGTTGATTGATGCCTTGATAGCGGAAGGCAAGCGCGAAGGGTGGTCAAAGCTCTACTGGGTTACCCGGGAGAACAATCCGGCACGTAAACTCTACGATCGATACGGTGACGCTGACGATTACGTCCGCTATCGTCTCTCCCTTTAAGGCAAAAATGCCTGTGTTTGTATCACACTGTATCCGTGTTCCAGATACATACACAGGCTTGCAATAAACGCGTTTCCGCACATATCCGCTATACATTGAACTGTTGTTATATCCCCGTGAATTGTACTCAACCGGAGATACCAACATGTTCAGCAAACTCGCTTATTCAACGCTTGCTCTCACCGTTTCCCTTGGCACCGTCATGTCATGTCAGGCCGAAGTCACCGGCACTAACTTAGCGGCGGCTTTCGATCGTCCACAGCAAATTAACGCCGGCGATCTTAACGTCGGGTATGTCGACATTGGTCCTAAAGACGGCCAACCGGTCATTCTGTTACACGGCTGGCCCTACGATATTCACAGCTACGCTGAAGTCGCGCCTGCGCTGGCGGCAAAAGGCTACCGCGTGATTGTGCCTTCTCTGCGCGGCTACGGTACTACGCGCTTCCTGTCGGCAAAAACGCTGCGCAACGGCCAGCCTTCCGCGATGGCGAAAGATATCGTGAACCTGATGGACGCCCTGAATATCAAGCAGGCGGTGTTTGCAGGCTATGACTGGGGTGCCCGTACGGCCGATATCGTTGCGGCGCTGTGGCCAGAGCGCGTTAAGTCGCTCGTTTCGGTAAGCGGTTATCTCATCAGCAGCCAGCAGATTGGTAAACAGCCGTTGCCGCCAAAAGCGGAGCAGCAGTGGTGGTATCAGTTCTATTTCGCCACCGAGCGCGGCGCTGAAGGCTATGCCAAAAACACGCATGACTTCGCTCGTTTGATCTGGTCTCAGGCCTCACCTGACTGGAAATTTAGCGACGCTGTCTTTAACGCCAGCGCCAAATCCCTTGATAACCCGGATCACGTTGCGGTAACGCTCAGCAACTATCGCTGGCGCTTAGGGCTGGAAAAAGGCGAGCGCAAATACGACGCCTACGAGCAAAAACTGGCCACGCTGCCGAATATCGCCGTTCCGACGATCACCATCGAAGGCGGAAACAACGGGGCGCCGCATCCGGCACCGCAGGCCTACGCGGGTAAATTCACCGGTAAGTATGAACACCGTACCTTCGGCGCAACCGTGGGGCACAATCCGCCTCAGGAAGATCCGCAGGATTTCGTCAAGGCAGTTGTTGACGCTGACAAACTCTGAAATGTGCTATTTTCAGTACGTTACCCTTCGGTCTGGAGATTTCGGTGGAGCATATTGATCATATCCTTGTCGTCGATGACGACAGGGATATTCGTGAACTGATTATCGACTATCTCGTTAAGTCCGGTTATCGCGCCTCCGGCGCGGCAAACGGCAAAGAGATGCGCGTCGTGCTGGACAAGCAGCATATCGACCTGGTGGTGCTGGACGTTATGATGCCCGGCGACGACGGGCTTACGCTGTGTCGGCAATTACGCGTCGGGAAATATAAAGATCTGCCCATCCTGATGCTGACGGCGCGTAACGAGGAGACGGACAGGATCCTGGGTCTGGAGATGGGAGCCGACGATTACGTCGTAAAGCCTTTCGTCGCGCGAGAATTGCTGGCGCGTATCAAAGCGATTTTACGCCGTTTTCGCACGATGCCGCCCAATTTACAGGTGACGGAAGCAGGGCGGCTGGTGACGTTCGGCGAATGGCAGCTCGATACCGTTGCCCGCCACCTGATCGACCCGGAAGGGGTGATTGTGGCGCTCAGCGGGGCGGAGTATCGCCTGCTGCGCGTTTTCCTTGACCACCCGCAGCGGGTGCTGACCCGCGATCAGCTGCTCAACCTGACGCAGGGGCGTGACGCCGAGCTGTTTGAACGCTCAATCGACCTGCTGGTTAGCCGGGTTCGCCAGCGTCTGAATGAAGATGCCCGCACGCCCGCGTATATCAAAACCGTGCGCAGCGAGGGATATGTGTTTACCATGCCGGTCACCATCATAGAGGCTAACGAATGACGCTCTGGCCTCGCTCGCTGCTGGCCCGCTTGCTGATCGTCGTGCTGCCCGGCCTGTTGCTCGCCAATGCCCTGAGCCTGACGCTGGTCATGATAGAGCGAATGCACAGCGCCCGAACGGTGATGCTCGGTAATCTGGAATACGATGTCGCGACCAGCGTGGCTATTTTAGACCGCTTACCCGCCAGCGAGCGCGCGGCCTGGTTGCCGCGCCTTGAACGGGGTAACTACCGCTATATTCTGGGGCCGGGAGATCCTGGCAACGCGCCGACGGACAAGCGCTCCCGGGACGCCATCCGAACCTTAAAAGCGACGCTTGCAGCACAGTACCCGCTCAGCTTCACCGCCGTTCCCGGCGCCATTTCACATATCCAGGCGCATCTAACGTTACATGATGGCGCGCCGCTGACCATTGACCTGATCCCACGGATGCCTCCGGTCGCCAGCTGGCTGCCCGTTGTTCTTATTCTGCAGTTGCTCGTGCTGGCTGCCTGCTCCTGGATCGCCGTACGCCAGGTGATACGGCCTTTTTCACAGTTTACCCGCGCGGTAGACTCCCTGGACCCGGCTGCCAATTCGCCAATGACGGAAAAGGGGCCGGTCGAGGTGCAGCGGGCAGCACATGCCTTCAACGCGATGCAGGCGCGCATTCAGTCCTATCTCAGGGAGCGGGCGCAGATCCTGGCATCCATATCGCACGATCTCCAGACGCCCATTACCCGCATGAAGCTTCGTGTTGAAATGGCGGATCAGCCTGACCTGCGCGACAAGCTCTTAAACGACCTTGATAATATGTCTCGTCTGGTGCGTGAGGGTATTGCGTATGCCCGGTCATCAGAATCACTGGAAGAGACCTCGCTGAAACTGGAGCTTAACGCCTGGATAAACAGCATCGCCTGCGATTATCAGGACATCGGTAAAAACGTGCAGTTTCAGGCAGGCGAAAACCGTTTGCCCATCGTCACGCGTCCACAGGCGCTGCGCCGGGTGATGACCAACCTGCTGGATAACGCCCTGAAATTTGGCGACTACGCCACCATTAGCATTGATGACTCGGCTCCCGGAGAGGTGGTGATTCACATCATGGACGGCGGGCCGGGGATACCGGATGCCGAGCTGGAGGCGGTATTACAGCCGTTTTATCGGGTGGAAACATCACGCAACCGCGACACCGGCGGAACGGGCCTTGGCCTGGCGATCGCAGCGCAGCTCACCGCTCAGTTGGACGGAAAGCTAAAGCTGGAGAACCGCGCAGAGGGCGGGCTGGACGTTTCGATTACTCTCCCGCGCCTTTAATTGTACGGTTCTGTATCTCCCCGCGTGGCCGATACAGAGCCAGACAAAAACCCATGCTTTTACACATATCCTGAACACATCCGCACGATGAAATAGCTTCACTGCAGCGTCGCAGGACTTGTATTGTGAGGTATCTATGTTTCTGATAATTGCTTTCCTGGGCGGGATGATAAGCCTGCTCAGTCCATGTACGCTCCCGGTAATTCCTCTCCTGTTCGCCGGTTTTCAGGGGCAGCGGCGACATATTCTGGCGCTGCTCGCGGGGATGATCGTCATGTTCACCCTGGTGGCGATGGTCGTCACCGTCGCCAGCGAGTGGATAGCAGAGGCAACTATCGTCGGGCGCTGGATCGCGCTTATCGTCCTGGCCACGGCCGCGCTGGCCTTAGTTTTTCCGGCCTTTGCCCAGCGTATCGCCGGGCCGGCAGTCAGCGCGGGAAATGTCCTCAACACCCGAAGCGGGCAAACGCGTGGTATGGCATCGGCTTTTCTGGCCGGGCTTGCCGTCGGGCTGCTCTGGTCTCCCTGTGCGGGACCGATTCTGGGCGCCATTTTCAGCATCAATATTGCCGGACATTCGGCCATTGCCACAGGAGCCTTGCTGGCCGCCTATGGTAGCGGCTGCGCGCTGATGCTGGGCCTGCTCGTTTTCGGAGGCCGCACGCTGATGGCGCCGCTGAGAGCAAGATCGGCGCTGATGGAAAAGTTACGTCAGGGGGCAGGCGTGGTGATGTTAGCGGCCGTCGTCTTTAACGCAACGGGGATGACGTCTGTTCTGCAAGGCGCAAACGGCGTCGCGGATCGTCTTGAAACCGCGCTGCTGAATCTGGCAAAGCCCGCCGCGCAACCGGCGAAGCTTCAACCGGTCGTCATGACCGAACCCAGCAGCCAGCTGCCTTCATTAAGCGGTGGGACAGGGTGGGTAAATGGTGACCCTGTCACGTCTGAATCACTGCGCGGGAAGGTGGTTCTGATCGATTTCTGGACCTGGGACTGCATTAACTGCCAGCATACGCTTCCGCACGTGCGCGACTGGGCAACAAAATACCAGTCTCAGGGCCTGGTCGTCATAGGGGTACACACGCCTGAATACCCCTGGGAGAAACCGATCGCCTCGGTGAAAGACGCGGTAAATAAATGGCAACTGCCGTACCGGGTTGTGACGGACAACAACTATCAGATCTGGAACGCTTTCGGCAACCAGTACTGGCCCGCACACTACTATTTCGATGCTAAAGGTCAGCTACGCTATACCTCGTTTGGCGAAGGGAATTATGAGCAGCAGGAAAAGGTTATCCAGCAGCTGCTCAAAGAGGCCCGTTCATAGCGCCATTCAGGGCTGACGCTGGGCAACCATAAACAGTCGAGGAAAAGCCAGCAGTATCTGCCCGTTTTCCTGGAGCGGATACTGCTCTTCCAGCAGTTCATGGTAGCGTTTCAGGAAACGTTGCTGCTCGCTCTCGTTCAGTTCCTGGAGCCACGGGCGTAAACCGGTCGCGCTGACCCAGTCAATAATGGCCTGGTGCGAACTCATTTTATGGAAATAGGTTGTCCGCCAGATATCCACATCGCAGCCGGCCTCCGCCAGGATATCGTAATAGGCATGCACGCCAGGCAGCGGCTCGCGGCCACGGTCCGGGTAGCCTTGCTCCAGCGCCACTTCACGCATCGCCACATGCGTGGGCTCAAGCCAGTTGTCCGGCATCTGGATCGCCAGCACGCCATTGAGCGCGAGCAGTGACGCCAGATGCGGCAGGAGATCGTAATGGTCAGGTATCCACTGTAGGGATGCGTTCGCATAGATGAGGTTCAACGGCTGGCCTGGCCTGAACTGGCGGATATCGGCCTCAACGAACTGACAGTCGGGCAGTGCGCTGCGCGCCTCTTCCAGCATAGCCGGTGAGTTATCAACGCCGACAATCTGCGCTTTTGGCCAGCGATGCTGCAACAGCGCGGTGCTGTTTCCCGGCCCGCAGCCCAAATCGGCGATGGTGGCAACGTCACTCAGGGGAATTCTGGCAAGCAGCTCGGCGGCAGGGCGCGTTCGTTCAGCGCCGTATTGCAGATAAAGCGAAGGGTTCCAGTCGGCCATCTTCAGATCTCCGTTTTGCGTGTTTCAGCAAGGATAGCACAGGCCGACACCTGCACCGGGACAGGCGTCGGGCGAGCGGCAGGTTACAGAATGCCTTTCAGTGCAATATGGTAGAGCAGCATGATGGTTTTTCCGTCGACGATTTTGCCCGTATCAATTCCCCGCAATGCCTCTTCAAAGGGCATTTCCAGCACGTCGATATCTTCTCCCTCCGCTTTGATACCGCCGCCTGCGCTGGTTTTGTCCTTCGGCTGATACTCGGCAATATAGAAATAGAGTTTCTCCGTGACGGAGCCTGGGCTCATGTAGGCTTCAAAGATTTTCTGCACGCTCGACACGTTAAACCCGGTCTCTTCTTCCGCCTCTGCTCTAATGCGGCTTTCCGGATCCATGTTATCAAGCAGGCCGGCCGCCGCCTCAATCAGATTGTCCTCATGGCCATTAATAAAGACCGGGAAGCGGAACTGGCGGGTCAGAATCACCGTTTTTTGGTCACGGTTGTAGAGCAGGATCGTAGCGCCGTTCCCCCGGTCATAAACTTCACGCGTTTGCCGCTGCCATTCGCCATCGCGTCTTTGAAGGTCAAAGGTATATTTTTTAAGTAAGTACCAGTTATCGGACAGGGTTTCACTGTCAATGATGCGCACATCTGCACGTTTTGATTGCACGTTTCGTCCTCCTTACGTAGAGTAACTATCAATATCAGCATTATCGTGCATTTTCAAGATTAAACATGCAACATCAGGAATACAGCATGCTCACCAGTCAGCGAAAACAGTTGATCCTTGAAAAGCTCGGCGCCGAAGGACAGGTCCAGTCTAAAGCGCTTAGCGTTCTCTTCGACGTCTCTGAAGACACCATCCGACGCGATTTGCGCGAGCTGGCGGCAGAAGGGCGTTTACAGCGGGTTCACGGCGGCGCGCTGCCGTCGTCTTCCGCTACTGTGCCTTTCGCGGAACGACAGTCCGTTAAAATGGATGCCAAAAGAAAGGTGGCGCAGAAGGGGGCACAGCTGATTTCTTCGGGCCAGGTGGTGATCGTTGACGGTGGAACGACCACTTCAGAATTGCTCGCTTTTTTACCGCATGACCTGCGTATTACCGTGGTGACGCACAGTCCGAGCATTGCCCTGGGGCTTGTTAATCACCCTTATATTGAGGTGATTCTGATCGGCGGCCGTTTGTATAAACACTCGATTGTCGCCGTCGGCGCGGCGGCCATCGAAGGTATCGAAAACATTCATGCGGATCTGTTCTTTATGGGCGTGACAGGTATCCATCCGGAAGCAGGGCTGACGACCGGAGATTTCGAAGAGGCGTGCATCAAACGTGCATTTTCCGGCAGAGCCGCCGAGACGGTTGTCCTGGCGTCGCCGGAAAAAATAAATACGGCGTCATCATTTGTTATTGGCGATGTGGCGCTGGCGAATACGATTGTCGTCGAAGGCGATACCGACCGCGACTGGGTCAATGCGGTATCGGAAAAAGGGGTATCGGTCGTATTGGCCTGAGCGTGAGCCAGCCAGAAAACTGGCTGGCGCGGGTACTCGCAAGCGGGTGAAATTAAGTTATCTTTCTTCGGGGGCATGGCATACCGCTTCGATATTATGACCATCAGGCGCAATGACAAATGCGGCATAGTAATTTTTACCGTAGGAGCGTAATCCCGGTGCGCCATTGTCGCGTCCGCCTGCGCGCAGCGCGGCATGGTAAAAGTCATCAACCTGCTGGCGTGTCGTGGCCACAAAGGCCAGATGAAGCGGAGCGGGTTTATCATTCGACTGAAAAAGGCAAAGAGAAACATCGCCGGAACTCATTTCGACGCCATAGTCAGGAGAGCCTTCATCGACGAGTTCGACACCGAGCGGTTGAAGCGACATGAGGAAGAAGGTTTTACTTTTCTCATAATCGCTGACGCCGAATTTTACATGATCAAACATTATGGACTCCTCAAAAGTGATGGTGAAATGAGAAGTATAGAAAGAGAGTGGAGTCCATCACGATCAAGGGGTTGCGAATGTGACCGATATCAATACTCGCTACACAGCAGACCGTTTACTTCCTACGAATGTCCAACGCAGATAATCATAGAGCCAGTTAAAAAGCATCGTGTATGGCAGGAAAAACAGTACAAGGCCAATCTCAACAAAAAATGCCTCCGCGATCGTTAAATTCAGCATGAACATGGCCACAGGGATTAAGGAGATGATAAGGCCCGTTTCAAACCCAACGGCATGGATGGCGCGAACGAGAAACGTTCGTTGGAACTGATGTTTTTTCTGAAGGGAGTCAAAGAACTTATTGAAGACAAAATTCCAGACCGTTGCGGTAAGCGCTGATATCACCGACAACGAACCCGACTGGAGTACCGAAACGTTCATCAGCCACGCAAGAGACAGAGCGATGATAACGTTGGCCGTCACTTCAAAAATGACAGCGTGGAAAATCCTTTCTTTGAAGCTTTTATTGAGCTCGATTTCCATAAGTCTACACAGCGGTGGTCAAAGCCAGGAGTATATCAAAACGTCTTTTAACATTGGATAAACGTAGAGGTTGGGATTTCACAAGCTATCAATGAACCGGGGCAATCACGACCGTAGAAAGGCAGATTTTGACTGGCATTACGTTGGTGCGCATAATGTATATTATGTTAAATTTAGTCCGTCGTTCATTTAGTTCATAACCGCCCACAGAATGCGATTAATCATACACTTACCTATCCCCCTATCTTCTTCTTGCAGGACATTATAATACTTGCGGAGCCGCGCGACAAACTGTGGAGGGAAAGCAGGCAATGAAATTATATGAGAACGTGGTTATTGGTAATTTTCTGTACGCATTAGGCGTCTCTGTCGGGGCTCAACTTCGCGGACATGTGTTGCCAGCATCTGTCAATCTGCTCCAGCAGACGCCTGAAGACAAGGCGCTGGCTGATGTTCTGCTTTCCTTCCCCGGCACGCTGCGGCTGATTGAGTTCAAGACTGCGGATAACCGTTCCGGTAAAGAGGCGGCCCGCTTCAGAAAGCTCTCGCATGCTCTGGAAAGTGATGCGAGACTGACGCCGCTTTCTCACCGGATCCACTGGTATGTCGAAACCATGCCTGACGTTCAGTTGGGGGTGAAAACCTACTTTTCAAGTTATCTCAGCGCCCTCTCCCGGCCTAATCGTCAGGCTGAGCCCCTGAATCTTGAGAAATTTATTGCGCAGACAACCCGTAGCATCTTTTCGAGTCAGGTTCATGCCGAAGATCCGGTTGCCGTCAGTAACTACCTGAAACTGGTCAGGTGGTGCCAGGGCGTGGACGCAGAGAGCAACGCGGGCTGGCTTTGGTTTCTGGCTGCGCAGGGGGTGCTGTGTAGCGTGGCCATTGTGCTTATCCTGACGCTTATTCCCTCGCTGGATGAGATACACGAGCGACGCTTAACGCTGATGCAGCTTCAAAAGGAGACGGAGGGCTTCCCGTTATACTGGGGAAATTGCACGGTTAACGGCAAAGTCACCCGGTGTTTCCGGACGGATGATAAAGCAGGAAATTTTACGTCTAAAGATGGCAGCACCTGGCACGTTCCATGGCAAAAGCCTTAGACCGGGCAGCGCTCCGGATAAATGCGTCGGCAACTTGTCTTCAAAAGGTGATAGCCCCGACAGAATTTTTCAGAGCCATCGCCTGCATTTTCGGATTCGGAAGTGCGACGTTTAAAAGAAAAAAGCCCCTGATGGGGGCTTCGCTTAGGTGTGGTTGCTGTGAACGAAATGAAAACATTGAATCTTCCAACCTTGCTAAATGATTTTATTTACAAAGTTATGGCGGGTATAAATGGCCGGAATTGGGGGCGTAAAGAAGATATAACGGCGCTTCGCCAGTCAGTACTGAAATTTAGGTGTATCTTCGACCCAACAAAAGGGCAATTAATTGCCCTTTTTAATCAGTCTGCAACAAATTCTAAACCATTGCGGAAATTGCGCCACAGTCATGAGGCTTATCAAAACCAGAGGTGCTTTTCACATATTCAGTAATAAGCGCACCAATAATCTTAACTGCATCTCTGTTCGTTGTAATGAAGCCCAATGGCATAGTCACAGGCAGCGTTTCTGGTTGAGAAATATGATAGATAACGGCAGATAACTCATCCTCAAGATGAAGAATCTCAACATTACCATCTAACAGTCCTTCAACTAGCCCTTTAGCGTGCGCGTGGAATTGCCCAAGTTCATGCTTCCACTGCCTTGCAACCCGGACATCAGTTGCATCCTGGACGGGTACGTATAGCACCGGTTTATACAGCCGCTTATCCTTCGTAGCCGACCTGTTAAGAAAATCGCTCAGGCTTGAGATAAATCGGGCGCTCTTTGACCAGTAGGGATCTGATGGAGCTATCCAAACGAACGGGCTACCGCCATTATCGGTATTGTCTCTGATACGCTGTTTGAGCACCGGTGCCAGAGCTTTCTGCAGCGTTTCCCAGTTGTCTTTAGAATAAACCGGGCCTAAAAAAGTCGTCCTGCCTGAGTCTGAGTATTCTTCAAGTGCCTGCATATCCTTGATAAATGATGGATTAAGCTGATTTGTTTTAGAGTCAAACAGCTTAAGCGTAAGATCATCGTTAATGGATACCATGGCCTTAAAAATACTCATGGTATTGTTATGCCGTGATAACCTGGCTATCTCAACTGCCATTAACTCATGAACACATTCCGAACTGTTTAACTGTTCATAGTCTTCGCGCTCGACAGCTTTACCATCGTTATCCATTTTAAATTCCGTTGTTAAACGGAGCGGTATTTGCCGCAGCTTATTAACAGAATTAACGGTATAGATAGAAGGTTGTTCTTGTCCTCCCTGAACCTGTAGGTGAGACAGATAACCTTTATCAAGGATTTGATTGAACTGGTACTGAAAGTGCTTCTCAACCAGTTTCTCACTTTGAGAAATGTTGCTGTCATCAGCCTTTAATGTTAACCCTCCCCTCCAGTGGTCCTGGAAAGTCTGGTTGCTGAAGCAGCTAAATGTAGCTAAATCAAAGGATAAGGTGCCGCCACTGTCTTGGATAGTTGCAAGGTGCGGTATCTCGCCAACCTCTGAGAAATAGCCATTTGATTTGTCGGTTAAGGCCAGTCTACCGTCAGAGGAGAGCGTCAATTCACCACGCTGCACAAGATCGGAAATCGCCTCCTCTGTCTCACGATGGGTCAGGCCAAAATAGGTTGCTATTTGAGCTTTGCTCATCGAGGCTACATGAACGAGTCTCAGCACAAACTCCCGGATGAATGGCAGCCCCTTCTGGGAAACATAGGAAAACTGAATGTTAAACCTCTGTGCGGGCAGCAGGAAGTCAACCTCGTGATAGGTTACTTTGTTATCAGATATCATTTCTTTTTGCCTCCCTGCTGAGCGGAGAGGAATCTGTATCCAGCTTCCTGACCTCGTTCAGCCATATAACTTACAACGGAGCCTAATGGCAGTTCTTTATTATTTCCCTTCCAGATATCGGCATTACCCACAATCAACAGTCGATCCATAGCGCGTGACATCGCAACATTTATACGGTTTGGAGCGCGTAAAAAACCTGGGCTATGCTGCTTATCCGAACGCGTCAGTGAAAGGATAATGATCCGGTTTTCCTTGCCCTGATAACTGTCAACAGTGTCAATTTTAACAATGTCCTTAAATCCCTCGCTCCATATTTCCTGATTGAATTTCTGACGGAGCAGCCGCTTTTGTTCGGCATACATACATATCACGCCGATAGCTGCTTCATCTTTGTTAACGAGCTTTGAAAGCTGAGCGACAAATTCTTCATTCTCTGACACCTGTTTAAGAACCGAAATAATCTCGTCAGCTTCACATCGGTTGTAAATGCTTGTTCCGCGATCTTCAAGATGATGTGCCCGATGGCCGAGATTAGCAGTATCAAGCCAGGTTACGACGCTACATAACGCTTCTGGTGCTTGCCGATAGACATCCGGAATTGCCCGTTCTCCATTCAGAAGCTTCCTGTCATAGAACGTCTTCGATACGAGATCACCAATCGGTGGAGCCATACGATACTGGGTCAGCAGAGCTGCACTTGCTTGCGCACCATAAGCAGAGTTGAAGGCACGGGCAAAGTCACTTCGTAACACCTCGTCAATTTCAGTGCGGGAGTTATTGATACCCAGCTTCCTCGCTAATGCCGCCTTGTGAGCATCCGAGTACAATGGGGGAAGCTGCAAGTGGTCACCCACCAAAAGGACGCGTCGGGCCGACTGCATAGCAATGGCCAGCTCGCTTGCAATCGAGCGCGCCGCCTCATCAATGATCACCCAGTCGTAGATATTCTCCTGAATGCCAATGTGCCCCTGTCCAATACCTACGCATGTGCCAGCCACTAACTGCCTGGACCGCGAATAAAACTCGTCCAAGTTCACTCGCTCTCCCGACATAGCATCCTGCATATCACGGGATATTTTAGCTAACGCCTTTACACGTCTTGCCTCATCAGGTCTGACCCCATACTCCGTACACAGTCTGGAAATCAGAATATCTTTTGCTGCAGAGACTTTCGCGTCTTTATCTAGGTTAATCCCATATTCATGACTTAGCCTAGAGCGAATGGAATAATCTAGTTCGACTGCGATACCTTTCAGTTCACCAATCTCTTTTGAATCCGTTAAATCGTTCACTTGGTAGAGCAATTTCTCAAGGTGATCGATTTGCCTGAACAACCTGAGTTCAGCAAGTACAACACCCGAAATAAATCTCGGTTCTAGGCCAATGGCTTCACTCAACGCTTCAACACGGTACTTAATTTCAGCATTGAACAGTTCGCGCTTCTCCGTTGTGATTGCGTTTGAATACACATCTTTCAGACCAGGGGAAACGGCCCCTTCTCGGTTGCTGAACCTAACAACGTCCAACTCTGTACCAAGCCGGGAACAGTGTTTTCTGATACGCTCAGCCGCTGTATTAACTGCCTCGTGTGACTGACTGACCAGTAAAATGCGTTTGGTATTCTGTTTCTCGATCAGGTAGTGGACAAAGGCCGCGATGAACTCGGTTTTACCGGTCCCTGGTGGCCCCTGAAGCAGGGAAAGAGGGCCATTATTGACCAGTTTGTTAAACGCCTTTCTTTGCTGCTCATTCAGACTGATCTTGTTTCCGTGCTGGTCTTCACGGTCGTATCTGGCAAAATCTGCATCACTGAGAGTGATACCATAATTTTGAGCCACCTGTTTGCAGGATGGGTCGAACAGGTCAATTAAGTCAGGCAGTACACTTTCTCGATCGAGGAGACGTTCAAGCGCACGTTTACGTTTCTGATAAGACGCCCGATCCTGCTTTGTACGGAAGAAGACAGTATCAGAATCCTTCAGCCTGTAGGCTGCTGAACGCACTTTGATCAGACGGATCTCTTTGAGCTCTGACTTCTTGAGTGACACCTCACCTATAAATCGCTCAACACCTTCCTGATCGACCTGCAAGGCTTCGACCTCATCACCATTTCTGAATACGCCAAGAGGATCAACGTCTGTAGAGTAAGGGAGAAGTAGCTCTCCATGAGCATCTGCAACCGGGACCACCTCTCCGCTGACTTCAATGTTTGGGTAGGATTCAGTTTCAGTATCAAGAATGGCGCGCCAAAGCTTCACCGTCGGGATTTCCAGCACTTCTTTTAAAGAAGGCTCAAGAGCCTGCTTATCCAGTCTTGCAAAGGCATCTTTTAGCTGAAGCGTAAGCGGGTCCTGTTCCTGAACGTCTTCAGGTGCGGCAATCAACTCGATTGCCCGCGCAAAAGATTCTTCTTCATTAAGCAATGCTGTCAAGGCCGACATATCCTGCGGACTGCCGGGAATAATCCTGATGCCAGTACCAATTTCGAACTGGCTTTCATCAATATCTTGCTTACGAATTGTGGCGCGAACCCATGGCCTGAAGCCATGAATCAGCGTTTTCTGCTCTTTGTGGAACACTGCAGTGAAACCGCCACCTATCCCGCTGAAAGTTACTTTTACTTCTGCTGGGGCTTTAGGATTTGGTTCAACTTTGACATACAGATGCCCGTTATCTGGCAGGACAGAGATGATTTCATCGGCATTTCCTGCTGTTATCTCTATCAGGGCTTGTTCTGACGCCAGGTCATTACTGTTTATCGCTTTTTTAAATCGCCCTAAATCCTTAAACCCAAAAACCAAGTCTTTCAGCTCAGCTCGGATGGCATTCGCAATAGTCTGATGAATGTCTGATTCCTGCCCCCATGACAAACCTAACAACTCGCAGGACATTTTCATCACTGCATAATTGTCGCGTTCAAAGGAAGTACAATTATCGATGTATTCAGGGCTGTAGCTGTGGTTTTTAGGTTCGTCACCGGATGGTGAAAAATCGGGGATATCGATGAGGAAAAGCGAACGACTCTGTGTCCCAAGCATCACATTGCCAGGATGGATGTCCCCGTGAGAAACCCCCAGACCGTGTAAGTGCTCAACGGCGGCGACGAACTTACCAATAAGATCGATTTTTTCATCATCGGGGACCAGCATATTATCCCAGGTATCTCCATGTACCTGATCCGTGACCATATAGAGACTTGATGATTTTGATGCGATACCGAATTCACGAATTTCAGGAAGATACGTTGGTTTAACTAAAGAAAGCTGCTCAACCTGCTTTAAAAACTTCAGAACCTGGAAGTTAATTGACGGATCGTCTCCCTGCCCCCCCACGTTCAGCCAGGCCTTCACGAGCCTTCCACCCGAGATATAGACTTCCTTGTCGGATGTTTCGACCAGAAAGTCACCGTCTTCCCGGTACTGACGAGAGTGATTGATAGCATGCCGGTAAGGATCAAGCTCAGTATCATCAAATGTTGGGATAGCCTTGCCAGCAGGTTCGGCTTGTTTCAGGGCATCAAAAAATTCTGTCGCGGAAGTAAATTTTGCAGCAACGGCATCCAGTAATACATATGAATACCAGTGCTGGCTGTTTAGCATAGTGTCCTGTACTTTCTCCAAACTCTTTGGCGACATGCGCGTACCGCTTAATAAATGCCAGGCCACAAGGCCCAGGGCATGAACATCCTGCTGAAAAGGCGTAAGCTCGCCCTCATCAAGCATGTCTTTTACCCCGACTGCACCTACGGATAAAAGCTTACGGTAATCGCCGACCGTTCCGGCTGGTCGGTGGTAAGCCGAAATAAAGTTCGAAAGGGCAACTTCTTTTGAAGGTGAAATCCATAGGCTGTGATCGGCTATATCCCTGTGCGCAATTTTCATCTCATGGAGATCACTAAACTTCGCAATGAGCAGTTTCACCACGTTCAAGCGATCCATATCAGAAAAGGCCTTACCATATTTTCCGATAAACTCATTAAACCGGACATGGCCCGGCGGAAGTTCATAGACTTCACTGTACTCGGCAGTGACCTCGTCTTTCTGGAAACTCGTCAGAGACCTGAGACAGTGGTTATAAAGATCACGGTTCTGGTGATTGATGTGCTGTAACACTTCGCGCTCACGTGAAACGATCTGAGCTCGTCCTTCCGGGGTATTCGCTTTCGTTCCCGCGATATTCTTAAAATTCCACACTCTGAGTAGCGCTTCGCTGTTCGCTGATATCTCAGATTTTGCCAAATATTCGCGATACACCTTTTTAGGGTGTTCGAAAATCATATCCTTAGCCTCGTAGCCATTAACTCTCAGGGCTTTTGGCGCCGTCTGAGGCCCTAGGAATAGATTATCAAAAAGAGGAAAATCCTTGTTAAGAACTTCGGAACCTCGGTGCGGTTTGAAGTAGTTATTGAATGTCCTGCGATCGGCAAATTTCAGGAAATCTTTTAACGAGATCGTATGGTGAAGTTGTTCCTCCGGCAGCGCGCTGAAGTCCGCATTGCCGGTCATCACAACAAAGAAATGAACAATCGGGGTATAGCCTTTGTTCGTAAAACGGTTTGCCAGACGCTTGAGTTTGTTGTCTAGCATGAATTTTTTGCCACGGGTCACGCTTACGGGCGAGCGCCCCATGTTCTTGTCACCCTTATACCAAGTATCTCCGCGCGCGGTTACAGGCTGATGGTTCCAATCTTTCAGTTCAACAATGATCACGTTGCAGTGTGTGACAATAACTAAATCGAATTCACCCTCTTTTTTGGCCTCAACAAATCGAAAACCTGCATAACCTTTCCAGGGGAACATTCCATTGCCGGTAAAACCATAGCTTTGTAGCTGCTCGCCAATTGAACCGCCACGGACAGGCTTGTCAGGCTTAGATACATTGGCTGAGAAAGCAGCCTTTATTTTCTCGATAGCCAACACTTCCTGCTCTTGTAAGCCACCATCCCACATTTCTACTTCCAACGAAGTTCCCCTTAGATTTCAGTTTAAATTTGCTTAGAAAGTCAGGCCATTTATTCTGGTCAGTAACGGATGAATCGGACTAATTGCTATCTATGTTACTATTAAACATAGATTTTTTAATATCATCATTTGTTTGAAGCACAGACGGGCTCACTAAGCTAAAGCGTGCCAAAAGAGGCCATCCTACATGCTTCTGTGGCTTGTCAGCTTCAACTACGCATTGTAAACAAAGAGATAGCTGTCCTGTGACATAAAATACGGCAACATTTCTCCGTAGCAATAGTAAAATCCGCAACACGGTGATAAGAAACTCTACTCATTGATGATTATCAATTCTAATCACATCTTTAGATATTTGCCTTCCAGACAATCCTGCCATTATCATAACGTTCTAAGCGCTTGAGATGCCTCCACTCATACAGCCCGTAAGGGTACCTGTTGGTAATCTCTACCAGGTGCATATCCGCAATATTGAATTTAAGCATCGCGTCACGGTGGATTGCATAGTTCTTAGCGCCGAAGGACTCAACACCAGAATAAACGATGGCATCCAGCGTATTTCTTCCGTTGCGGATGACCTCAGCGAGTACCGTAGTATGCAGGTAGCTGTTTTCCTTTGCCTGGCTATCAGCCAGAATTTCTGCAAGGAAACTGTCTATCAGAAAAATACTGGTTTTTTGCACTTCCGAAAACGGAGCAAGAGTCTTTTGCACCCGCGAGAAATTCTCGCTGTTCCACTTATGTGCCCTAACAATATCGCCTAAAAAACCGCAATGCAGCCTCTGTTCCGGTTTCAGGGTGAATGCAGACACATGAATTTTATCTCCTGGTTGGGCGCAGATTTCTGCCAAGCAGCCATGATTGCTAATAGAGGTGTATAAAATAGACTCTCCCTCCGTATTTAGTCTTCCGGTTTTGGCGCACTTCGCGGGAGGATAAATAATATCGGTAACCTGCTCGAATCCTTCCGGGTGGGCCTCATCAACTCTTCTCGCCCGCCACACGGTCGTGGCGGTGACATCATGAAACCCCATCGGCAGCTGACTGAGCAGTTGGCGAATACCAGCATAGATGACATCTCTGTCGTTTGAATTTTTGATCTGTCTACAAATTTCAGCGGCATCACCGGGATGCATAATCTGTTTGGTCATTTCCTCATGTGCCTTCGCGGAACGGGTTTGATAGGCAGGATGATAACACCACTTTTTTGATGTTTTTATGCCAGCCCTCTAAGTTTATCGATCCCCCGCGCCACCAGAATGGCCCGCATCCAGCTCGCTTATCATTTGCGCGCGTTCGGCCTTTTTGTGTTTTTCCGTCATTCCCAACGCAAGAAATAAGCTGGGTGGCACCATGTAGAATAGCGCTTCTATCTTGCTCACCAAGACAACGCCTTCGGTATATTTTCCCGGCAGAGAGCAGTAGCTGGCGCTGGGCATCCGTTAGAGTTTTAAATCGATCCAGCTGTGCCACCTATTTTCAATGTGGTGGATGATTTTAACGGCGATAGAAATTGACCTGAATATCCCGGCTCAGCGAGTCATCCGGGTGCTGGACAGGATCGTGGCAAACCTCGGCCACTCGCTGAAAATGCGGATGGACAACGGGCCGGAACTGGTCTCGGTGGCGCTGGCACAATGGGCCGAAGGCATGGCGTACAGCTCGCATTTTCAAGCCGGGTAGCCGACGCAAAATGCTTTTATCGAACGGTTCAACCGGACCTACCGGACAGAAATCCTGAATTTTTACCTGTTCAGAACATTGAATAAAGCACGGGAAATTACCGGGCGCTGGTTGATGGAATATAACAACGAGCGGCCTCATGAATCCCTGAATAACCTGACGCCGGAAGAGTACCGGCAGATGGCTGAAAAACCGGAACTCTCAAAAAGCGCGTGGAACTAAAACGGGTATGCTTACACGTTGTTCACGTGCTTTAAGGAGTGAAACGCATCGAATACTATCGATGCGTAAAAAGATTCATGCATAACCTTCAGAAACAAGATTTCTAAAAATTATTTCAGGCTCTAAGCCTTCAAGTATACCCTGAATAATTATCCCTCTACGAACCCTATTTACTCTATCGTTTGAAGCCTGAACGGCTGCTTTATAATAAATGGAGTAAATGTTTTTTTCGGTTAAAACTGCATCCTGTGAGATAGAGAAGAAATTCTCCACTGAATCGATTACTATTGATGGATCTAAGTTTTTAGATTCTTGATTTAAGGCAATATCTAATTCACAAAAAAATGTTAAGAGATCAGCTTTTTTCCAAATTCGTGATTTTTTTGAAAAGTTACACTCTTCAATAAACTCAATCACTTTATGCGCCCTGCTATCTATTTCTTTTTCCAATGGAAAATCGTCATTATATCTTTCCAGCATATCCTCAAACATGTCATCACGGTGAGAATAGCCATTCAACATGGTTATAATAATACCTAATGAAAATCGAAGATCATTCATCCTTTTAAAATCATTGGCCGAAAAGACGTTGTTTTCAGTAAAAATAGGCGCGGAAGCAAAACCTTCTGCATATTGTTTT
>NZ_JADCLB010000017.1:0-235548 GCF_014982245.1 Enterobacter cloacae complex sp. P6RS
CCGACGCTAGGGGCCGGCTGTAAATCGCTGAGGCGTTTCCTGCAGGCCGGGGCGAGGCGCATGGATGCGCCGAGAGGGCGGGCTTTACAGGGATGTTACCTCCGCCCGTCCCCGATAAGCCGGAAGGAATTAGCCGAAGGTACCGCGTAGCGGCGATTTACCGCCGGGAGCCCGGGTAGCCAGGGCGGTGGCGATTGAGCCGCCCTGGCACGTTCACCGGTCATGTCGTTACAGAGTAGCAGGGAACATAAAGTGAACGGAATGACCACCACAGCCGTATGTTCCCCTCACCCTAACCCTCTCCCCAAAGGGGCGAGGGGATTGTTCAGTGCTCGCATTAATTTGTGGGGAACCCTCAGCCCACAGGGAGAGGGCGAAAAACGGGCTACTTTTTGCGTGAGAGCTTAAACGCGATAAACAGGAACACCACCCATACCGGCAGCAGCATTGCTGAAAGTCGCATCTCATCCATGGTGCACATCAGCACCAGAATCAACGCCAGGAACGCGATACAGAGATAGTTCCCCGCCGGATAGAGCAGCGCTTTGAACTGCGTCTCACGTCCCTTGCGGCGCATCGCCGCGCGGAAACGCAGGTGCGCCAGGCAGATCATGATCCAGTTCAGCAGCAGCGTGGCGACAACCAGCGCCATCAGCAGGCCGAAGGCCTGTTTCGGCAGCAGGTAGTTGATTAGCACTACCAGAGACGTAATCGCGCCGGAAAGGAACAGCGAATTGATCGGCACGCCGCGGCGGCTGACGCGGGTGAGGAACTTCGGCGCGTTGCCCTGTACGGAGAGGCCAAACAGCATACGGCTGTTGGAGTAGACCCCGCTGTTGTACACCGACAAAGAGGCTACCAGAATGACAAAGTTCAGTGCCGAAGCGACCACGTTGCTGTTGAGATCGTGGAAAATCATCACGAACGGGCTGCTGTCGGACTTCACTTCCACCCACGGGTAAAGCGCCAGCAGCACTACCAGCGAGCCGATATAGAACAGCAGAATACGGTACACCACCTGGTTGACCGCTTTCGGAATGCTTTTGTGCGGATCGCGCGCTTCGGCCGCGGTAATGCCAATCAGCTCCAGACCGCCGAAGGAGAACATAATCACCGCCAGCGAGAGGATGAGCCCTTTCCAGCCGGTCGCCAGGAAGCCGCCGTGCTGCCACAGGTTGTCGATAGTGGCCCGCTCGCCGCCGTGGCCGGAGAACAGCAGCCACAGGCCAAAGCCGATCATGCCGATAATTGCCAGCACCTTGATCAGCGCAAACCAGAACTCGGTTTCACCATACAGGCGCACGTTGACGAGGTTAACGGCGTTAATGATGATGAAGAAGGCCGCCGCCCAGATCCACGTGGGCACGTCCGGCAGCCAGTACTGCATGTAGATGCCTGCGGCGGTCAGCTCCGCCATCCCCACCAGCACAAACATCACCCAGTAGTTCCAGCCGGAGAGGAAGCCTGCGAACGGGCCCCAGTATTTATAGGCAAAGTGCGCGAAGGAGCCTGACACCGGCTCTTCAACGACCATCTCGCCGAGCTGGCGCATGATCAGGAAGGCGATAATCCCGGCGATAGCGTAACCCAGCAGAACCGCCGGGCCGGCCATCTGAATGGCGGGGCCGATGCCGAGAAACAGCCCGGTACCGATTGCGCCGCCGAGGGCAATTAACTGAATATGTCGATTTTGCAAACCACGTTGCAGCGTCGGATTCTGATCCGACGAGGCTTCAGCGCGACCATGGCCTGAAGCGGATGACGCGTCTTTCACGCCCTACCCCTGTCTCTTTTTTAGAAGGGGCACGTTTTAACACTTCATGCTGGTGGTAGCAAGCTTAACGCCGGGCCAGCGCGTGCGCCCGGCGGATAAACGTCACGACCCGATAATTCCGCCGTCCGCTTTCACGATCACCACCGTGGACGATCGCGGGCGTCCGTTCGGACTGGCGTCCGGCCAGTTAGAGACGGCGCGAGGATTGGCCGGGTCGGTAATATCATCCCCGCCCTCCCCTGGGTGCTGAATGTTGATAAACAGCGTGCGGTTGTCCGGCGTAAACGCAATGCCTGTGATCTCACACCCGCGCGGCCCGGTCAGGAAACGGCGATACTCGTTGGTGCCCGGAATGGTCGCCACCATCTGGTTATTGCCCATTCCCTCGTACGCTTTCTTATTGATGGTGCTGGAGGAGACGTCGGTCTGGATCCACAGGACGCCCTGATGATCGAAAGAGAGTCCGTCCGGACTGCCGAATGCCGCGCCCTGCATGGAGCCTTTGGCCTTCGGATCGTCGCCGTCGGTGCGTCCGGCCATGACCAGAATATCCCACTTAAAGCGTGCGGCAGCAGGATCCGCGCCGTCTTCGTGCCAGTGCATGATATGCCCAAACACGTTGTTGGCGCGCGGGTTGGCGGCATCCACCGGCGCTTTCCCCTCTTTCCCGCGATCGCTGTTGTTGGTGAGCGTACAGTAGACGCTGCCGCTGGCGTGCGGATCGACGGCTATCCATTCGGGGCGATCCATTTTGGTCGCCCCCACCGCGTCGGCTGCCAGGCGGGTTTTAATCAGCAGATCCCCCTGGCTTTCAAACCCTTTACTCTTATCCAGGCCGTTTTGCCCGAAGATCAGCGGCAGCCAGTCGCCGCTACCGTCCTCGTTGAACCTGGCGACGTATAGCGTGCCGGAAGTCAGAAGCTGCATATTGGCTTCACGGTTCGCGGGATCGTATTTTTTGTCCGAGACAAACTTATAGATGTACTCAAACTTCTGATCGTCCCCCATGTAGACCACCACGCGGTTATCGGCGGCGAGCGTGACGGCTGCCCCCTCATGCTTAAAGCGGCCCAGGGCGGTGTGCTTGCGCGGTGTGGAGGTGGGGTCGTAGGGATCGATCTCCACGACCCAGCCGAAACGGTTGGGTTCGTTAGGAGTTTTATCGACGCTGAACCGCTCGTCCACCTCGTTCCAGCGGTAGGATTCATCGCTGTCGCTGATGCCGTAGCGTTTTTCCAGCGGATTGAGATCGGCTTTTTTGACAAAAATATCCGACCAGTTTTCCTCGCAGGTGAGATAGGTGCCCCACGGCGTGTGGCCGTTGGCGCAGTTTTGCATGGTGCCCAGCACGCGCTCCCCCTGCGGGTCGGCGGCGGTTTTCATTAAGTCCTGATGCCGCGCCGGGCCGGTAAGCTGCATCGGCGTATTGACGGTGATGCGGCGGGCATATGAAGACGGGCGTACCACCTGCCAGTCGCTGCCCGCTTTTTTCACTTCCACCACCGAGACGCCCATCGCGTTCTGCCCCTTGCGGGCCTTGTCGAGGCTCCAGTTCGCCGTACCGTCGGTAAACAGCATCCCGTTGTCGATGTATTCATGGTTCATCGCCAGCAGGCCATGCTCCGGGTTTTGCTCCCCCTGCGGCAGGCTAAACCACGCCATGCCGTCGTGGTGCATGCCCGCCTGCACGGCCTGTTCGTCCGTGGTGTTGCTGGCGTCCGGCTTAAAGGCCGGCATGTTGTTTTTGATCCCCGTCGGGTCACCCCAGCGATAGAACGGGCGGGCAATATAGCCTTCCGGCACCCTGACCGTATCTTCGGTGGAGACGTCGATGCTGGTAAAGCCCAGGGAAACCGCTTTTGCCAGCGCGGAAGGCTTCGATACCGCGGCAATGGCGATCTCAGGTTTGATCAGAAACGGGAATGATACGGCGGCTCCCGCAACGGCCCCCATCTGGAGAAAACGGCGGCGGGAGAGGAACACCTCTGCCACCTCGGAGAATACCGGGTTTGCGCTGCGGTTAGCGATGTCGTCGCGATGTTCTTTTTTAAAAACGGATTTGAGGGGTCTGCCCATAGCGGCTTCCTGTCATTGGCCAAGAGGTAAAGAGTTGGCGACCAGTGTAAGAAGCTTTTATTACAATTTTATAACATGATGACGGAAGGATGGGGGCATCCGTGCCCCGGATAACGAGGTGGAACGCTTAGAACTCGTAGCCAACCGAGACCTTAAAGGTACGCGGTTCGCCCTGAGTGATGTAGGTACCGGAATCGTCCACGCTGGCCCAGTAGTTCTCATTGGTCACGTTGTCGATGCCCGCGCGCACGGTCATCTGGTTTGCGTTGTGGTTTACCGCGAAGCGATAGCGCATGCCCAGATCCAGCGTGGTGTAGCTGTCGAGCTTTTTGGTGTTCGCGAGGTCGGCATACTGCGTGCCGGAGTGGTTCACGCGCGCGGTCGCTGTCAGGCCGTCAACCGGCTTGATGTCGTACTCCGCACCCAGCACGGCGTAGAAGTTCGGAATACCGATCGCATCGTTGCCCTGGTTCACGCCGTTTTTGGTTTTGGTTAGCTCCGCCTGCAGCCAGGTGGCGCTGGCGTTCAGACGCATCCCGAGCATCGGCTCGCCGAAGACGTTCAGCTCCACGCCACGGTTACGCTGCTCCGCATCCAGGCCGTAGTGATTGTTAGCATCGAGGATCGCCGAGGGCATTTTAATCTCAAACAGCGCCAGAGAGCCGCCCACGCGCCCGAAGTCCGCCTTCACGCCCACTTCGTTCTGCTTAGAGTGAACGATGCCGGTGCTCTGGCCGTAGTTGGTGGCGGTGTTAGGTGCGGTTTTGCCCGGCTGCAGCGCTTCGGTGTGGTTGGCGTAGAGGGATATTTCTTCCCACGGTTTGTAAACCACGCCGTAGGTTGGCATCCAGCGGCTGCCGTCGAAGCCGTCCGCGTCGTTCTCTGCGCCGGTAATTTTGTTATACCCGCGAACGACCACTTTCTGATGGCGCGCGCCTGCGGTGAACAGCAGCTTGTCATCAAGCACGCCCAGGGTATCGCTCAGCAGCCAGCCCTGGGTGCGGGTGCGCCCGCTGGTCAGCGGATCGCTGTATTTACCGCCGGAACCGTTGAAGTTGGTGCTGTCCGGCATATCCACGCCGGTGTTGTGGTAGATGTTGGTGGTCGGGTTATCCTTCGCCGCCGACATTTTCCACGCGATTTTTTCGTTTTTGGTCATTGCGGAGTACCCGACGTTGACCTTGTGCGAGACGAAGCCGGTGTTGAAGTTGCCGCGAATGCCCGCCATCCCGCTGACGGAATCGCTGATGCGGTTGGTATCCAGACGGCTGACCGTTGCGTTACCGCTCTTGTCCACCAGCTTCGGCGCGCTGTAAATCCCCTCTTCGTGCGCGTGCTGCGCGCCCAGGCCGGTATAGGCCGTCCAGCTATCGGTGATGTCGTACTCGCTGCGCCACATCCCGAACTCGTTTTCGATATCGCTGTAGGCCCACTTCTGCGAGAAGTTACGATCGTTTTTCGGCGGTTCAGGCACGAAGTCCACCGCCGAGATGTTGACGCTGGTCGGGCTGCCGTGGAAGGTTTTCTTCTGATAGCCCAGATCCAGCGAGGTGCGGAAGCGGTCGCCTTTGTAGTCCAGGCCGGTGGAGAGCAGCGTGGTGCGGCGGCGATCGTTCGGTACGCCGGTTTCCCCTTCACGATGCACGAGGTTCACGCGCGCGCCGAACTGGTCGTTATCGCCAAAGCGACGGCCCGCATCCAGCGTGGTGCCAATCTGGGAATCCGAGGTGTAGTCCACGCCCACTTTCGCCTGCGGCGTTTCCCCGGCATGCTTTGGCTCAAGGTTGATCATCCCGCCCACGCCCGAGCTTGCCGCGCCGTTCATCAGGGAGTTTGCCCCTTTGAAGATCTCAATGCGGTCAACCATCTGGGCATCCACCACCTGGCGCGGCAGCACGCCGGAGAGGCCGCCGAAGGTCATGTCGTCGCCGTCAAACTTCAGGCCGCGAATGCGGAAGGTTTCCGCGCTGTTGCCGTAACCCTGCACAAACTGCACGCCCGCGTCGTTGGCGACCACGTCAGCAATGGTTTTCGCCTGCTGATCTTCCACCAGTTTTGAGGTGTAGCTGATGATATTGAACGGCACGTCCATGGCGTTCTGCTGGCCGAGCATCCCCATTCGCCCGCCGTTCGCCACCTGCCCATCAAGGAAGGCCGGCACCAGCTGGTCGCCACCGGGTTTAAAGTCGCCGGCAGGTGCAGACTGCACAACGATGGTGTCTTCTTTTTTATCCTCTGCCGCCCAGGCGGAATGTGTAACCGCGCCAATGGCGAGCGCCAGCAGCGTTTTGTGCATTTTGGTGTTGTTCATCGTTAACTCGTTTGAAAGTGCGCGCAAAAATAGCCCGTGGACGGGCCTTAGAATATATTGGTTGCAATGCAAATGAGAACTATACGCATTATCTATGCTTTGGCAAGCGCAAATCTCTGCAGGATCCTGCTCAAATTAATGCGTGATAAAAGGGGATGCTCACCTTGCGCTGAACCCTTTGAGCTCACACGCACGGAAAATTGAGGCCATTTTGGCAACCATGACGCAAATACGACACAGGGAGAAAATCAGGCTGGTTTGAAACTGGCGTAGTGCCTGTTTCTAAATGGCACGCCCTGTAGGATTCGAACCTACGACCTACGGCTTAGAAGGCCGTTGCTCTATCCAACTGAGCTAAGGGCGCACTGAGAAGAGTGAACTTCGCGGTGGTGAAACGCGAAGAATTATACGGTCAATGTCAGGTGAGTCAATGCCTTTTCCGTTTTCGGGGGCAATTACCGCTAGCCGATTGTAAATACGGCTATTTTCTCAACATTTCTCGCTGTTTCAGCGTAAAATTTAGCGCTGCGAAAAGGCTTAGTTGCATTTAAGTAACGCCTGCTGTTTTCCTGCTCGTCGGCTCGTCACACTAGAGCGAGGTTTCCCGGCCGCCTGGAGGCTGACAGACAACAGGACAATGGAGTGACAGCGCAAAACCCGTTCGATACGCCCCCCCGGTTACAGTTTATTTCTCAGGACATCGTCGGCATCAAACTGGAGCCTGTCGTCGACCTCACCTCTCAGCGTCAGGTTGGCGTGGAGGTGCTTAGCATTCTGTCCGAAACGCAGCACAGCGAGGATTTTTTCCGCCATCAGTCGGCAGGCTGGTCAATGACGCTGCTTGAAGCGCAGCTTGCCGCACTAAAAAAGACGCCGCACGGTAACAACCTTTTTATTAATCTGCCGATAACCGTTCTGACAGAGCCAGCGTCTTTTCAGCGGCTCATCAATCTGAAAAACACGCCGCTGAATATCGAGATTGTTGAGCTCTCTGCCTTTCTGGCGTTCTCTGCCGCACAGAAGCAGCGCGTCATTCAAAACCTGTCGAAACTCCGGGAACAGGGGCACAGTATATGGCTGGATGACATCGACGAAACGGTCATTAAGCCGTTTTTATTTTGTCGATTACCGTTGAACGGCATCAAAATTGATAAGGGCGCATTCTGGCGTTTACGCGCCACACCCGCGCTGAGGCAGCTGGTTTCACGTTGCTTTCAGCTGGCCGGGAGCGTGCTCATCGAAGGTATTGAGACTGAACGCGATCGCACCTGGGCACTGCAGGCAGGCGCAGATCTCGGCCAGGGATATTACTGGCCGTCCTGGACATGGCCGGAGGATTAAAGAGCCATTTCCAGGAGGGAGACCATGCGAATGACAGTGCGCCGTTACCGGCGGCGGCGTACAGGAAGTGATGCACTGGGATTTACGCGCTCACCTTTTGCTCCCCCCTTTTTCGACCGGCTCGAGTTTTTGAGCCAGTCCATCAGCCAGCCCCGAAAAACCGACGCTCCGTTTATCATTCTGGTCACGGAGGATCATTTTCTGCGCACCGGTTTTCTCAATGGACAGTTTCCCCTGAGCAGCTGTTGCGACTATATCTCACTGGATGATGCGCTCGGTGCTCAGGCACAATGGCCTTCAGCGCGTCTGGTGGTGGATGTAGAAAGCCGTTCCACCGGGCTGATTGATCAACTGGATCAGTTAAGAAGGCATAGCCTGTATCCCCCCTTCCTGACGCCGTGGCTACTGGTCCGGGCAGATAATTATGATACCCGCCTCTTCTGCAAAGCGGCGGGGCCTTTTCACGTGCTGGAACGTCAGATGAACGCGGCAGGGCTTCAACACTGCCTGATGGATGCCCGCCCGCCGCAGGGGTCCGATAAAGACTGGTTTTCCCGCAATGAATGGCCCATTTTGCAGGAGCTTGCCCGCGGTAAGACGCTGCGTCAGATTGCTCTTCTGCAGAATCGCCCCTATAGCCGCATTATCTATCGTCTCAGCTGCATCCTGCTTAAGCTGGGGCTGAGCCATCGCCAGGAATTGTTACACCTTCTTAATAACCTCTCTGACTGCACGTTTTAACCTACGCACTAACTTCTTATTTCCTAAAGCGCTTTAGGAATTTACTTACCACGCGTGTTATGAAATGGTTAAATTTTAACAATGCATTCGATTTTATAACTATTCCTAATTTATGGTTCGGAACCATGTGAAATATCACAGAATGAACTAAAGGCAGCACTTTCCTCCATCCGTTAAGTGAATGCAGAAGGCGTTAATAAGATGATAATGATGTAAAAACAAGCAGCTTCGCTTCACTCTCCAGGAGCGGAAAGCAAAGTGGATAGCATGTTCTCCTGCGCGATGATGGCGTGACGTTGATGCGCCTTAAGCACTTTCAGATGAAGGTTTGACACCTTGCGAGGGCACTTTTTCGCCTCTTTGACCCTGGGTCGCCCGCCGAATCGGCGGTCTTTTTTATTAACAATTACGCAACATAAAGAGACATCTGTTATTTTTTGTTATTACATAAAGATGAAAAGATGCGGTAAATGGGATAACAGGATATTTCCGCTAAATTTAAAAACATAGCCATTAAGATCCAGAAGATAATACAACCCAATAAGCGGAGACTAATTTACAGGGTTTTCGGAAAAAACTTACTCTGTATAATAAGATGCGTACCAAATCTGAATAAGAAAAATCTTTTTGCCAACACCAGCCAAATGAGATGACCGCGCTGAGGCACTGTTCTTTTCATTACGTAAACAAGGATGCTTTCGCTCTTTCCAGGGAAATACTACGGTATAGGGATCTGCACTTTATATCCTTCCGGCATTTCGAGAGTTTTACAAACTCTGCATAACGCTTTTAACAATCTGAGGCATTAAAAATGAAACCGGCATCCGTTATCATTATGGACGAACATCCTATCGTCAGAATGTCGATAGAGGTCCTGCTACAGAAAAATAAAAATATCACAGTCAAGCTTAAGTCTGGCGATAGCCATGAAGTTCTTGACTGTATTCGCAATCATCCTATCGATTTGGTGATCCTTGACATCGAACTTACGGGCACAGACGCCTTCGCTTTACTGAAGAGAATCAGAAACTTAAACAAAGACATTAAGATTCTGTTCCTCTCCTCTAAATCAGAGTTATTTTACGCGGGTCGTGCGATTCGCGCCGGGGCCAACGGCTTCGTCAGTAAACGAAAAGATTTGGGTGAGATCTACAACGCCGTAGAGATGATTCTGATGGGCTATTCTTTTTTCCCGTCGGAAACGCTGAATTTTATAAACCATATGGGTTCGGGAAAAGGGATGGCAGCGGATATGCCATTATCGAATCGCGAGGTCACGGTATTACGTTATCTGGCGAATGGATTATCCAATAAGGAGATTGCTGAACAGTTACTGTTGAGCAATAAGACCATCAGTGCGCACAAATCCAATATTTATTCCAAGCTTGGCGTACAAAGCATCGTGGAATTAATAGATTACGCCAAAGCGCACGAGCTGCTATAACCTGAATTCACTCCCTGCAGTTTATCCGAGCTGCAGGGAGTGCGGTCAGTGCTAATTATAATTAATCATGAAGGTAGCATCCGCATCAGCCCGTCCGGGCTGAGGGTTATCGGCCGTGGCAATATAATTGGCATAAAATGACAGGGTCGCATTCCCCAGTGCATCAACCGTGACCGGCTGGCTGGCCTGCTGAAGCGCCAGACGCGTTTTATCCGCATCCCTGATCTCGACGGCGACGTGGCTCGCTGTACTGGCATCATTCAGCGCCAGCAACCCGCTATTGCTCCCGTCAGCCTTACCCGAGAACGTTATGGACGCCGCCCCGGGCGGACAGCCGGTCAGCTTCAGCGTGAAGGGCATAGGCTGCGTGCGGCTCCCCGTGGTGTTGAGCTGCTTCGTGGGCCAGGTGCCCAGCGTGACCGTTTTGTCGCTATCGTTACCCTCTGCCACGCAGGTGAAATCGACGATATTGCCGTAGAGCCGAATATTAATTTCGCCCAATGCGGTTTCCGCCTGAGCCTGGGTGCAAAGCGCAAAGAGCGCCACGGTGATAAAACGGATCCCGTTTCGCATGTCTGCTCCTTAGTCGTAATCCACACGCAAATATCCGCGCGAGGTAAAGCGCCCTTCCGCTGGCTTGTTGCCCGTCACGCTCACCGGCCAGACCCGGATCCCCACCTGCGCCTGCGCGCTGTCGTCCAGGCGGAACGGAATTTTGCTCGTCAGGTTGTTAGGCGTGAGCGGCGCACCGCTCTCGTTGGCAATGATAAACCCCACATCCGGGTTATCCGACACCACCACATTATTGGAGACCTTTTCAGCCTCGACGCGCATCGTCAGCATGGCGTTTGCCTCCACGTTGGTGCATTTAATCGCGATGGTTTTGCTTTGCGATGAGACGCCCTCCGGCTTGTTACCCACGCCCGCCTTGCTGAACAGGGAGGCGCCAATGTCGCCGAAATCAAATTCAACCACATTGCCGGCGTTGATGGCGCAGCTCTGCGGCACCTGAATGGTTCCGCTGTAGCTGATGGTGTAGACCGGGGTGGTCAACGGATCGGAGGAGGTGGTAGTGACGTAAACGCGGAACATGGTGGCACGCGGGATCACCACCATATTGATAAAGCGTCGGGTCACCTTAAGACGGAAAATAAGGCTGGAATCCTGCACGCCAAACGGTTTGTTTTTTGAAACATTCGGATGGCTCCCCATCTGGATATAGCTTTTGGGTGGATAAAACGCGCCAGCATAGCTGTCCGTGATCTTCATCGCCCCGTCCAGATAGTCTTTAAGCTTCAGATACTGATAGCCATCGCTGGTCCCGGTGATCGGGTAATCCGTCACGTAGCTGCGCTTGGTGGTATTCCCGACGGTGCCCTTCGGGCAGACGGCGTTGACCCCCACCCACTGCGATTTCTCGCTGAGGGTGACAACCTGCCCAACCTGGTTATTCGAGCTGTTGAATTTATCCGTCAGGTCGTAATGCACCTCCGTCGGCACGCCCTTTTCATTGACGCACACGGTGGCTAACGCGTTTGTCGCGGGCAGGAGTGCCAGAAGCGACAAGGCAAAGATATGGATTTTAATCACAGCGGATCCCCTTAAGTGTGATCGCCTGTTGCAGGCTCTTTTCAGGCAAGCTGTAAGGCGCACGGCACTGGGACTGCGCCCCGTTACCCCACTGGACCAGCAGTTCGCCTTCCAGCGGCAGCCCACTCAGGTAAATTTGCCCGTCATCCCCCACCATGCTGGTCACGCCGCTCTGGGTTTCGCGCACCACTGCGCCGAACGGCACCGGCTGGTTGCCGCGCGTTACCGTCAGCAGGGCGCGCACGCCAATGCGGGTATCAAAGCTGGCGCGGACCAGCGCGCCTTTGGTCGGCACCACGCTGCTCACGTTGTTTTCGATGTCGGTGTTGTTGCTCATGGTATTGGTATCCAGCGCCACGCGGTTGTAGCGGTAGACGGTGGCATACGGCATGACCGCGTAGCCTCGCCAGTCCGTCTTCACGCCGGTCTGGTTTTCCACGCTGACGCCTGATGCCCCCGGCGCCTTAATCAGCACGTTGGTATCGCCCAGCGGCTGGCTGAAGGTCACGCCGTCTGAATGGCCAACCACCCCGCCGGAGAGCTGCCAGTTGAGATCGTGCTGATCGCGGGAATAGTTGTAGCCCACGCCCAGCGTGCCGTAGGTTGCCTGCCAGTTGGCGCTGGCGCTTCCGCTTGAGCCGTTGGTGCTGGCGTGTCCCTGGGTCACGCTGTAGTTCAGGTTGCGGTCCTCAAGCAGCGTGCCGCTGACGCCGGTTTGCCAGCTCGTGTCGCCATCGCTGTTTCGGCTGGCGGATGCGGTGGCATAGGCGCGATCGATCGCGCTGTCCCGGCGATAGCCCTGGCGGGTAAAGAGGCTAAACGGCACGGAGACGTTAAACGACGCGATCCGGTCGGTACCGTCGATCCCGACGGATTTGTTCCACGACCATGACAGGGAGTAGTTGATCCCCTTCACGCCCCCCGCGTAGCCCAGCTGATACCAGAGGTTTGTTTCGTCCGTCCCCCAGTAGGTTTGCTCGCTCCCGGAGATATAGACCGAGCCGTAATCCCCCAGCGACTGGGAAATATTGAGCTGGAAGCGGCCTTTTTTATTCCACGTCAGGTTGTGATAGCTCTGCACGTCCGGCACATCGTTATCGTCCTGGCTATCGGCATACTGGTAGCCCTCCATTGAGCGCCAGGCCACGTCGTCCAGGGTGTAAAACCCCTTCGTTGAGTAGCGGTAGCCCAGCAGCTGGAAGTTGGTGCCAAACCCGTTCAGCGATTTTGCATACAGAAAACGCAGGGACTGACCTTCATGTTTGCTGTCGTCCGCGAGCTGGCTGCGGGCGTGGGTGATATCGACTGAGACTGCGCCCCAGTCACCGAGGTTTTTCCCGGCACCGACGGCCACTGCGGTATAGCGTGACGCCAGCTGGGTGCCGCCATAGAGCGTAAAGCCGTTAGCAAGGCCGGTAATCAGGGTGCCCTGGGCGAAGAACGGTGTATCCTGGTCGCTGTTACCGCTGCGGTAATCCCCCGCCACGAGGTCATATTTCCAGCGCCCTTCACGCTGCAGGAGCGGCACGGTGGAGTACGGCACGGTGTAGCGCTGCTGGCTGCCGTCTTTCTCTTCCACCGTGACGTCAAGGTCACCGCTGGAGGAGGTCGGGTTAAGATCGGTAATGGCGAACGCGCCGGGCTGGACGTAGCTTTGATAGATAACGTAGCCGTTCTGGCGAACCACCACTTTGGCAGGCGTACGGGCAATACCGCGCACGGTCGGCGCATAACCCTGCAGGCTGTCGGGGTACATGCTGTCAGACGAATAGAGCCGCCCGCCGCGAAAACCGACGCTGTCGAAAACGTCATTCCCGGTGTTGCTGTCGCCCAGCACCAGCTCACTTTTCAGTGGGATAACGGTGCGCTGCGCCCAGGTGCCAATATTCTGCCACTCGCTGCGCCGCTTCCCGTTATTTTGCGTGTAGCGCCATGCGCCGTTGTTGCGTAAACGCCAGGCACCATAGTTCAGCCCGCTTTGCAGGTTCAGGTAATAGCTGTCGTCTTCGCTTCCCCGGTTGCCCGTAAAGCTGTAGTTCACCAGCGCGGCGGGAATGCCTTCATCCCACTGTTCAGGCGGAATATAGCCGCGCGCGCTGTTTTGCATTGCCACCTGCGGCAGGCTGACGTTCAGGCGCTGTGAAGCAAAGTTAAATACCGTTTCGCTGCCGGGAATGGCCGTGGTCAATGGAACGCACGTTTCACCCTGCACCTTCGCCAGCTCGGGAAATGCGGCAACGTTGACGCCAAAGCGATCGAGCATCGCGCGCGTAATGCACGGCGACAGGCCGCCCGCCACCGGCGGCGTGTTCTCGGCCTGTTCAAAACGCACGTCCTGGGTGCCGATAAACTCATCGTTACGCCAGATATCCACGCGATAGATGCCGGGTGCCTGCTGGTGCCCCTGTTCAAAACGCGACAAATCCGCCACGCTGGCGGTGTCGTCGGATAAGAAGGCCGGGTTGAAGTAGCTTTCGCTCCAGCCGGCCTGCGGCCAGAGCGCGGCCATCAGCGCCAGTGCAACCGGGCAGTAACGTCCCTGGTGGTTTTTCATCGCCCTGACTCTGCTCACAGGTTGACGCTGCGCGCCGGTGTAATGGCGCCGTAGTCATTCACGCTCTGCCAGGAGAGCGTACCGCCGGCCCCGGCGGGCAGCACCTGCTGAGCCGAGTTTTTCGGCGCGACCATCAGGTTTTCCAGCGTCTGACCGCCCAGCTTCAGGTTGACCAGAGTGATGTAATACGGCGAGGCGTTGCTGACTTTGAGATGGTTCCCCACGCGCTCAAAGCGCAGCTGGGAAAGCGCCTCATCCGGCTGCATCGCCAGGTTATTCGGGCGCACAAACAGCTTGATGCGCGAAAGGATCGCCAGCTGCAGCACGTTATTGTTTTCTGTTTTCGCTTTGTTCACTGACGGGATCGCCTTCACGTTCATGTAAAAGAGCGATTCACGATCGGCGGGCAGCGCGGGCCCGGCGTAAATAATACGCAGCGTGTTTTCGCTGTCCGGCTCGCTAACAAACAGCGGCGGCGTGACGGCAAAGGTTTTTTCCTTTTGCCCGCTGGCATTTTCGATCCACGCGTTAATTAAGTAGCGTTCTTGTTTATTGCTGTTGGTGATCGCCAGCGACGTTTGCTTCGCATCCGCCGGATAAATAACGCGCGTGGCCCCCAGCGCAATACCGCCGGAAGCATTCGCGCAAGCAGAAACCATCATTAAAATAAACGATAAAAGCAGTCCTGGTTTAATTAGCATATTCATCAAAACCGTACCTTTAATAATGTGTTCGCAGGTGTTATGGATAAATCAACGTAAACCAGACGTCCGACTGAATATTGCCTGGCACGAGGTGTTCGGAAATAGCGCGATAGCGGGCGCTAAAATGAAATGCGAGCTCGCTGGTATTCACGGGCAACCAGCTGACGGCCGTCGCATTCGGGATAATCTGACGCTGCTGCTCATCGAAAAGCGCCAGCCCCACGCCGCTGCTGACAGGTGTTTCACCTGGCCGCGATGTCGCCAGAAAAACCTGCGGATCTTCCGCGGGCGTCACGCCCTGAAACTGGATCCCCACGATGCGGGAGACATCCACGCTGCAGTCCAGCAGCCGCACGGTGAACGGCACATTAACCGTTGAAAAGCTGCCCACACCGGAAAATGAATTGGTTCGGTACTGCCCCATGTCGATGCGCATATTCTGGCTGTCGGGCGCCACGGCGCAGCCGCCGTTTACCAGCTCCCCCCGAAGATGCACCTTGCCGCCTTCGATCACCACGGTATGCGCCGATGCCGGGCAGGCCATCGCAAGGGTTAACAGCAGTAGTGTTCCAGTCCTTGTCATCCTTCGTTCCTGGCAGTAGCGTATGACGGGCCTCGTCCCTGAGGCCTGAACATCCCTGTGCGAGGGTATTATTCGTATTTCATTACGAAGGTGGCGTCAGCGTTCGCCTGGCCTGGCTCGGTGGTTGCAGCCGTTGATTTGTAGCGCGCGGTGAATTGCAGGGTGTTAGTCCCTTTAATCAGGTCTTTCGCGGCAGAGAAGGTGGCACCGTCCGGGGTCAGCACGCTGGATTTGCTGTCGAGGATCTCGATACCCACGCCTTTCGCGGTGTTGTCGTTGTTACCGGACGTCACGGCCAGCAGGGTTTTGTCGGTCGCGTCGATCTGGCCGGTGAAAGCAACGGCAGCGGTTTTCGCAACCAGCGGATCGCAATCATTCAGTTCAATGTTGAACGGAATATTAGAGGTGGTGTCGCCCACTTTGGTGAATTTCGCGGTACGATACTGACCGAGATTAACCGTCTGCTCGGAAGAATCGGTATTTACTGAACAAGCAGCATTAACCAGTTCACCTTTAAAATGCACGGTACCGCCATTTACGGTAACCGGCGTAACGGGATCGGCTGCATTAGCGGCACCCGCGACCAGGGCCAGTGTTGCAATAACAGAAGAAGCAATGTTGCTGAGTTTCATGTCTATTCCTTTAAAATGTAAATAACCCTTCCCGCGAAAAATCGGGAATAAGAAATACGTTCAATTGCGTAATTGAAAACTTATTTCGGAGGAGACTAAGTAGCTCAGGATGTAATTTTTAAATATGTCAAAACACTGCCATTTCGCCAGGTCACATCCTAATCCCGCCTAAGAAATTGACCATCACTTAAGAAGGGTTTTTGCGCCTCGCGGATGAAAACTCGTAAAGGGTGACTGACAGCGGCGCTCGCTTCTGACAAAATACAGGCAATCCCCCCTTTCAAACGTTACAGACGGAATCTTCTCTCTGATGGCAGCAAAGATTATTGACGGTAAAACGATTGCGCAGCAGGTGCGCTCTGAGGTCGCGGAAAAAGTGAAGGCGCGTAAAGCCGCCGGAAAGCGCGCTCCCGGGCTGGCCGTTGTGCTGGTTGGCAGCAACCCGGCATCGCAGATTTATGTCGGCAGCAAACGCAAAGCGTGTGAAGAGGTGGGGTTCGTCTCCCGCTCTTACGATTTGCCGGAAACCACCAGCGAAGCGGAACTGCTGGAACTTATTGACACCCTGAATGCCGATAAAGAGATCGACGGCATTCTGGTTCAGCTGCCGCTGCCTGCGGGCATCGACAACGTGAAGGTGCTGGAGCGTATCGCACCGGATAAAGACGTCGACGGTTTCCATCCGTACAACGTGGGCCGCCTGTGCCAGCGCGCGCCGCGTCTGCGCCCGTGCACCCCGCGCGGCATCGTGACGCTGCTGGAGCGTTATAATATCGACACCTACGGCCTGAACGCCGTGGTCATCGGCGCGTCCAACATCGTGGGCCGTCCGATGAGCATGGAGCTGCTGCTGGCCGGCTGCACTACCACCGTGACCCACCGCTTTACCAAAAACCTGCGTCACCACGTTGAAAACGCCGATCTGCTGATCGTCGCGGTCGGCAAGCCGGGCTTTATTCCGGGCGAGTGGATCAAAGAGGGCGCGATTGTCGTGGACGTCGGGATTAACCGTCTGGAAAACGGCAAAGTGGTCGGCGACGTGGTGTACGAAGATGCGGCGGCTCGCGCCTCTTACATTACGCCAGTGCCGGGCGGCGTTGGCCCGATGACTGTAGCAACGCTGATTCAGAATACTTTGCAGGCATGCGAAGAGTACCACGATGTAGAGGAAGCATAAGATGGCCACATTTTCATTAGGCAAACACCCACACGTTGAGCTGTGCGATCTGCTCAAGCTGGAAGGCTGGAGCGAAAGCGGCGCGCAGGCAAAAATCGTTATCGCCGACGGGCGGGTTTTAGTCGACGGCGTGGTGGAAACCCGCAAGCGCTGCAAGATTGTCGCCGGCCAGACCGTGAGCTTTGAAGGGCAGAGCGTGACCGTGACGGCCTGAGTCTCCCCTCACCCTAACCCTCTCCCCAAATGGGAGAGGGGATCAAAAATCCCCCCACATCCATCACGGTTAATTATCGATCAACTTCAAATAATCACGATTCCCTCTGGGTGAAACGTGGAAATTATGTTGCACGTTTTTCAGACTTTCTCCACGATAAGTAGAACGTTCTACTAAAACGTTCTACTTACAATAACAGCGCTAAAAAAGCGCTACTCGGGGGAAATCAGCATGAGTCTGATATCAGGGTTTGTTAAATCGCTGTCTAAGTTATCGATGATTGGTCGCGCCTTGATGCTGCCAATTTCACTGCTTCCCGCTGCGGGCCTGCTGCTGGCCTTCGGCGATAAGTTCCACCTGCCGCTGATGATGAACGCCGGCGGGGTTATCTTTGATAACCTGCCGATGCTGTTTGCCATCGGCTCTGCTGTCGGTCTGGCGTCGGAATCCGGTATCGCGGCGCTGTCCGCGGCGGTGTCGGTGTTTGTCACTAACATCACCATCAGTACCGTATTAAGCATCACGCCGGAAATGGCCTCACAAGGCGGAAAATATGCCATGGTGGTCGGCATCCCGACGCTGCAGATGGGCGTCTTCGGCGGGCTTATCTGCGGCATTCTCGCAGCCTGGTGCTACAACCGCTTCCACACCATGCAGCTGCCGGAGTTCCTCGGCTTCTTCTCCGGGAAGCGCTTTGTGGCGATCGCCACGGCGTTCCTCTCTTTCCTGATGGGGCTGCTGCTACCGTACGTCTGGCAGCATATTCAGGCCGGTATCGATGCGCTCTCCGTGATCGTAAACGGTGATAACCAGGCGGCATCGACCTTTATCTTCGGGCTGGTGGAGCGCGCGCTGATCCCGCTCGGCCTGCACCACATCTGGTATCCGTCCTTCTGGTATTCGTTCGGGGATTACACCACCCAGGCGGGCCAGGTGATCCACGGCGACCAGACCATCTGGTTCAAGATGCTCGAAGAGGGGGTGAAATCCTTCAGCAGCGACACCTACCAGAACGCCGGTAAGTTCATGCAGGGCGAGTTCCCGCTGATGCTGTTCGCGCTGCCTGCTGCATGCCTGGCGATGTACCACGAAGCGCATACGAAGAATAAGAAAATCGCGGCCGGTATTCTCTTCTCCGCTGCCCTCACCTGCTTCCTGACGGGGATCACCGAGCCGGTAGAGTTCACCTTTATCTTCGTGGCGCCGATTCTGTACGTCTTCAACGCCATCATGGCGGGCCTGGCGTACATGACCATGTACCTGCTGCACGCGCATATCGCCAAATCGTTCTCGGCGGGCTTTATCGACTACCTGTCGTTCGGGATCCTGCCGTCGTTTAACGGCTATCAGACCAACTTCCTGAGTGCCATTATCATCGGCATTCCGATGGCGCTGATCTACTACTTCACGTTCCGCTTCGTGATCCGTCGTTTCGACGTGAAAACGCCGGGCCGTACGGAGGTGACCGCCAGCGCGAATGACAAGTCCGATTCCGAACTTGCCACCGAAATCATCGGCCTGCTGGGCGGCGCGCAGAACATTGACTCCGTCGGCTCCTGCATCACCCGCCTGCGTCTGGAAGTGGCGAAGAGCGATGCGGTGGACAGGGACGGACTGAACGGGCTTGGCGCACGCGGCGTGGTCTTCGTCGGCGACAACGGGATCCAGGTGATTTTCGGTGCCAGAGCACAGTTTATCGCCCAGACCATGTCCACCATGATCGGCAAATAATAAGATGCCTGGACGACACGTCTCCTGTACGCTGGGAGACGTGTCTTATCCGGCTGATAATCGGTAAATTTCAGGGAGCGGTTTTGAAGAAAGTCAGCATCATTGATGTCGCAAAGCACGCGGGCGTCTCGGTCTCTACCGTGTCGCTGGTGCTACGTCAGAAAGGGAAAATCTCAGAGGCGACGATCGAGAAGGTCAATGCCGCCATCACGACGCTGGGCTATGTTCATAACGTTGCCGCTGCCAATCTCCGCGCCAACACCTCCAATCTTATCGGCCTGATCCTGCGCGACTTCAGCGACAGCTTTTCCATCAAGGTGATGGCGAGCATCGTTCAGGAGCTGGAGAAGCAGGGTTATATGGTGTTTCTCGGCCAGCCGCTGAACGACCAGGAACATCTGGAACGGACCCTGCTGTCGTTTAAGCAGCAGGGCGTCGCGGGCGTTATTTATCTGGCATCTGACACCCGTAACGCCGCTTTACCGGAGCAGATCCGCCAGTGCCCGCTGCCGCTGGTGGCGGTCTCGCAGTCTCTGCTGGACGAAAAATGCAATCTGGTCATGCGCGATAATCGCCAGGCGGCGAACCTGGCCGCACGCTATCTTATCGAACGCGGACACCGCACGATCGCCTACATTGGCGGGCGCGAGGGCTGTCTTATCCGCGAGCAGCGCCTGCTCGGCTTTCGCAGCGCGATGACGCAAAACGGGTTGGTCTGGCGCGATGATTATTCACCGGCCTGCAGCGACGACACTCAGGCCGCCGCGATGGCAACGCGCCAGCTTCTGGAGAAAAACAGCTCCATCACCGCCCTGCTTTGCCACTCCCCGGATGCGATGATCGGCTCCATTTCCGGCATTCATCAGGTGGGCCGCACCGTGGGGAAAGACGTGTTCCTGACCCAGCAGGTGGCGCTGATCGGTTTTGAAGATATGCTCCACGTCAACCTCACCTCCCCTTCCTTCACCTACGTCTCTTCGGCCAGCGATGAAACAGGACGACAGGCGGCGGGGCTGATTATCCGCAAGCTGAAGGAGCCGGATCTGCAAACCCAGCGCATAACGCTGTCCGGGCAGCTTATCGCCCGCGAGTCGGCGTAAAATCAGAATTTGACACAGGTTTGCTGCAGCGAATTCGCTGCTATATTGCTGTGATTTGCCATGGATAATTGCAATGCCTACCGTTATCACTCACGCTGCTGTTCCCCTTTGCCTGGGCTTAGGTCTGGGAACGAAAGTCATCCCTCCCCGCCTGCTGTTTGCCGGGATCGTGCTCGCCATGCTGCCGGACGCCGACGTGCTGGCGTTCAAATTCGGCGTCGCCTACGGGAATATTTTCGGCCACCGCGGCTTTACCCATTCGCTGCTGTTTGCCTTTGCGGTACCGATACTCTGCGTGCTGATTGGCCGACGATGGTTCCGGGCCAGCCTGACGCGCTGCTGGCTGTTCTTAACCGTTTCACTGCTGTCGCACAGCCTGCTGGATTCCGTTACCACCGGCGGAAAAGGCGTAGGCTGGCTGTGGCCGTGGTCAGACGAGCGCTTCTTTGCGCCGTGGCAGGTGATTAAGGTCGCGCCGTTTGCGCTGTCGCGCTACGCCACGCCGTACGGGCATGAGGTCATTATCTCGGAACTGCTGTGGGTGTGGCTGCCGGGGGTGGTGCTGATGGGGATGTTGTGGTGGAAAAGAAGGTAAAAGTAGGCCCGGTAAGCGTTAGCGCCACCGGGCGTTACAGACTTACTTACGACGCCAGGTCGTCCCCTGCGGGCCGTCTTCCAGAATGATGCCCATCTCGGTCAGACGGTTACGCGCCGCATCCGCCGCCGCCCAGTCTTTGGCCTGACGCGCTTCCAGACGCGCCTTGATCAGCGCTTCAATCTCCGCCACTTCACCGTCGTCCGCCTGCGCGCCGCTCTGCAGGAACGCGTCCGGCTCCTGCTCCAGCAGGCCGAGCACGGAAGAGAGCTTACGCAGATGAGATGCCAGCGCATTCGCCGCTGCCATGTCCTCTGACTTCAGGCGGTTCACTTCGCGCGCCATGTCGAACAGTACGGAGTAGGCTTCCGGGGTGTTGAAGTCATCGTTCATCACCTCAACGAAGCGCGCTTCGAACGCTTCGCCGCCCGCCGCAGGCACAGATTTGTCGGTGCCGCGCAGCGCGGTGTACAGACGCTCCAGCGCCGAGCGCGCCTGCTTCAGGTTCTCTTCGCTGTAGTTCAGCTGGCTACGATAGTGGCCAGACATCAGGAAGTAGCGCACGGTTTCCGCGTCGTAATACTTCAGCACGTCGCGCACGGTGAAGAAGTTGCCCAGCGATTTCGACATCTTCTCGCGGTCAACCATCACCATCCCGGAGTGCATCCAGTAGTTAACGTACTCGCCGCCGTGGGCGCAGGTGGACTGCGCGATTTCGTTTTCGTGGTGCGGGAACATCAGATCCGAACCGCCGCCGTGAATGTCGAAGTGTTTGCCCAGCTGCTTGCAGTTCATCGCTGAACATTCAATGTGCCAGCCCGGACGGCCTTCGCCCCACGGGGAAGGCCAGCTTGGTTCACCCTCTTTGGACATTTTCCACAGCACGAAGTCAATCGGGTTACGCTTCACGTCAACCACGTCCACGCGCGCGCCGGCCTGAAGCTGGTCCAGATCCTGGCGGGAAAGCGCACCGTAGGTTGGATCCGTCGGCACGGAGAACATCACGTCGCCGTTGTCCGCCACATAGGCGTGACCGCGTTCGATCAGCTTTTCGGTGATCTCGATAATTTCGTGGATATGGTGGGTCGCACGCGGCTCGCTGTCCGGACGCAGAATATTGAGGGCGTCAAAATCTTTGTGCATCTCAACAATCATGCGATCCACCAGCGCAACAAAGCTTTCGCCGTTTTCATTAGCGCGCTTGATGATTTTGTCGTCGATGTCGGTAATGTTACGCACGTACTTCAGGTTATAGCCCAGGAAGCGCAGGTAGCGAGAGACCACGTCGAACGCAACAAAGGTACGGCCATGGCCGATATGACAGAGATCGTAAACCGTAATACCACACACGTACATGCCGACTTCCCCGGCATGGATAGGTTTAAATTCCTCTTTCTGGCGCGTCATTGTATTAAAGATTTTTAACATCGAAGATTCCATGTAAACACGTGTGTGAGTTGTTTGTTCCCTATAATACCCATAATTCGGAATAGGATCAGCACACAATGCAAGGTGATCGCGTCCTGTGGTTATGCTATAACAAGCCCCTATATATGACCCGAAGGCGGGTCGACGTACCACAATAACGGAACAGGATGCAAAAATGGTTACTTTCCACACTAATCATGGCGATATCGTAATCAAGACCTTTGATGACAAAGCGCCTGAAACAGTTAAAAACTTCCTGGACTACTGCCGCGAAGGTTTCTACAACAACACTATTTTCCACCGCGTGATCAACGGCTTTATGATCCAGGGCGGCGGTTTCGAGCCTGGCATGCGCCAGAAAGAGACCAAAGAGGCGATCAAAAACGAAGCGAACAACGGCCTGAAAAACACCCGCGGTACGCTGGCAATGGCCCGTACTCAGGCGCCACACTCTGCCACCGCGCAGTTCTTCATCAACGTAGCGGACAACGACTTCCTGAACTTCTCCGGCGAAAGCCTGCAGGGCTGGGGCTACTGCGTGTTCGCAGAAGTGGTTGAAGGTATGGACGTGGTCGATAAGATCAAAGCCGTCTCTACCGGCCGCAGCGGCATGCACCAGGACGTTCCTAAAGAAGACGTTGTGATTACAAGCGTGACCGTCAGCGAGTAATTCGTGGCGACACTCTTTATTGCGGATCTGCATCTGCAAACAGAAGAACCGGCGATAACCGCCGGTTTTCTGCGTTTTTTACGCGGTGAAGCGAAAAGCGCCGACGCGCTGTACATCCTGGGCGATCTGTTTGAAGCCTGGATTGGCGACGACGATCCTAACCCGCTGCACCGTGAAATAGCTGCCGCCATTAAAACGCTGGTAGATTCCGGCGTCCCCTGCTACTTCATTCACGGCAACCGTGATTTCCTGCTCGGCAAGCGCTACGCCCGCGAAAGCGGTATGACGCTGCTGCCGGAAGAGCAGGTGCTCGATCTCTATGGCCGCAAGGTACTGATCATGCACGGCGACACGCTCTGCACCGACGATACCGGCTACCTGGCGTTTCGCGCTAAGGTCCACACCCCGTGGATCCAGAAGGTGTTCCTTGCCCTGCCGCTGTTTATCCGCAACCGCATCGCCGCCAGAATGCGTGCGGGCAGCAAAGCCGCTAACAGCAGCAAATCCCTGACGATCATGGACGTCAACCCGCAAGCTGTGGTGAGCGTGATGGAAAAGCATGGCGTTCAGTGGCTGATCCACGGTCATACCCATCGCCCTGACGTGCATTCTCTGAGCGCCAACGGTGAACCGGCCCATCGCGTGGTATTGGGCGCATGGCACACTGAGGGTTCGATGGTCAAAGTCACCCCGGAAGGTGTCGAACTGATCGCTTTTCCGTTTTAACGTTTTCTCGTCGTTTCGCTTGTTTCTCAGCCACGCAACCGTTTTCCTTGCCCGTATAACATGCTATTCTCTGTGCCCTCGAAAGCAGTGTGTTTCGCACCACAGGAGTTTTAAGACGCATGTCTTCCCGCAATAATCCGGCGCGTGTCGCCATCGTGATGGGGTCCAAAAGCGACTGGGCTACCATGCAGTTCGCCGCCGAAATCTTTGAAATCCTGAATGTTCCGCACCACGTTGAAGTGGTCTCCGCACACCGTACGCCGGACAAACTGTTCAGCTTCGCCGAAAGCGCTGAAGAGAACGGGTATGAGGTGATTATTGCCGGTGCGGGCGGCGCAGCACATCTGCCGGGCATGATTGCCGCCAAAACGCTGGTGCCGGTTCTGGGCGTCCCGGTACAAAGCGCCGCGTTAAGCGGTGTCGATAGCCTCTACTCCATCGTCCAGATGCCGCGCGGTATTCCTGTCGGCACGCTGGCAATTGGCAAAGCGGGCGCGGCGAACGCTGCCCTGCTGGCCGCGCAAATTCTTGCAACGCACGACAAAGATTTACACCAGCGCCTGGCGGAGTGGCGTAAAGCCCAGACCGACGAGGTGCTGGATAACCCGGACCCGCGGGGTGCGGCATGAAGCAGGTTTGCGTCCTCGGCAACGGCCAGCTGGGCCGCATGCTGCGTCAGGCTGGCGAACCGTTGGGGATTGCCGTCTGGCCCGTCGGGCTGGATGCCGAGCCGGAAGCGGTGCCGTTCCATCAGAGCGTGATCACCGCCGAAATTGAACGCTGGCCGGAAACCGCCCTGACCCGCGAGCTGGCGCGCCATAACGCCTTCGTGAACCGCGACGTGTTCCCGATCATCGCCGACCGTCTGACGCAGAAGCAGCTGTTCGACAAGCTGGGCCTCGCAACCGCCCCGTGGCAGCTCCTGTCTGATAAAAGCGAGTGGAACGACGTCTTCGCCATGCTGGGCGAGCTGGCGATTGTGAAGCGCCGCGTGGGTGGCTACGACGGCCGCGGCCAGTGGCGCCTGCGCGCAGGCGACACCGCCGAGCTGCCGGACGACTGCTACGGCGAGTGCATCGTTGAGCAGGGCATCAACTTCAGCGGCGAAGTGTCGCTGGTAGGCGCCCGCGGGCACGATGGCCGCACGGTGTTTTACCCGCTGACGCATAACCTGCATCAGGACGGCATTCTGCGCACCAGCGTCGCCTTCCCGCACGCCAATGCCGACCAGCAGGCGCAGGCGGAAGAGATGCTTTCTGCCATCATGCACGAGCTGGGCTACGTGGGCGTGATGGCGATGGAGTGCTTCGTCACGCCGTCGGGCCTGCTGATCAACGAGCTGGCGCCGCGCGTGCACAACAGCGGCCACTGGACGCAAAACGGCGCCTCCATCAGCCAGTTCGAACTGCACCTGCGCGCCATCACCGACCTGCCGCTGCCACAGCCCGTCGTTAACAGCCCGTCGGTGATGATCAACCTGATCGGGACCGATCTGAACTACGACTGGCTGAAGCTGCCGCTGGTGCATCTGCACTGGTATGACAAAGAGGTTCGCGCGGGTCGTAAAGTGGGTCATCTCAACCTGAACGACAGCGATACCGACCGCCTTAGCGCCACCCTGGAGGCGATCGTTCCTCTCCTGCCGCCAGAATACGCGAGCGGAATTGTCTGGGCACAGTCAAAGCTCAAGTAAGACATCTGCGCCGGGGAGTTGACCTTCCCCTTCCCCGGCGTACAATCCCCGCCCATTGCTGCTGAGTTTTCTTCTGGAATCACCATGAACGATGGAACGGACTATCGCGCGATCCTCGCGTCTGATACCCCTTTAATCGACGTTCGCGCGCCGATCGAATTTGCCCAGGGTGCGATGCCCGCCGCACTCAACCTGCCCTTAATGAACGACGACGAGCGTGCCGCCGTCGGTACCTGCTATAAGCGCCAGGGACCCGACGCCGCGCTGGCGCTCGGCCATAGCCTGGTGAGCGGCGAGACGCGGGAGGCGCGCATTAACGCCTGGCGCGAAGCCAGCCTTGCGCACCCCGAGGGCTATCTCTGCTGCGCGCGCGGCGGTCAGCGCTCGCATATCTCCCAGGCCTGGCTGAAAGAGGCTGGCATCGACTACCCGCTGATCCGCGGCGGCTATAAGGCCCTGCGCCAGACGGCGATTCAGGTCACCATTGAGCAGTCGCAAAAGCCGATGGTGCTTATTGGCGGCTGTACCGGCAACGGTAAAACGCTGCTGGTGAAGCAGCACGCGCAGGGCATCGATCTGGAAGGGCTGGCGCACCATCGCGGCTCGTCGTTTGGCCGCACGCTTACGCCGCAGCTTTCCCAGGCGAGCTTTGAGAATCACCTTGCGGTTGAGCTCTTGAAAAAAGACGCCGCGCGCTGGGTGCTGGAGGACGAGGGCCGGATGATTGGCTCCAACCACCTGCCGGAGTGCCTGCGCGACCGCATGGTTGACGCCCCTATCGTTGTCGTCGAAGACCCGTTTGAAACCCGACTTGAGCGCCTGCGCGAAGAGTATTTTGACCACATGTGGGCGGATTTTTCTGCCGCGTACGGTGAGGAGGCGGGCTGGAAGGAGTACAGCGAGTACCTGCACCACGGCCTGTTTGCCATTCGCCGCCGGCTTGGGCTACAGCGTTTTGCGGAATTTACGGCGCTGCTGGACGCGGCACTTGCCGAACAACAGCGAACGGGCAGCACTGACGCGCACTTCAGCTGGCTTGTACCGCTGCTGAAGGACTATTACGACCCGATGTACGGCTATCAGCTGGAGAAGAAAGCGGAGAAGATTGTCTATCGCGGGACGTTTGAAGACGTTGCCGAGTGGCTTGAACGCTGAAAAAAAGCCGAGTGGCGGCTGCGCCTTACCCGGCCTACGCGTACTCTTGTAGCCCCGGTAAGCGCAGCGCCACCGGGGAAAAGACGGCTTAGAAGTCGTAACGCAGACGCACCAGGTTCATATCGCCCAGGTTGTCGGTGCTGGAGGTGAACACGTGTTCGTAATCCACGCGGAAACCGTAATCCAGCTGGAAGCTGATACCCACGCCGTTGTCGATGCGCTGGTAGTTACGGCCGTTCACGTACTCAATGCGGTCACCCATGAAGTAAGGCTGGATGGATTTCACCGCGTACTGACCGATTGGGAATTTGTACCCTGCGAAGTATTCAATACCCCACGCGTCGCCCGCAAAGTAGTCGTTAACAGACACTTTTTTGGTGGTCAGGAAGTTCTGGTACCAGCCGCCGCCAGCGGAGAAGGTCCAGTTGTCCGGCGTCCAGCTCAGCGCAGTACCGACAATATTCTGGTCGTAGGATTTGCTGTCGCCGTTGTCCGGGTTACGCATGTCCGCGCGGGTGTAGTTCCACGCAGCGCCCCAGGTCAGATCGGTGGTCAGGTGGTAATCGATACCCAGTGAGCCGCCGCCTTTACGCTTGTAGCGCAGGCCGTTGCCCGGCAGGTATTCGCTGTCTTCAAACAGGTAGGATGCATAGATGTCCGCATCGCCCACGGTTTTCTTATATTTCAGCATCTGGCGTGAACGGTAAGAGCCGTCGTAGTCGCCGTTGATCCCGTTACCCGGCGCCTGGCCGATCATGTCGTAGTCCCAGATATCGGTTTTCGCGCCCACCACATCGTAGTACACGCTGTTCTGCTGGCCGAAGGTCAGCGTACCCCAGGTATCGCTCTTCAGGCCGGTGTAGAGCATGCGGCGTGAGGTGTCGTGCGCGCCGTCGGCGTAGTGGTTATCCCAGTTAAACTGCGCCGGAATGTTCACCCCCAGCTCGTAGTAGCTGATCCAGCTGATGTCGTCAAACAGGTAGTAATCAGCCGCGAAACGGAAGCGGGTACCGCCGTCAAAGCCGTTTCGCTTGTAGCCGTTTTTGCCGTCATCGCCGGTCATGTTCTGGAACTGAGGACGAATGCTGCCGCCAACGGTGAAGTTCAGGCGGCTCAGCGGGTTACCCGCCTGAGGATCCTGCTTAAGTACGGTGATTTCTGCCTGAGATGCAAAAGTAGTCAATGCCACTGCCGCGCCGATCGTTGCCGCCAGCGCTGATTTTTTTATAGTCATTATTTTTCCTTAATAGACACGCTGCTAAATATTTAGCTGGTGAATATTAACCGGAAATTTTCGGGCTGTGTGGGCGGGTTTTTAATGTTTTGTGCTACTAAATGCGTTGGCATTATCACTTTGTGCTATTTAAGCATTACGCACCGGCATAAAAACCGGTGCGTAATTATTACCATGCCAAATCAATTCACAAACTGCCGGAACAGGGCCTTGCCCTTTAACAATCGCGCCCCGAGCCAGCCCCCGCAGAGGGAGAGCAGCACCGCGCCGCAGAGAGGGAGTACTAGCCAGAGACGCCAGTCAGGCTCCCACGGGAAGTCGAAGACCTTTGTCTGCAGCACCGCCAGCGCCGTCTCCGCGCCAATCGCCGCGACCAGACCCGCCACAAGCCCAAGCAGCGCAAACTCGCTCCAGAGCGTCGCCCGCAGCAGCCGCTTACCCGCACCGAGCGTGCGGTAGACTATCAGTTCCTGATGACGCTGGCGCATGCCCACCTGCACCTGCGCCAGCAGCAGCAATATGCCGCAGATTGTCACCAGCACCACCATCACCTCCAGCGCGCGGCTCACCTGCTCCAGCACCTGCCCGACCTGTTTGAGGATCGCGCCAATATCCAGCAGGCTCACCGTCGGGAACTCCCGGTTAAGCTGCGTCAGCATGCCGTTTCCGTTTTCCCAGCGGAAGCTGGTCAGCCAGCTCTGCGGCTGCCCGTCCAGCGCGCCCGGCGGGAAGATGAAGAAGAAGTTTGGCCGCAGGCTTTCCCAGTCCACTTTACGGAGGCTGGTGACGTTGGCGGTAAAATCCTGGGTATCACCGGTGAAGGTCACGCTGTCCCCGAGCTTCACGTTCAGGCGCGTCGCCAGCCCCTCTTCCATCGACACCTCTCCCGCTTTCGGCGGCCAGGTGCCGGCGGTTATCGGGTTGTGGTCAGGGCGTTTCTCCTGCCAGGTCAGGTTCAGCTCGCGGTTAAGCGACTCGTCCTTGTTCCCCTCCGTTGGCTGGCCGTTGATCTGCGTCAGACGCGCGCGAACGATGGGGTAGAACGACTCGGGGATAATGTGATGCTCCGACAGGAAGCCCTTCAGGGGCGTCACCTGCTCAGGCGCGATATTGATCAGGAAATAGTTCGGGCTTTCCGGCGGAAGCTGCTGCTGCCAGCGGTCGAGCAGATCGCCGCGCAGCACCAGCAGCAGCGCCAGCAGCATAAACGACAGGGAAAATGCCGACAGCTGGCTGAGCGTAGACCAGGGCTGGTGCAGCAGACGGTTGACCGCCAGGCGCACGGGCAGGGATTTTACCGTCACCCTTTTCAGAAGGTTGAGCAGCACCCAGCCCAGCACGCCGCACAGCAGCGCCAGCACCACCGCCCCGGCCAGCACCGCCCACAGCAGCGTGCTGCCCCCCATCAGCCACGCCAGCAGCCCCACCGCCACCGCAATAATCAGCGGAAGGTAAAACTTCAGCGGCCAGACGTTCGCCACCACATCGTTGCGAAGCACGCGCAGCGGCTGCGTGGCGAGCAGCAGGCGGTAAGGCCGGAGCCCCACCAGCACCGAGATCACCGCCATCGCGCCCAACGCCCACAGCCACGGCCAGAGGCTGGCCGGCGGCAGTGCGGCCGGCAGCACCGGTTTCAGCATCACCATCAGCAGTTTTTCAAACAGCAGGCCTATTATTCCGCCGGTAAGCGCAGAGAGGGCCAGCAGCATCAGCCACTGGCCGACGATCAGCTTGCGCAGCTGTGCCCGCCCCGCGCCGAGGGTTTTAAGGATCGCCACCAGGTCGTAGCGGCTGCGGCAGTAGTGCCCCATCGCCACGGCAACCGCCGCCACCGCCAGCAGCAAGGTTAACAGCGCCGACAGCAGCAGGAACTGTTGGGAACGTTCGAGGGATTTGCCGAGCGCCCCTTCGTCCTGCTCCAGCCCGTACCAGCGGTGTTCCGGCTTGAGCTGCGGCAGAAGCCATTTTTCATACGCCTCCAGCTGCGCGGGCGTGCCGCCAAACTTGTAGCGCCAGGTGACGCGGCTTCCCGGCTGGACGGCGTTGGTTTTCGCGACATCGGCGGTGTTCATCAGCAGGCGCGGCGCGAGCTGGAACGGGTTAAAGCCGGAGTCGGGCTCCTGCACCACTTCCCCGGCGATTTTCAGCGTGGCATCGCCAACGTCAATACTGTCGCCGGGCTTCAGGTTAAGAAGCGCCATCAGGCGCGATGCCAGCATCACCGTGCCGGGCGTCGGCTTTAGCCCCGGCGGGCTGGTTTGTAATTCCCCGTACATCGGGTAGATGTCGTCCACGGCCTTCACGCTGGCGAGCTGCGGGGTGTCCCCCGCGAAGGTCATGGTCTGGAAGGTGAGCTGCTCCCCCACCTTTAGCCCTTCCTTGCGCGCTTCCTCAATCCAGCCAGGCGGCACAGGACGCGAGCTTTGCAGCGCCCGGTCCCCGGCCATAAATTCGCGGCTCTGCTGGCTGAGCCCTTTTTCCATACGGTCGCTGACGCTGCCGAGCGCCAGCACGCAGGCCACCGCCAGGCTTAACGCCAGCCAGACAATCAGCAGAGAGGGCGAGCGCCATTCGCGCCAGAACCAGCGGGCGATCATGCTTCCTCCTGAAGAATACCGTTCACCAGCCGCAGGCGGCGGTCGCAGCGGGCGGCCAGCTGCGGATCGTGGGTCACGAGGATCAGCGTGGTGCCATGTTCGCGGTTAAGCGAAAACAGCAGGTCAGCAATTTTATCCCCGGTGTTACGGTCAAGGTTGCCGGTGGGTTCATCGGCAAACAGCACTTCCGGGCGGCCATTAAACGCCCGCGCCAGCGCCACGCGCTGCTGCTCCCCGCCGGAAAGCTGTGCCGGAAGGTGGTCGAGGCGCTTGCCCAGGCCGAGCTGTTCCAGCAGCGCCTTCGCATGCGTGCGGCTTTCGCGACTCTTTTCGCCGCGCAGTAGCGCCGGGAGTTCGACGTTTTCCAGCGCGTTCAGGGTCGGGATCAACATAAAGGACTGAAAGACAAAACCGATATGCCGCGCGCGCAGCGCGGCTCGCGCCTCTTCATCAAGCTGGTGCAGCGGTTGCCCGACCAGGTGGACTTCTCCGCTGCTGCCGTCGTCCAGACCGGCCAGAATCGCCAGCAGCGTAGACTTGCCGGAACCGGATTCGCCAATCAGCGCGATGGTTTCGGCGCGTTTGACAACGAGTTCAACTCCGGTAAGGATTGAAAGCTCCTGCTCCCCCTGACCGACGGACTTCTTAAGACGATGAACTTCAACACTGTTTTCCGCTGGCATTTGCCCTTCCTGTTTTTGATGCTGATGACCTTCCGCGCGGCGGCAGCGGACACGTTACTGATTCTTGGCGACAGCCTGAGCGCGGGCTACCGCATGGCGGCCAGCGCGGCCTGGCCGGCTCTGCTCAATGACAAATGGCAAAGCAAGACGACCGTTATCAACGGCAGCATCAGCGGCGATACCTCGCAGCAGGGTCTGTCGCGCCTGCCTGCGCTGCTCAAGCAGCATCAGCCGCGCTGGGTGCTGGTTGAGCTTGGCGGTAATGACGGCCTGCGTGGCTTCCAGCCTCAGCAAACCGAGCAAACGCTGCGCACCATTTTGCGGGACATCAAGGCGGCAAAAGCCCAGCCGCTGCTGATGCAAATTCGCCTGCCCGCCAACTACGGTCGTCGGTATAATGAGGCCTTTAGCGCGATCTACCCTAAGCTTGCCAAAGAGTTTGATATTCCGCTCCTGCCATTTTTCATGGAAGAGGTCTATCTCAAACCCCAGTGGATGCAGGACGACGGTATCCACCCCAATCGCGATGCGCAGCCGTTTATTGCCGACTGGATGGCAACGCGGCTGGCTCCTTTAGTTAAACATGACTCGTAATTCAGCGGAGTTCCTGACAGGTAAAGTTATGCAAAAATCGGTCTTAATTACAGGATGTTCCAGCGGAATCGGCCTTGAAAGCGCGCTTGAACTAAAGCGCCAGGGATTTAGGGTGCTGGCAGCGTGCCGCAAGCCTGACGATGTCGAGCGCATGAACGGGCTGGGCTTTACCGGCATACAGCTGGATATGGACTCGCCGGAGAGCGTTGAACGCGCCGCCGACGAGGTGATAGCCCTGACCGAAGGCCGTCTGTACGGTCTCTTTAATAATGCCGGTTACGGAGTGTATGGCCCGCTGGATACGCTCTCGCGCGAAACGCTGGAGAAGCAGTTTTCAACCAATTTCTTCGGCGTGCATCAGCTCACCATGCGTCTGCTCCCGGCCATGCTGCCGCACGGCGAAGGGCGCATCGTGATGACATCTTCAGTGATGGGGCTGATTTCCACCCCGGGCCGCGGCGCCTACGCCGCCAGCAAATATGCGCTGGAAGCCTGGTCCGACGCCCTGCGCATGGAGCTGCGCCACAGCGGCATCAAGGTCAGCCTGATTGAACCCGGCCCGATCCGCACCCGCTTTACCGAAAACGTTAACCAGACCCAGGCGGATAAACCGGTCGAAAACCCCGGCATCGCCGCACGTTTTACCCTCGGGCCAGAGGCGGTGGTTGCCAAAGTGCGCCATGCTTTTGAGAGCGAGCATCCCAAAATGCGCTATCCGGTGACGCTGGTCACCCATGCCGTCGGCTGGTTAAAGCGCCTGCTGCCGGGCAGGATAATGGACAAAATTTTGCACGGCTGAGTTGAAGCGACGACGCTCATCCCCATGTAAAGAGTAAACCGACAAAAGAGAAAGCCGCATGTCCGTACAGAATATCGTCAATATTACAGAAGCAAACCTGCAACAGGTCCTCGAACAGTCGATGGCTAAACCGGTGCTGTTCTACTTCTGGTCTGAGCGCAGCCAGCACTGTCTGCAGCTGACGCCGGTGCTGGAAAGCCTTGCCGCGCAGTACAACGGTCAGTTCATTCTGGCGAAACTGGATTGTGACGCCGAACCGATGGTGGCGTCGCAGTTTGGTCTGCGCGCCATTCCAACCGTTTATCTGTTCCAGAACGGCCAGCCTGTCGATGGCTTCCAGGGCCCCCAGCCGGAAGAGGCGATTCGCGCCCTGCTGGATAAAGTGCTGCCGCGCGAAGAAGAGCTGAAAGCGCAGGAAGCGATGGCGCTGATGCAGGAAGGCAAATACGACGAGGCGCTGCCGCTGCTGAAAGAGGCGTGGCAGCTGTCGAACCAGAACAGCCAGATCGGCCTGCTGCTGGCGGAAACGCAGATCGCCCTGCACCGTTCAGAAGACGCGGAAGCCGTGCTCAAGACGGTACCAATGCAGGATCAGGACACCCGCTATCAGGGGCTGGTGGCGCAGATTGAGCTGCTGAAGCAGGCGGCGGACACCCCGGAAATTCAGCAGCTGCAGCAGCAGGTAGCCGACAACCCGGCGGATGCCGCGCTGGCAAGCCAGCTGGCGCTCCAGCTGCATCAGGTGGGACGTAACGAAGAGGCGCTGGAGCTGCTGTTCAGTCACCTGCAGAAAGATCTGGCTGCCGCAGACGGTCAGGCGCGCAAGATGTTCCAGGAGATCCTGGCCGCGCTGGGCACCGGAGACGCGCTGGCGTCGAAGTATCGTCGTCAGTTGTACGCGCTGCTCTACTAACAAAAAATGCCCGGTGGCGCTAACGCTTACCGGGCCTACAAAAACGGATATTACCCCGTCTTTTTCAACTGCGTCACCACCAGCTGGTGGCGCGGGTTGTAGAACTTCCGATAGGTCAGGTAGCAGGCAATGATGGTGGACAGGCTCGCCGTGGAAAGCAGCATAAACGTCACCATGATCTGATACTTAATCGCTTTTACCGGATCGATACCGGCAAATATCAGCCCCGACATCATGCCCGGCAGGCTCACCAGCCCCACCGTTTTGGCAGAATCCACGGTCGGGATCAGCGATGAGCGAATGCTCTCACGAATCAGCCGCGCTGAAGCCACTTTTGGCGTCGCCCCCAGGCTTAACTTCTCCTGCAGCTGCTGCTGTTCACTGCTGAAACGCTGGCCGAGGTTGTTGTAGCACAGGCCAACGGCCACCATGGCGTTTCCCGCAATCATCCCGGAAATAGGGATCACCTGCATCGGCGTAAACTCAATCGAGCCAGAGAGCACCAGCACCGCCAGGGTGAGCGCCGTCCCGGTCGTAATCGCGATAAATGACGAGATAAACGCCTTATCAATATATTTACTGCGTTTCTGCGCGTTCCACGCCGCGTTAAAGCAGATGAAGAGCACCATCAGCAGCGTCAGCACCGCGTGGTTGACGTTGAAAATATACTTCAGCACATAGCCGACGATGATGAGCTGAACCACCGCGCGGCAGATACTCCAGACAATATCTTTTTCCAGGCCCAGCTTTTCCCGGTAGCTGACGACGATAGCAATCAGCACCAGCACCATCGAAAACGCCAGAGATTCATTGGTAATGTTATGCTCACCCACGGTTGGCCTCCTGCATTTTCCCGCCGTGCGGCTGGAGCGTAATCACGTCATCCGCATGGGTAATTTCGTTTGAGTCGTGCGTCACCCACAGCACGGCAATATTCTGCTCGCGGGCGTAACGATGAATAATCTCGTTGACGTTGCGTTTGTTGGCATCATCGAGCGCGCTGGTGATCTCATCCAGCAGCAATACCTTCGGTAAGAACTGCAGATTACGGATCAGCGAGACGCGCTGCTTTTCTCCGCCCGAGAGCTCACTGATGGATTTGGTCAGCGTCTCCTCCGCCAGGCCAAAACGGGCCAGATCGTCGATGAATTTTTCCGGCTCCGGCGTTTTATTGCGGATTTGCCACGGAAAAATCAGGTTATCAAAAACCGTGTCGCCAAAAAGCACGGGCGTTTGGACGCAATAACAGACCTGCTGGCGATAGCTTTCCGGTGAAAGTGACGCAATATCCTGCCCTTCAAACAGAATGGTTCCCTCCGTTGGGCTCAGTAGTGAGGCCACAATCTTCAGTAAGGTGCTTTTACCGCAGCCTGACGGCCCCGTTATCAGCTTGAACTCACCGGGAGAAAGGTTAAACCCGACGTGCTGAAGGATCGTGTTATTTGCGACACGAAAGCCGACGTCCTTTATCTGCAAAACTGCATTTTCGTTGTTCATATTTTTTCCAGTAACTCCTGAGCGTTATTAGCATAATCCGTGCCGCACGTTCGTCACAACGCGTTTTAGCGCCCCCTTTCTCCACCAAGACTTCCGATTGTGTTTACCGTGCATTCATTAGACATGCTTTACACTTTCACTTTACAGTTTACGCCGTGACCTTAGCGACACTTCCGTATCCCTGGTTTAGAACATTCGTTAAAGTGGTGTTAAGCTCTGCCCGCAACACAATAAGGAAGTACAAGAATGTCTAATATTCACACTTTTTATGAGTTTTCTGAACTTGAACCCGGCGTGAAAACCATCGATCAGCTTCTTGCTGCCATTGCTTCAGAATCCGTTACGGCTTATGTGTTCGGGGGAGAGCTTGTCCGGTTCGTTAAGGGCCTGCTGAAGATGAAGCCGGTCATTCAGCTGAAGAATTGCCGCTTTGCGTTTGATAACGGCACTCGCTTCGTTGAAATCGACGGCAGAGGGAATGTCAAAGAGTTCGAGCCGGGCAAGGTTCCGGCCTGGTTCCAGTCTCCCGGTGAGTTTGCCCGCGGCCAGTGGCTGGTCAACCATGATTTTGCGGACCTGATGACGCCGGAATTTATCCGCGCGTTTATCGAACGCTTCCCGGACGTAAGCAAACGACGCGAACACGCGAACCTGCTGTTCGATCTGCAGCTCAATAAGTTGGCGCCCGCGCAGCCCGCGGCGAAAAAGACAGGCAACGTTCAGGGCAAAACGACCAAACCCAAAGTCACCGATCTGCAGTCTTTCGAACTCTTCAGCCAGTTTTATGCGCGTATGAAAACGGCAGTCTGCGCGGACCAGTTCCCGACGCTGCAAATTCTGACGGGACACGACGCCGTCAACGACGCGCCCACCTCTCTGAAGGGCGCGGTTCGCACCTGGTTCAAAGGGATCACCGGTCAGCTTCCGCCGAACAACAAGCGCGTGGGCGCGGGCAATGCGGAGCTGTTCTGCGCGCCGATCCGCGAGCAGCTGCGCCAGGTCGAAGAGATTGGGCTGGAGACCTTCTATCACGGCCTGTCGAAAGCCATCGCCGATGCGGGTGACGATGCGCTGATCGCTGACTTTACCTACAGCTACCACTAACGCTCTGCCCCGCCCGTCGGACGGGGCGAATTTTAGCCCATTAGCCGATATACTTACGAATAGCAAACACGCGCTTTTTCTCATCAAAGCATGCAAAACAGGAGGTTTTTATGCTCATCGTTGTTCCCGTCCTTATATTCGTCGCGCTGGTTATCGTGGGCGCAGGTGTCAAAATTGTCCCTCAGGGTTACCAGTGGACCGTCGAGCGCTTCGGCCGCTATACCAACACGCTGCAGCCCGGCCTAAGCCTGATTGTTCCGTTCATGGACCGGATTGGCCGCAAGATCAACATGATGGAGCAGGTGCTGGATATCCCCTCTCAGGAAGTGATCTCCAAAGATAACGCCAACGTTACCATCGACGCCGTCTGCTTTATTCAGGTGATTGATGCGCCGAAAGCGGCCTATGAGGTGAGCAACCTGGAGCTGGCGATCGTCAACCTGACGATGACCAACATCCGTACCGTGCTCGGCTCGATGGAGCTGGACGAAATGCTCTCCCAGCGCGACAGCATCAATACCCGCCTGCTGCACATTGTTGACGAGGCAACGAACCCGTGGGGGATCAAAGTCACCCGCATTGAGATCCGCGACGTGCGCCCACCGGCAGAGCTGATCGCCTCCATGAACGCGCAGATGAAGGCCGAGCGTACCAAGCGTGCCTATATTCTGGAAGCCGAAGGGGTCCGTCAGGCGGAGATCCTCAAAGCGGAAGGGGAAAAACAGTCGCAGATCCTGAAAGCCGAAGGCGACCGTCAGTCCGCGTTCTTACAGGCGGAAGCGCGTGAACGTTCCGCAGAAGCGGAAGCCCGCGCAACGCAGATGGTCTCCGAGGCGATTGCCGCCGGTGATATCCAGGCCGTGAACTACTTCGTGGCGCAAAAATATACCGATGCGCTGAAGGAGATCGGCTCCGCGAACAACAGCAAAGTGGTGATGATGCCCCTGGACGCCAGCAGCCTGATGGGCTCTATCGCGGGGATCGCCGAACTGATCAAAGACAGCGGAAACGAGCGTAAAAAATGATTGAGCTCATCGTTGCACATCCTCATGCCTTCTGGCTAAGCCTCGGTGGCTTATTGCTGGCGGCGGAGATGCTTGGCGGCAACGGCTACCTGCTCTGGAGCGGTGTTGCCGCTGTCATTACGGGCCTGCTGGTCTGGATCCTTCCTCTGGGCTGGGCGTGGCAGGGCGCGCTGTTTGCCGTGCTGACGCTGGTTGCCGCCTGGCTGTGGTGGCGCTGGCTTAACCGTCAGGTCAAGGAGCAGAAACCGCTGGACGCGCATCTCAACCAGCGCGGACAGCAGATTGTCGGCAAGCGCTTTACGCTCGACGCCGCGCTGGTGAACGGGCGCGGGCACATGCGCGTGGGCGACAGCTCGTGGCCGGTGGTGGCCGACGACGACCTCAGCGCCGGAACGCAGGTTGAGGTCATTGCGGTGGAAGGGATTACGCTGCGGGTAAAAGCCTGCTAGACGTGGGTTTTGCGATGGCAGCAGCCGGCAAGATTATCAATAATCGGGCAGTCGGCGCTGTCATCACCCGGACAGGATTCCGCCAGCTGCAGCAGCTGTTCGCGCATCGCCTGTAGCTCGATGATGTGGCGCTCGATCTCCGCCACTTTTTCCAGCGTGCGTTTTTTCACGTCCGCGCTGTGGCGCTTCGGATCGTTAAACAGGTTAACCAGCTCGCCGCACTCTTCCAGATTAAACCCCACCTGTCTTGCCTGGCGCAGCAGCGTCAGTTCATCGAGATGCAGCTGCGTGTAGCTGCGGTAGCCGTTTTCACTGCGCAGCGGTGGCGTTACCAGCCCCTTCTCTTCATAAAAGCGGATCGCCTTGCTGGTTAAGCCGGTTTTTTTTGCCACGTCACTGATATTCACATTTCCCCCTTGACCTTCCCCTTGATGGAAGGTTTAACCTTCATAACAGTTAGCGAAAAGCGTTACTCCGGTCAACAACTGACCAATATATTATACGGGAGTTTTGTTATGTCTCACACTATCGACCTGACGCTGGACGGCCTCTCCTGCGGCCACTGCGTCAAACGCGTTAAAGAAAGCCTGGAACAGCGTCCTGACGTTGAAAGCGCTGAAGTGACTATCGACCATGCCGCCGTGACCGGCAGCGCCAGCGCGGACGCGCTGATTGATACCATTAAACAGGCCGGTTATGGGGCGGAGTTAAGCCACCCAAAGGCTAATCCGCTGGCAGAGTCATCATCCCCGTCGGAAGCGCTGACAGCGGCCACTCCTGAGCTTCCGGCAGCAGATGATATTGATGACAGCCAACAGCTGCTGATCAACGGCATGAGCTGCGCCAGCTGCGTCTCCCGCGTGCAGAACGCCCTGCAGGCGGTACCGGGCGTCGCACAGGCACGGGTCAACCTTGCGGAGCGTACTGCGCTGGTGATGGGCAGTGCCTCCGCCGCAGATTTAGTGCAGGCCGTGGAAAAAGCGGGCTACGGGGCGGAGGCCATCGAAGATGATGCCGAGCGCCGCGAGCGCCAGCAGGAAACGGCTATTGCCACCATGAAGCGCTTCCGCTGGCAGGCGATCGTCGCCCTGCTGGTCGGTATTCCGGTGATGGTGTGGGGCATGATGGGTGACAACATGATGGTCACCGCAGACAACCGCACGCTGTGGCTGGTGATTGGTTTAATTACCCTTGCGGTCATGGTCTTTGCAGGTGGGCATTTTTATACCAGCGCCTGGAAGAGCCTGAAAAACCGCACGGCGACGATGGATACGCTGGTTGCGCTCGGTACCGGCGCGGCGTGGCTGTACTCCATGAGCGTGAACGTCTGGCCCCAGTGGTTCCCGATGGAAGCCCGCCATCTCTATTATGAAGCCAGCGCCATGATTATCGGCCTGATTAACCTGGGCCACATGCTGGAAGCGCGTGCCCGTCAGCGCTCCTCGAAAGCGCTGGAACGCTTGCTCGATTTAACCCCGCCGACGGCCCGCGTGGTCACGGACGATGGGGAAAAAAGCGTCCCGCTGGCGGAGGTACAGCCGGGCATGACGCTTCGCCTGACCACCGGCGACCGGGTGCCCGTCGACGGTGAAATCACCCAGGGCGACGCCTGGCTGGATGAAGCGATGTTGACCGGGGAGCCGATCCCCCAGCAAAAATCACAGGGCGATGCGGTTCATGCCGGCACGGTAGTGCAGGACGGCAGCGTGCTGTTCCGCGCCAGTGCCGTCGGTAGCCACACCACGCTGTCGCGTATTATCCGCATGGTCCGCCAGGCCCAGAGCAGCAAGCCGGAGATTGGCCAGCTTGCTGACAAAATCTCGGCCATTTTTGTGCCGGTAGTGGTCGGCATTGCTCTGCTGAGCGCGGCGATCTGGTATGTCTTCGGCCCGGCACCGCAGATTGTCTACACCCTGGTCATCGCCACTACGGTGCTGATCATCGCCTGTCCGTGCGCTCTTGGCCTGGCGACGCCGATGTCGATTATCTCCGGCGTGGGCCGTGCCGCCGAGTTTGGCGTGCTGGTCCGTGATGCGGATGCCCTGCAGCGGGCAAGCACCCTGGATACGATTGTCTTTGATAAAACCGGCACGCTGACCGAGGGCAAACCGCAGGTAGTGGCCGTGAGCACCGCTGGCATTGCGCAAGAGGACGCGCTGCGCCTTGCCGCCGCGCTGGAGCAGGGTTCCAGCCACCCGCTGGCCCGCGCCATTCTCGATAAGGCGAATGCTTCTGCCCTGCCGCAGGTCAGCAATTTCCGTACCCTGCGCGGGCTTGGCGTCAGCGGTGAAGCCGACGGCCACGCGCTGCTGCTGGGTAACCAGGCATTGCTGAATGAAAACGGTGTTGATACGTCCGCGCTGGAAGAAGAGCTGAAAGCACAGGCGTCTCGGGGCGCCACCCCGGTTCTGCTGGCGGTGGATGGCAAAGCCGCCGCGCTGCTGGCCGTGCGCGATCCGCTTCGCCAGGACAGCGTGGATGCCTTACAGCGCCTGCACCGCGCGGGCTATCGCCTGGTGATGCTGACCGGGGATAACCCGACCACCGCCAACGCCATCGCGAAAGAGGCCGGTATTGATGAGGTGATTGCGGGCGTGCTGCCGGACGGCAAAGCGGACGCCATCAAGAACCTGCAAAGTCAGGGTCGCCAGGTGGCGATGGTGGGCGACGGCATCAACGACGCCCCGGCGCTGGCCCAGGCGGACGTAGGGATAGCCATGGGTGGCGGGAGCGATGTCGCCATTGAAACCGCCGCCATTACGCTGATGCGCCACAGCCTGATGGGCGTTGCCGACGCCCTGGCCATTTCGAAAGCCACGTTGCGCAACATGAAGCAGAACCTGCTGGGGGCGTTCGTCTATAACTCGCTCGGTATTCCGGTTGCTGCCGGCATTTTGTGGCCGCTGACCGGCACCCTGCTGAACCCGGTGGTTGCGGGTGCGGCGATGGCACTTTCCTCCATTACCGTGGTGAGCAACGCCAACCGTCTGCTGCGGTTTAAACCGAAGGATTGAACCTTGTTCTCGTACGCGCTAGCATGACCCTTTCCGGTCATGGAGCGCGTATGAGTCTGTTTAATCGTATAAAAGCATCGTTTCGCGCCCTCTTTCCCCGCCGCTATGCCTGGCCCGGCCTGGATATCTCGCTTCCCGGCGGGCAACACCTGCACCTGGTCGGCAGCATCCATATGGGCACGCAGGGAATGTCTCCTCTGCCATCCGGTCTGATAAAACGCCTGAAGCGCGCCGACGCGCTGGTCGTCGAGGCGGACATTTCCGGCCACGAGTCGCCGTTTGCCGGGCTTGAAAGCGATCTCCCGCTGGCGGAGCGCCTGAACGACGACCAGCTCGCGGAGCTGAGGCGCGTGGCGGCAGAAACCGGCGTGTCGCTCTCCATGATTGACAACCTGCCGCTGTGGCAAATTGCGATGGTGCTGCAGGCCACGCAGGCGCAGCGTCTGGGCCTGCGCGGTGACTATGGCATTGATTACCAGCTGCTGAACGTGGCGCGGGCGCGCCGTATGCCCATCATCGAGCTGGAAGGGACGGACAGCCAGATTGCGCTCCTGCGCCAGCTTCCTGACGACGGTCTGATGCTGCTGGATGATACCCTGACCCACTGGCACACCAACGCGCGTCTGCTGCAAACCATGATTGGCTGGTGGCTGGATGCGCCGCCCGCGGACGGTAAGCTGGCGCTACCGTCGACGTTCAGTGAATCGCTTTATGATGTGCTGATGAATGCGCGCAACAAAGCCTGGCGAGAGACGCTGCATGCTTTACCTGCGGGGGAGTACGTGGTCGCAGTCGGGGCGCTGCATTTATACGGCGAAGGGAATTTGCCGTCGCTGTTGAAATAAAAAAATGGCCAATATCTCTATTGGCCCGTCAAAGAGGAATTTCATCGTTTTTATTATACCGAAGTGACCTTCGGCTGAGCCGATTGTCGCTCAAAGTGACCATCACTGCCAACACTATTGCGCAAGATGGTGCTATTTTTTAGACAAACGTCAGGCGTATGCTGGCTGCATGAATTGTCTGTCGTAAGAAGGATAGCTATGACTCCCGCCGTTAAATTACTCGAAGAAAACAATATTTCTTTCCGGATCCATACCTACGATCACGATCCGAACGAAACCAACTTTGGTGATGAAGTGGTGCGCAAGCTGGGGCTGAACGCTGACCAGGTCTATAAAACGCTGCTGGTGGCGGTGAATGGCGATATGAAGCACCTCGCCGTGGCGGTAACGCCCGTTGCCGGACAGCTCGATCTCAAAAAGGTAGCGAAAGCGCTGGGGGCGAAAAAGGTGGATATGGCGGACCCGATGGTTGCGCAACGCACCACGGGCTATCTGGTGGGCGGGATCAGCCCGCTCGGACAGAAAAAACGGCTGCCGACGCTGATCGATGCGCCTTCGCAGGAATTTGAGACGATCTATATTTCGGGCGGTAAACGCGGGCTGGATATTGAACTGGCCGCGGGCGATCTGGCGAAAATGCTGGACGCGAAGTTTGCGGATATTGCCCGCCGGGAGTAAAAAAAGCCGGGTGGCGGCTACGAGGTAAAAGCAAAACGGTAACAGGCGTTACCGTTTTTTGTGTTCGCGCCCTCTCCCGGTGGGAGAGGGTTGGGGTGAGGGCATCAGGCCGCACAACACTACTGCCAGCTCACCTCACCTTTCGGCTCATAGGCATTCACGTCAATCGGCGAGTTCTGCTCGATGTACTGCTTCAGCACTTCCGCATCAATAAAACCGGTGTTTACGTAGCCCGGTTTATTATCGATGTGCGGATAGCCGTCGCCGCCGGTGGCGTTAAAGCTTAACGTCGCCAGACGGTAGGTTTTCGCAGGGTCTACCGGCTCGCCTTTGATTTTGAGATCGTTGAGCTTGCCGTCCTTCGCCACAAAGCTGACGTTGGCAAACTGCGGATAGGCACCCGAGTCCGGCTTCATCTGCGCCACGGCGGTCAGGTAGTCAACAACCTCTTTCCCGCTCATATCCGCATACACCACCACGTTGCCGAACGGCTGCACCTTCAGCACGTCTTTATAGGTGATGTTTCCGCCTTCGATGGAGTCACGAATGCCGCCGCCGCTCATCACGCCGAAGTCCGCATTCGTGCGCGCCATCTGCGCCGCCAGCACCAGATGGCCCATGTTGGTCTGCACGAAGCGGACTTTACTGCGGTCCCCTTCCAGACGACCGTTCAGCGTGCCGATTTTCACGTCCAGCTGCGCCTTGCCCTTGTTCTGGAACGGCGTCAGCAGGGAGAGCATCTGCTGGTTTTCAGCAATCTCTGGCGTGTAAAGTACGCGCTCGCTTTTCCCGTCCGGGTAGGTGACTTTCTTCTTCAGGTTCACCGGGATGAGCTGATAGCGCACCAGCTTCATCTCACCGTTACGAAACTCAAAGTCCGCCCGACCCACGTATTTACCCCACTCGTGGGCCTGCACAATCCAGATCCCGTTCTGACGATCTGGCGCACATGGCGTGCCCGGCACGTAGTCCACCTGCTTTTTGTTCTCCGACGCCATGCACACCGGATCCTGCGAGTGACCGCCCACAATCATCGCCAGCGAGCCCGCTGGCAGGCTGCGCGCCATCTCCACGTCGCCGGGCGCATTGGAGCCGTGCTCGCCGTTATCGTAGTGTCCCATGTGGGTAGTGGCGATAATCACGTCCGGCTTTTCGTTCTGCTGCAGCTCCTGAATCACCAGCTTCGCTTCGTCTGCCGGTTTGCGGAATTCGATATCGGTGAAGAACTCAGGGTTACCGATTTTTGCCGTATCGTCGGTGGTTAAGCCGATGACCGCGATTTTGAGATCCTGACGCTTAAACAGCGCCCACGGTTTAAACAGACGTTCGCCGGTGCTTTTCTGGTAAATATTGGCGGAGAGGAACGGGAATTTGGACCATTTCTCCTGCTGGCGCAGCACGCTCAGCGGATTGTCAAACTCGTGGTTGCCGACGGCCATCGCGTCGTAACCGATTAAATTCATGCCGCGGAAATCGGGTTCAGCATCCTGTAAATCCGATTCCGGCACGCCGGTATTAATATCCCCGCCCGACAGCAGCAACACGCTGCCGCCCTGGGCCGCCACCTCTTTGCGAATGCCGTCCACCAGTGTTTTTTGCGCCGACAGACCATACTCGCCGTATTCACTGCGCCAGAAATGACCGTGATGATCGTTGGTATGCAGAATGGTGATTTTATAGGTTTTATCTTTTTCATACGCCTGCGCGGGCAGGCTTGCCAGGCCCCATGCGGCAATAAGCGCCAGCGCGACGCCCCGCTTCATTAACTTCATCTTCTCTCTCCCTGACCAATAGACAAAGGCAAAAATTACAGTGACTAACAAGAATAGACAAATAAGTTTTCAGAATTGCGACTTTCTTCAAATGTCACGGACGAGTATGTTAGTCGGATAATAATTACTCCCTGCATCTCTAATAACAAATTGACGTGGTATTTATGGCAATCAGTGAATCAACCCAGCCCGCTCCGGGCGCGCGGGCGTCGCGCACCTCATTTAAAGTTTTAGGCGCAATCAGCCTCTCGCACCTGCTCAACGACATGATCCAGTCGTTGATTCTGGCGATCTACCCGCTGCTGCAGTCCGAGTTTTCGTTAACCTTCGTACAGATCGGGATGATCACCCTGACCTTCCAGCTGGCCTCGTCGCTGCTGCAGCCGGTGGTGGGTTACTGGACGGATAAATACCCGATGCCGTGGTCGCTGCCGATAGGCATGTGCTTTACCTTAAGCGGGCTGGTGCTGCTGGCCATGGCAGGCAGTTTTGAATCGGTTCTGCTCGCCGCCGCGCTGGTGGGGACCGGCTCGTCCGTCTTCCACCCGGAGTCCTCACGCGTGGCACGTATGGCCTCCGGTGGCCGTCACGGGCTGGCGCAGTCACTCTTCCAGGTAGGGGGCAACTTCGGTAGCTCCCTCGGCCCGCTGCTGGCGGCGGTGATTATCGCCCCGTATGGCAAAGGCAATGTGGCCTGGTTTGTGCTGGCCGCCCTGCTCGCCATTGTCGTGCTGGCACAGATCAGCCGCTGGTACGCCGCTCAGCATCGCGTGAACAAAGGGAAACCTAAAGCGAAGGTTATCAATCCCCTGCCTCGTAATAAGGTCATTCTTGCGGTCTCCGTGCTGCTGGTGCTGATTTTCTCGAAATACTTCTATATGGCGAGCATCAGCAGCTATTACACCTTTTATCTGATGCAAAAATTCGGATTATCGGTACAAAACGCGCAGTTTCACCTGTTTGCTTTCCTCTTCGCGGTGGCCGCAGGAACGGTCATTGGCGGGCCGGTGGGGGATAAAATTGGCCGTAAATATGTCATTTGGGGCTCTATCCTCGGCGTGGCGCCCTTTACCCTCATTTTGCCGTACGCCAGCCTTGAATGGACGGGGATTTTGACCGTGATTATTGGTTTTATCCTCGCCTCCGCGTTTTCCGCCATTCTGGTCTATGCCCAGGAGCTGCTGCCTGGTCGTATCGGTATGGTTTCCGGACTGTTTTTCGGTTTCGCCTTCGGCATGGGCGGGCTGGGTGCAGCGGTATTAGGGATGGTTGCGGATCACACCAGCATCTTCCTGGTTTATAAAATCTGCGCTTTCCTGCCACTTCTTGGGATGTTGACCATATTCCTGCCTGATAACCGCCACAAAGCGTAAATTACGGGCAGCCAAAGTTTGACTTTGGCTGCCTGACAGCCTGATGCCATAAGGGTTTCTTCTTTCTCCTCTTGCGTAATTTATCAAAATGCGCTTTTTTACGCGCATATTGCTGTTTTATTCAAACTTCAACAATTATTCATAAACATAAGGGTAAAAATTGTCATAAACTATTACCTGGCTTTTTGGTATTCACGCCAAAAATGGAACACTCACCACGAAAGGAGACGGAATGCACCACGCCACACCGCTTATTACCACCATTGTTGGTGGACTTGTGCTCGCTTTTATCCTTGGCATGATTGCCAATAAGCTGCGTATTTCTCCTCTTGTCGGCTATCTGCTGGCAGGTGTGCTGGCGGGACCGTTTACGCCAGGTTTTGTTGCGGATACCAAACTGGCTCCTGAACTGGCGGAATTGGGCGTGATTCTGCTGATGTTTGGCGTCGGTCTGCATTTTTCGCTGAAGGACCTGATGGCGGTAAAGTCGATCGCCATACCCGGAGCGATCGCCCAGATAGGGGTGGCGACGCTGCTGGGCATGGCGCTTTCGGCAGTGCTGGGCTGGTCGCTGATGACCGGCATCGTCTTTGGGCTGTGCCTCTCCACCGCCAGTACCGTGGTGCTGCTGCGCGCGCTTGAAGAGAGGCAGTTGATAGACAGCCAGCGCGGGCAAATCGCGATTGGCTGGCTGATTGTAGAAGATCTGGTCATGGTCCTGACGCTGGTACTGCTGCCCGCCGTCGCCGGGATGATGGAAAAAGACAACGTCGGCTTCGCCTCGCTGGCGCTGGATATGAGCATCACCATCGGTAAAGTGGTGGCGTTTATCGCCATCATGATGCTGGTGGGTCGCCGTCTGGTGCCGTGGATCATGTCCCGCAGCGCGGCAACCGGCTCCCGCGAGCTGTTTACCCTCTCCGTGCTGGCGCTGGCGCTGGGCATCGCCTTCGGTGCCGTTGAGCTGTTTGATGTCTCCTTTGCCCTGGGGGCGTTCTTCGCCGGGATGGTGCTGAACGAATCCGAGCTGAGCCACCGTGCGGCGCACGACACGCTGCCGCTGCGCGATGCGTTTGCCGTGCTGTTCTTCGTCTCCGTCGGGATGCTGTTCGATCCGCTGGTGCTGATCCAGCAGCCGCTGGCCGTGCTGGGCACGCTGGCGATCATTATTTTTGGTAAGTCGCTCGCGGCTTTCTTCCTGGTGCGAATGTTCGGCCACTCGCCGCGCACGGCGCTGACCATTGCCGCCAGCCTGGCACAGATTGGCGAGTTCGCCTTTATTCTGGCCGGTCTGGGCATGGCATTGAACCTGCTGCCACAGGCGGGGCAAAATCTGGTGCTGGCAGGGGCAATCCTCTCCATCATGCTAAACCCGGTATTGTTTGCCCTGCTGGAAAAATACCTCGAGAAGACCGAAACCCTCGAAGAGCAGACGCTGGAAGAGGCAACGGAAGAAGAGAAGCAGATCCCGGTGGATATTTGTAATCACGCCCTGCTGGTGGGCTTTGGCCGCGTCGGCAGCCTGCTCGGCGAGAAGCTGATGGCGCAGGGGATCCCGCTGGTGGTGATTGAGACGTCACGCACCCGCGTGGATGAGCTTCGCGAGCGCGGGATTCGTGCGGTGCTGGGCAATGCGGCGAACGAAGAGATCATGGAGCTGGCACATCTGGACTGTGCCCGCTGGCTGCTGCTGACCATTCCAAACGGTTATGAAGCGGGTGAGATTGTGGCCTCCGCGCGTGAGAAGTGCCCCGGTATTGAGATCATTGCCCGAGCGCACTATGACGACGAGGTGGAATACATTACCGAGCGCGGCGCGAATCAGGTGGTGATGGGCGAGCGTGAGATTGCGAACACCATGCTGACGCTGCTGACGAAGCCGCCAGTTGAAGAGGCGGTTACGGGGTAAGTTTGCTGCGGCCTGATGCCCTCACCCTGGCCCTCTCCACAGGGAGAGGGAACAAATACTAAAAACGGCAACCACAGGTTGCCGTTTTGCTTTTACCTGTCCCAGTACGCCTCTTCGAGGCTGTCTTCTCGTTCCGGCAGTCCACGCGTTAAGCGTGGAGAATGCTGGTTCAGCACCTGGTAGCTCACGCGGTTGGCGTACTTGCACACCTGCGCCAGCGACGAATAGGTCAGCCAGCTGAACTTGTGCTTGCTGGAGTTCGGCACGTTAGTTTTGTGATAGGCGTTCGCGGTAATGTCATGCAGCAGCGCGGCCAGCGCGCCGTCGCCCGCGCCGTTAGTGTTCATGATCTTCTCCGGCCCGCCCATATACGGCGCAATGTGGGAGTAGATACGCAGCGGATTCACGCAGTCTTTGTGGCGCATGCCGCGGCTGAACTCGTACTGGTTGAACTCCGCAATCGCCCCCGGCAGCAGCGGGTGCTGGGTTTTGCGCTTGCTCTCTTCTTCCGTGAACCCCGCCATATACAGCCCAACCGGACCCGCGGTGCAGAGCACCAGATCCACCCAGTCCAGCGCTTTGTCGGACGCCAGCAGCGGATCGCTTTCACCGGTCAGCGCCTCGGCCTCTTCTTCGTTCATCGCCAGAATCGAGACGTGCTCTTTCAGGAAGGTCTGCCACCACTCCGGGTTATCGGCAATCACGAATTTGGTGCCCAGCGTCAGAACGACGGGCACGTCGTACTTTTTCGCGTACTCAATCGCCTTCATGGTCGCTTCCGGCATCGGCTCGCCCGGCTTGCAGCGCACCAGGTAGGAGGTCAGCACCAGCGCAGACGCGCCCGCGATCACCTCTTCGGGAATGCTTTCCGCGCGCAGCTTGTTCATGTGGCCCGGGCTGATGGCAAAGGTACGCTCGCCGGATTCGCCGATCAGCGTAAAGCAGCGGCCAATCGGCCCGTCTACGCCCTGGAGATAGTTCAGATCGGTGCGGCTGGAGGTGTTGCACAGGTAGCGGTAGGCGTAGCCACCGATTTCGATATTGCTGCACATCACGCCGAGCAGCACCGAGCGGTCATCTGCCAGCACCGAGTAATTATGCATGGTGTTGCCGATGGTGCCGCCAGCGAACTGATGGGTAATCAGATTTTCGCGCACCAGCTCCTGATACAGCGCTTCGGCAACGTCGTCCTCAATCACCAGCGAGTGACCGGCGCTCAGACCGTAACGGGCGACAAACTCATCATCCACTTTCGCTTCAATGTCCACCAGCGTCTGGTCGATACCGACAACCCAGGCCGCGCTGGTTTCATTTTCAGGCTGGATTTGCTGCAGGAGCGGATCGCGGGCATCGACGGGAAAGTAGTGTTTGGATTTGCGTTTACCGGGAAATTTCATGGTCTGAACTGTACGAAGAATATGGGCCGGGAATGGTAGCACAAACCCGGCCCGGAGTGCGATCAGCGGCTGTTCGTCACCAGCGAGACCATCATGTCGATATGCTCAGGTGAGTCGTTAAGCGCCGGAATGTACTCATACTTTTCGCCGCCGGCCTCAAGGAAAAATTCCCGGTTTTGCACCGCGATCTCCTCCAGCGTTTCAAGGCAGTCCGCCGAGAAGCCCGGCGACATCACCTGAATGTGCTTCACGCCCTTCTCGCCGAGCATTTTGAGGGTTTCATCGGTGTACGGCGTCAGCCACGGCTCGCGGCCAAAGCGCGACTGGAAGGTCATCATCACCTTCTCCGGCGGCAGGCCAAGGGCGGAGACCAGCTCGCGGGTGGTATCGCGGCAGCGCTGGGGGTAATCATCCCCTTCATTGGCGAAACGCTGCGGAATACCGTGATAGGAGAGCAGCAGCAGATCCGGTTCGCCGTGCTTTTCAAACGATGCTCGGGCGCTGTTGGCAAGCGCCTTAATGTAGAGATCGTTATCCGCATAATCGCGAATAAAGGTCACGCCCGGAATGCGGCGACGCGTCTTCAGAATACGCGCCAGCTCGTCCCAGACGGCGGCCACCGTCGAGCAGGAGTACTGCGGATACAAGGCCAGCACGACGATATGATCCACGCCCTGTGCCAGCAGCGCATCGACGGCACTTTCCAGCGAAGGTTTACCGTAGCTCATGCCGAGTGCGACGGGCATATCCGGCAGACGGGCGGCCAGCGCTTTTTCCTGACGACGGCTGTACACCATCAGCGGCGAGCCCTCCTCCATCCAGACGGACTGATAAAGTTTGGCGACGCGCGGAGAGCGAATCGGCAGAATGACGCCACGCAGCAGCGGCCACCACAGCAGTCTCGGAAAATCCACGACGCGCGTGTCGCTTAAAAATTGTCGCAGGTAGCGTTTTACCGCCGCTGGAGTGGGTGCTTCTGGGGTGCCCAGATTGGCAAGCAGGATGCCGGTTTTCGCCTGACTCATTCACGCCTCTTAACCATTTGATAGGTTGTCAATTGTAGCGGAAATGCGTTTAAACGAAACCCATTGCTGTAATAGGTAAGATGAGAATATTTCTCACCCGGGAGTCCGGGTGAGAGGCGCGTGATTAGCCGAGGATTTTTTCCAGCTCTGCACGTACGTCAGCCACGGCTTTGGTGCCGTCAACTTTGGCGTATTTGGTGTTACCCGCCTGCGCTTCTTTGGTGTAGTAGCCAATCAGCGGCGCGGTCATCTGATGGTATTCCACCAGGCGTTTACGCACGGTCTCTTCCTGATCGTCTTTACGGGTGGTCAGCTCTTCGCCGGTCACGTCGTCTTTGCCTTCAACCTTAGGCGGGTTGAATTTGATGTGGTAAACGCGGCCAGAGGCAGCGTGTACGCGACGGCCAACGATACGGTCAACGATCAGCTCGTCCGGTACGTCGAACTCCAGAACGTAGTCCACGTTGATGCCCGCTTCTTTCATGGCGTCAGCCTGAGGAATGGTGCGCGGGAAGCCGTCCAGCAGGAAACCGTTACGGCAGTCTTCTTGCGCAATGCGCTCTTTAACCAGCGCGATAACCAGCTCGTCGGTTACCAGCTTGCCTGCGTCCATGATGTCTTTCGCTTGTTTACCCAGCTCGGAGCCAGATTTTACAGCGGCGCGCAGCATGTCACCGGTGGAGATTTGCGGAATACCGTATTTCTCCATGATGAACTGAGCCTGAGTTCCTTTACCCGCGCCCGGAGCGCCAAGCAGAATAATACGCATTGCGAAAATCCCCTCAAATGTCGTTTCAATTTTTCAAAAGCGCTAAACAATACCACCAGAACGGGCGTGGCTCAAGGAAGGCGGGAAGGCTGAAACGGTTAATGGGGGGAGATAATTTGGGAGAGTGCGGTCTGGTGCCCTCACCCCGGCCCTCTCCCACGGGGAGAGGGAGAAGACCAGGGGAGACGTGGTCAGTTACGCCAGCAGCAGCGCATTCACACGTTTAATGAACAGGTTAGGATCTTCCAGGGTGCCGCGCTCGGCCAGCAGGGACTGATCCAGCAGGAGTTCAACCCACTCGGCAAAGCGAGCTTCATCCTGGGTATCCGCCGCGCGTTTCACCAGCGGATGATCCGGATTAAGCTCAAAGATATATTTCACTTCCGGCACGGCCTGGCCCGCCGCGGCGAACAGCTTCGCCATCTGGGTGCTCATTTCGTCGGCATCGGTGGTGACAATCGCCGGAGTATCGGTCAGACGGTGCGTGAATCTTACCTCTTTCACGCGGTCGCCCAGCAGGGTTTTGACACGCTCAACGAACGGCTCAAGCGCCTTCTCGGCTTCTTTCGCGCTTTCGTCCACTTCATCCGCCAGCTTGTCGATGGACTCGTCGGCTTTGGCAACGGACTGGAACGCCTTACCGTCGAACTCGGTCAGGTAGTTCATCATCCACTCGTCGATGCGGTCAGAAAGCAGCAGCACTTCGATGCCTTTCTTACGCAGCAGCTCCAGGTGCGGGCTGCTCTTCGCTGCCGCATAGCTGTCGGCGGTGATGTAGTAGATCTTCTCCTGCCCTTCCTTCATGCGGGAGACGTACTCTTCCAGCGACACGGTCTGGGCGGAGGAGTCGGTATGCGTAGAGGCGAAGCGCAGCAGTTTGGCGATAGTTTCAATGTTCGCCATGTCTTCAGCCGGGCCTTCTTTCAGCACCAGGCCGAACTGTTTCCAGAAGGTCTGGTATTTTTCCGCGTCGTCTTTCGCCAGTTTTTCCAGCATCTGCAACGCACGTTTGGTCAGAGCGTTACGCAGATTACGGGTAACGGTGCTGTCCTGAAGGATTTCACGGGAGACGTTCAGCGGCAGATCGTTGGAGTCTATCAGGCCACGAACAAAGCGCAGGTAGTTCGGCATGAACTGCTCGGCGTCGTCCATGATGAAGACGCGCTGCACGTACAGCTTCAGGCCGTGCTTGTGATCGCGGTTCCACATGTCCCACGGTGCCTGTGCCGGAATGTACAGCAGGCTGGTGTACTCCTGCTTCCCTTCCACGCGGTTGTGGCTCCAGGTCAGCGGGTCGGTAAAGTCGTGGGCGATGTGCTTATAAAACTCGTTGTACTCGTCGTCTTTGATTTCAGCCTTATTACGCGTCCACAGCGCCTGCGCCTTGTTGATTTTCTCCCAGGAAACCACGGTTTCACCGTCTTTCTCTTCCTGTTTTTCAATCTCTACCGGCAGCGCGATGTGGTCGGAATATTTGCTGATGATGGAGCGTACGCGCCAGTCGTTCAGGAAATCATCTTCGCCTTCGCGCAGGTGGAGGGTGATTTCGGTGCCGCGATCCGCTTTGGTGATGTCATCAACGGTGTATTCGCCTTCCCCTTTGGATTCCCACAGCACGCCGTTCTCGGCGCTGTCGCCCGCCGCGCGGGTGCGCACGGTGACTTTGTCCGCCACGATGAACGCCGAGTAGAAGCCTACGCCGAACTGGCCAATCAGCTGGCTGTCTTTCGCCTGGTCAGAGCCCATGGACTCCAGGAACGCTTTGGTGCCGGATTTAGCGATGGTGCCAAGGTGGTCGATCACCTCGTCGCGGTTCATCCCGATGCCGTTATCAGCGATGGTCAGGGTGCGGTTCTCTTTGTTGAAAGAGACGCGCACGCGCAGTTCGCCGTCGCCTTCATACAGATCCGGGTTGGACAGCGCGCGGAAGCGCAGCTTGTCCGCCGCATCGGAGGCGTTGGAAATCAGCTCACGCAGGAAAATTTCTTTGTTGGAATACAGGGAATGGATCATCAGGTGCAGAAGCTGTTTTACTTCTGACTGGAAACCACGGGTTTCTTGTCCTTTCATCTAAGTCGACCTCAACAATGCCATTTAATGGGGTTGTAAAACGTTGAGTGAGAGATGGGGATAAGGGGGGAAATTTTCAAGCGGAGGCCGCGCGCGCGGCCTCCGTTTGGTCAGAAAATAATCTTGTGTCGTCCGGCCAGCGAGTGCGACAGCGTGGTGCCATCGACCATCTCCAGCTCGCCGCCGACCGGCACGCCGTGGGCGATGCGGCTGGCGTCAACGCCGTACTGCGCGCACAGCTCGGCGATATAGTTGGCGGTTGCCTCCCCTTCCACCGTCGGGTTGGTGGCGAGGATCACCTCTTTGATGGTTTCGGACTCAAGACGCTGTTCAAGGCGGTCAAGACCGATATCGTCCGGGCCAATGCCGTCCAGCGGGGAGAGATGCCCCATCAGCACAAAATAGCGGCCGGAAAACTGCCCGGTTTGTTCGATGGCGTAGATGTCCGCCGGACTCTCCACCACGCAAATCTGACCGTTTTCCTGACGACGCGGGTTCGTACAGATGTTACACACGTCCTGCTCGGTAAAGGTCCGGCAATCCGCACAGTGACCAATTTCTGACATGGCGCGGGTTAAAGCCTGCGCCAGGCGCATCCCGCCGCTGCGGTCGCGCTGCAATAGCGTAAACGCCATGCGCTGCGCCGACTTCGGGCCAACGCCCGGCAGGCAGCGCAGTGCTTCCATTAACTGCGTGAGCAGCGGACTGGTTTGCATCAGAATGGCATCTTAAAACCCGGCGGCAGCTGCATACCGCTGGAAACAGAGGCCATTTTCTCTTTCTGGGTTTCGTCGATACGGCGAGCGGCATCGTTAAACGCGGCTGCAACCAGATCTTCCAGCATTTCTTTGTCGTCTTCGAGCAGGCTCGGGTCGATTTCAACGCGACGGCAGTTGTGCGCACCGTTGATGGTCACCTTGACCAGACCGGCACCGGATTCACCCGTGACTTCCAGCTGAGCGATCTCTTCCTGCATCTTCTGCATTTTTTCCTGCATCTGCTGAGCCTGCTTCATCAGGCCACCCAGACCGCCTTTTCCACCAAACATAGGCTTCTCTCTTCTTTCACGTTTAAGGATTACAACCGTAAGTCAGACTCACGATCAAATGGGGCGAATACTCTCTTCATCCAGATCGGCGTCGAAGAACCGGCGCAGGGTCTGGATGTTGTTATCCGCAATAATTGCCTCGCGCGCCTGCGCGAGCTTCTCTTCATAAATGGCCTGGCGCCACTCGAGCGGCGTTTTCACCGCCGAATTATCATCTTCAATGATAGTCAATTCAACCGGTGAACCCTGTAAAGCAGCAAGCGCCTCGGCCAGCGCCTTTTGCGCGCCAGGGGAATTGAGGTGCCGCTGGCCCGGACGCAGGTGCAGACGCACCTGATTGCCGTCCTGCTCTTTCCAGGCGTTTAGCGCGACCTGCTCCACCAGCTTCGGCAGCTGGAGTTGGCTGACCTCAGCGGCCCAGGCGTCGCGCGCGATGGACTCTTCGGCGAGCTTCGCGGAAAGCTCCGGCGTTTTTTCATGCTCCAGCGCCTTTTTCAGCGCTTTCGGCGTGGCGACCACTTCCTTGACCGTTTCAACAACGGTGGTCGCCTTCCAGCGGTAAGCCTCTTCTTTCACCGGGGCTTTCTGCTCGAGCGCGGACGGTGCCGGACGCGACTGTACGCGCTCCGTTACCGAGGCCAGTCGTTCAAGCGCGGCGTTGTTCACCGGCCGCGCTCTTCCTGGCGCTGCCGGTTCACTCTTTTTTGGTTTGGTTACTCCCTGCGCACGCTGCAGCTGGCTGCGTGCGGCAAGCACCGAACTGGTGGCATCCGACAGCGGCACGTTTTGCTGTGGCGGCGGCGTCGGCTGCGGTGGCACCTGCTGCGGTGACATTACCGCCGTAGGGGCGACCGGGGCAAAAGACTGCCGCGGCGCTTCCGGTTCCGGCAACGGCATGCGCGGGTGGAACGCCAGCGCGCGCAGCAGCGTCATTTCGACGCCCATCCTGGGGTCCGGTGCAAACGGTAACTCTTTGCGGCCAATCAGCAGCGTCTGGTAATACAGCTGCACGTCGGCAGGCGGCACGGTGCGGGCAAGTTCACGCATCCGCTGTTCAATGGCGGCCATATCCGCACCGATGGCCGACGGAGACAGCTGCAGCATCGCCACGCGGTGCAGCAGGCTGAGCATCTCAACCAGCAGCGCTTCCCACTCAATACCGCGGGCAGCGGCCGCGTTCACCAGCGACATCACGCGCTCGCCGTTGGCGGCAATCATCGCTTCGATGAGCGACAGCGCCTGATCGTCATCCAGCGTGCCGAGCATGGTGCTGACCGCGTCGGTCGAGAGCTTGCCGTCACCGCTGGCAATCGCCTGGTCGGTCAGGCTTAGCGCATCGCGCAGGCTGCCGTCCGCCGCGCGGGCCAGCAGCTGCAGGGCGCGCGGCTCGTGAACGATCTTCTCTTCATCAAGGATGTGCTCAAGCTGCGCGCGGATCTGCTCAACGTCCAGCGCCTTCAGGTGGAACTGCAGGCAGCGCGACAGGATGGTGACCGGCAGCTTTTGCGGATCGGTGGTCGCCAGCAGGAATTTAACGTGCGCGGGCGGCTCTTCCAGCGTTTTCAGCAGGGCGTTAAAGCTGTGGCGCGACAGCATGTGCACTTCATCGATCAGGTAGACCTTGAAGCGGCCGCGCGCCGGGGCGTACTGCACGTTGTCGAGCAGATCGCGGGTGTCTTCCACCTTGGTACGCGAGGCGGCGTCGATCTCGATCAAATCGACAAAACGCCCCTGCTCGATCTCGCGGCAGTTGTCACACACGCCGCACGGGGTGGCGGTGATCCCGGTTTCGCAGTTCAGACCTTTCGCCAGCAGACGGGCAATAGAAGTCTTACCGACGCCGCGGGTGCCGGAAAAAAGATAGGCGTGATGGATGCGACCTAGCGACAAGCCGTTCGCCAGGGCCGTCAGCACATGTTCCTGACCGACAACGTCAGCAAAGGTTTGTGGTCGCCATTTACGGGCTAACACCTGATAACTCATGGGCAGGCTCTGCAACGCTGGAAGGTGAATTTATGGAGGGGAATGCTATCACAACCTCACCCATTGAGCGAGGTTGTGAAAACCGGGATTAATGACCCGGGAAAGGCACCAGGCTGTAGCTGGTAATGCCCTGTTTTTCCAGGCGCTGCTCACCGCCAAGATCGAACAGGTTGATGATGAAGGCCGCGTCGGTCACTTCACCACCCAGACGGCGGATCAGCTTGACGGTCGCTTCAATGGTGCCGCCGGTTGCCAGCAGATCGTCAACCACCAGCACTTTGTCGCCGGGCTTGATCGCGTCAACGTGGATCTCCAGCTGATCGGTGCCGTACTCCAGCTCGTAGCTCTCCGCGATGGTTTCACGCGGCAGCTTGCGCGGCTTACGCACCGGCACAAAACCCACGCCCATCGCCAGCGCAACCGGTGCGCCAAACAGGAAGCCACGGGCTTCGGTACCTACTACTTTGGTGATCCCGGCGTTTTTATAACGCTCGACCAGCAGTTCAATGCTGAGCGCGTACGCTTTCGGGTCTTCCAGCAAGCTGGTGACATCACGGAAAAGAATGCCAGGCTTTGGATAGTCCTGGATACTTTTGATGCTATTTTTCAGATATTCAAGCTGCTGCGCAGTTGCGGTCATCGGTTTGTGCCTAAATGAAACAGTGTTACTCACGGCGCGCGACGAGTCGGTCAAAGTAACAGTTGTTTAACCTTTGACCAGGCGCACCTGTGCTCGAAAACGGTCGAATTTACTGGCTGCGCGCCATAATTGCAACCGCCATGATGAGGCTTCAGTGCTTTTGTTGCTTTTCATCAACCACGGGGATCCGCCACATGAAGATCAGCAGGCAGGCCAGGATCGTCAGCAGCAGAATACGCACCCACATCATGTTCACCAGCCATAACGAAACGGCGAACGTGATCAGGATAAAGGCAATGGCGCGCGGCTTGGCCCCGGGCGGCATGGCCCGGTGTTTTTGCCAGTGCCGCAGGTAGCCGCCAAACCACGAGCGGTACAGGAGCCAGTGGTGAAAACGCGGCGACGAGCGGGCGAAGCACCAGGCGGCCAGCAGGATAAACGGCGTGGTCGGCAGTAAGGGCAATACAACGCCCAGCGTACCCAGCACTACCGCGAGCCAGCCAATGATGATTAAAATAGTACGCTGCATAATGCGAATCGTTATCAAACTGAACGGCTACTTTACCACTGGAGAGCGCATTGAAAACAGCACTGCTTCTTGAGAGGCTGCAAAATCAGCTGATCGCTCTGCGGGCGCAGGCCATGCCGCTGATGGGACACGCCACGCTGAAACCGCGCTTTGATCGGCAGCTTTTCCGCACCCGCAGCACCGTCATTCAGGATTACCTTGCTGAGATGCAGACCAACCTCGATGAGCTTCGCCACGCGGTTGAGAGTGAACAGCAGGAACAGGTGGTGTGGCTTGCGGAGCATCTTACCGAGCAGATCACCGCCCTGCACCGCGAAATCGCCGCCTGGCCGCTACGGGCGTGGGACAGCGCCTCGCCTGGGCTGGGCAAATGGCAGCGCAAGCGGCTGGAGAACCAGGAGTTTGAGCGGCGTCTGTTTGAGATGAAGCGCGAGCGCGAAGCCCGCCTGAACAACAGCGAAACGCTGGAAGAGCAGCAGCTATTGATGCGCGAGATTAGCGCGCTGGAAGGCCGCATCGTCCGCTGCCGTCAGGCGCTGGATGAGATTGAACGCGTGATTGAACGCCTGACCCGTTAACTGGAGCCACATCTATGTCACTGGAAAATGCACCCGACGAGGTCAAGCTGGCCGTCGATTTGATTATGCTGCTGGAGAATCATGAGATCCCCGCCGGGACGGTGCTTAAAGCGCTGGAGATTGTGCGGCGGGATTTTGAGGGGAAACTTCCCCCTCACCCTAACCCTCTCCCCGTGGGAGAGGGAAAATAGATTAAGCGGGAGTCGGGTCGTCGCCCTTAATGTCGCGCTTCACTTCCGTATGCTCATCACCTTTCTCGTTACGCAGGTGAACCTCAAGCTGGTTGAAGGCGATATTAATATCGTTTTCACGGCACAGGCGATCGATAGAGCGGTTAAGCTCATCCACCGTGTAGCTGCGGTCGCGCAGCTCGCGCACGTATAAACGCAGCTCGTGATCCAGCGTACTCGGCCCAAAGGTGGTGAAGAACACAGCCGGGGCAGGATCGTGCATCACTTTCGGATGCTCAGACGCCGCCTTCAGCAGCACCTCTTTCACCTTATCCAGATCCGATCCATAGGCTACGCCCAGGCGGATCACCACGCGCGTCACCGTATCAGAGAGCGACCAGTTGATCAGACGCTCGGTCACGAACGCTTTGTTCGGGATGATCACCTCTTTGCGATCGAAGTCGGTGATGGTGGTCGCACGAATTCGGATCTTGCTGACGGTCCCGGAGAACGTGCCGATGGTGACGGTATCGCCGATACGCACCGGACGTTCGAAGAGGATAATCAGGCCGGAGACAAAGTTACCGAAGATCTCCTGCAGGCCAAAACCAAGACCGACCGAGAGGGCCGCCGCCAGCCACTGCAGTTTATCCCACGAGACGCCCAGCGAGCCGAATACCGTCATCGCCCCGACGATAATGATGACGTAATTCAGGATAGTGGTGATGGCGTAAGACGCCCCCTGGCGCAGGTTCAGCCTTGAGAGCACCAGCACTTCCAGCAGACCCGGCAGGTTACGAATCAGCGCCCAGGCCACCACCGACGACACCAGCGCAAACAGCAGGCTGCCCATGGTGACGCTTTTCATCACCGCCGCGCCGGCTTCGGTACCGTTGTACTGCCAGAGGGTAATGCTGTCGAGATAGGCGAAGACGGTAATTAAATCAGACCAGATCGCCCAGAACATCACCGCAAACAGCGCGATCATCACCAGCATGGTGATACGCAGCGTCTGCTGGTTAACCTGCTCCAGCGCGATGGTCGGCTCTTCCTGCGGCTCCGCGCCTTCGGCCCCCTCTTTCACCTGATGCTGACGACGCGCAATGGCACGACGGTAGGCAATGCGGCGAGCCGCGACGCTTAAGCCGCGCAGCACGGTCTGATAGAGCAGGTTCCAGACAATCACCAGATAGACGGTTTCAATCCAGCGCCCGGACAGGCGCAGCGTGGTGTAGAAGTAGCCCGTTGCCGTAAGCACCATCAGCGCCAGCGGAATGATCGCCAGCACCGTCACGGTGGCCAGACGGATATTGTGGGACTCCTTATCGCGCCAGCTGTCGCGGCACATCGGCCACATCAGGATCGCAATCAGCAGCAGGTTGAGCAGAATGACCAGTTGACCCAGCACATCATCCATCAGATGCAGCGGGGAAAGCTCGGAGACTACCGACCAGAAGTGCAGCGGCAGGAGCGCCAGGCTGACGCGCACAATCTGGCGACGCCAGTGGCTGGTCAACTGAGCAGGCATGTTGAAGTGACGCACCGCCACGCCGTCTTTTTCGAGCACCTTCCAGCACACGCCAAATACCAGCCAGAACAGCGCCAGTTTTTTACTGAACGCCCAGAGCAGATCGCTGACGTTAAGCTGCATCGTGAGCAGAATCAGGCCCACGGCCAGAATAATCAGGCACACCGGCAGCGCGCGAATGAGATCGATCAGAATCGCTTTTGGCGTATGGAGCTGGCTGTCGTTACGCAGTTGCCCCACTTCCGAAGCCAGCTTCGCCTGGTACTGTTTCAGCCATTTCAAACGCCAGCGGATCAGACCGGCAATCAGCAGCAGCGGTAAGCCCGCCAGGAAAGCAATCATTACCGCAGGCCAGGCTTTCTCCCAGTTCACGGTGATTTTCATGCTCTTAATCTGCGTTTTCAGCGTCTCCGGGAAGGACTTAATCCAGTCCCAGTCCATCGGCTTATTGCTGTTCACCCAGAAAATCTGCTGCGTCAAAATCTCCTGCAGGCTTTTTGACACGCTGACCAGCTGCTGCTGGTTGATCTGCAGGTTAATCGCCATCATCAGCTGGTTGCCCAGCTGTTTATTGAGCTGGTCCAGCAGTTCACGGCGCATATCCACCACCTGGAGCAGCGCGTCATGCACTTCCGGGTTTACGTCACTGGAGTGCCCCTCTTCAATTTTGGCGACAAAGGCATCACTCTGGAAAAGGGCATCGCGCTGCTGGTTGACGTCAAACTGTTCCAGACGTAAATCCGCAATGCGGTTGGTCATGTCCTCCAGCTCGTCGGCAGACGGCAGCGTCTGCTGCTGCTGGTAGAGAATACGCGACAGCAGGAGGCTGCCCTTCAGAACCGCGATCTGCTCTTTAATGTTGCGTTCCGCCTGCAGCGCGCGATCCAGCCAGTTCTTCACTTTGATATTTTGCTGAACCAGCGAGTTGCCGCTTTCCGTCGCCACTATCAGGCGCTGGCTGAGCTGGTGGTTAGCCTCAAGCTCCTGCTTCACCAGAGGATTCGCCTGAATACGGGCGGTTTCGTCAGGGGATACGGCCTCCTGGGCGGTTTTTTCAGTCAGCGTCAGGCGCTTGCTGTTAACAGCTTCCTGCAGCAACTGAAGCTGATGTTCCAGACGATTAATGTTCGCGGTGACGTAATCACGCTGCTTCTGGAGCGTGTCCTGCAGCACCGTATTCCCTTCCAGGCTTTTACGCTGCTGTTCAATTTGCGCATTGAGCAGCGACTGCTGAACCAGCAGCAGGGTTTGCTGGGTCGGGCGCAGCGTGCCCTCCCCTACCGTCGTGCCGTTCAGGCGGTTACGGATCTGCTGCAGCTGCTGAGACGCGGCGTACATCGCGTTTTGCACGCGCTCGGGCTGGGTTTGCAGGGAGACGAGCTGACTGTTGTAGGTCGCGAGGTCAGACTGTGCGGTTTGCAGATCGTCGAGCAATTGCGCGACGCGCGATTCCAGCTGGCGTAAGGAGAGCGTGGAGAGCGTTTTGCGCGTTTCATCGTCGTTATCGACGTCGCTCAGCGCGCTTAGCGCTTCCGTGGCCTTACGCATGTTCTCCGGCGCCTGCGCCACCTTTTGACGAAGCTGTGCAGTTTCAGCCTTAACGCGTTCAATTTTATCCAGCGTTTCCAGCGTTTCTGTCAGATCCTGCTGCGTCAGTTTTTCCTGAGGAGAGAGTTCTTTTTGTTTATTCAGCGTGTCGAGCTGCGACTGAACATCAGCGCGCGTGGGGATATCGTTACTGTTGTCGGCGCGGGCCCAGGTCAGCGGCGCCGTGGCGAAGAAAAACAGCATAGCAAAGAGCAATGCAAATACAGGATGTTGCGAGCGATTGATGGGCAGCATAGTTGTGAATGATGTCAGCAGATGACCGAAAATAGTCCGGCGTGAAGAATATCACGCTCGTCGGAAGCAGAATAGCGAGAACGTAAGCCTCTGAGATAAATCCTGGAAGGGCTCAGGCCGTGAGCGAAGGCGCGTCGCTGCGCAGCGTCGGGCAGAGCTGTAGCATTTCCAGTAAAACCGCCACGTAGCTGCGGGCTTCCTCTTTGAGGTCAAAGGATTGTGGCGCAAAAAGCCAGTTTTCCATCAGACCTGAAATGTAGCTGCGCATCAGGATGGCCGCCCGGCGGGTGAGTAAATTGGCCGGTAACAGCTTTGCCTGCATACACAGGTTCAGGTTCTGTTCGATACGATCGTAGCTCTCCAGGCTGAGGCTGCGCTGCGCCTGTTGCACCACCGCCATCTCGCCCACGAACTCACATTTATGAAAGATAATTTCCATCATTAATCTGCGACGCTCTTCAACTACCGTTGCTTCAAGGATATATACTAATATTTCTCTTAATACAGAGAGTGGATCGTCAGGGAATTTTGCCCGATACTCACTCTCGAGATCGCTAATGCTGGACTCTGAAAGCTCCCAGATTTCACTGAACAGATCTGACTTGTCTTTAAAATGCCAGTAAATCGCTCCCCGCGTCACACCGGCAGCCTGAGCAATTTGCGCCAGCGAGGTAGAAGAAACACCCTGCTGAGAGAACAAACGTATTGCCACATCCAGAATGTGTTGTCGGGTTTCCAGCGCTTGTTGTTTAGTTTTTCGTGCCATAGGTGGGTGAATTTACAGGAGTCAGATTTACATACATTTGTGAATGTATGTACCATAGCATGACGATAATATAAACGCAGCAATGGGTTTTTAGACTCAGGACCCTTGATCAATTTGAAATCGGACACTCGAGGTTTACATATGAACAAAAACAGAGGGTTAACGCCTCTGGCGGTCGTTCTGATGCTCTCAGGCAGCTTAGCGCTTACAGGATGTGACGACAAACCGGCTCAACAAGGAGCTCAGCAGGCGCCAGAAGTCGGCGTTGTGACACTCAAATCTGAACCTCTGCAGATCACCACAGAATTACCAGGCCGTACAAACGCTTACCGCATTGCGGAAGTGCGTCCTCAGGTTAGCGGCATTATCCTGAAACGTAACTTTACCGAAGGCGGCGATGTGAAGGCCGGTGAATCTCTGTATCAGATTGATCCCGCGACCTATCAGGCTTCTTATGAAAGCGCGAAAGGTGACCTGGCTAAAGCACAAGCGGCGGCAAAAATTGCCCAGCTGACGCTGAACCGCTATCAGAAACTGCTCGGCACGAAGTACATCAGCCAACAGGATTACGATACCGCGCTGGCAGATGCCCAGCAGGCTAACGCGGCCGTGGTAGCAGCCAAAGCGGCTGTCGAAACTGCACGCATTAACCTGGCCTATACCAAAGTGACCTCCCCTATCAGCGGTCGTATTGGTAAATCTGCCGTGACGGAAGGGGCGCTGGTGCAGAACGGGCAGACCACTGCGCTGGCTACCGTGCAGCAGCTTGATCCGATCTACGTTGACGTGACGCAGTCCAGCAACGATTTCCTGCGCCTGAAACAGGAGCTGGCTAACGGCACCCTGAAACAGGAAAACGGCAAAGCCAAAGTGGAGCTGGTTACCAACGACGGTATCAAGTTCCCGCAGGAAGGTACTCTGGAATTCTCTGATGTGACGGTCGACCAGACCACCGGTTCCATCACCTTACGTGCGATTTTCCCGAACCCTGACAAAAATCTGCTGCCAGGTATGTTCGTTCGCGCGCGTCTGGAAGAAGGAACGAATCCAACCGCACTTCTTGTTCCACAGCAGGGTGTGACCCGTACGCCACGCGGCGATGCGAGCGCACTGGTTGTTGGGGCAGATAACAAAGTCGAAACGCGCAATATCACCGCCACGCAGGCGATTGGCGATAAATGGCTGGTGACGGAAGGTCTGAAAGATGGCGATCGCGTGATTGTTTCTGGTTTGCAAAAAGTACGTCCTGGCGCGCAGGTAAAAGCACAGGAAGTGACATCTGACGATAAACAACAAGCTTCGGCCGCTGGCCAGTCAGAACAAACCAAGTCTTAACTTAAACAGGAGCCGTTAAGACATGCCTAATTTCTTTATCGATCGCCCCATATTTGCGTGGGTGATCGCCATTATCATCATGCTGGCCGGGGGACTTGCGATCCTGAAGCTGCCTGTTGCGCAATATCCAACGATTGCGCCACCGGCGGTAACGATCTCCGCAACCTACCCGGGGGCTGATGCGAAAACGGTGCAGGATACCGTGACTCAGGTTATCGAACAGAACATGAACGGTATCGATAACCTGATGTACATGTCCTCAAACAGTGACTCCACCGGTACGGTGCAGATCACCCTGACCTTTGAATCCGGTACGGATGCGGACATTGCGCAGGTTCAGGTCCAGAACAAACTGCAGCTGGCAATGCCTCTTCTGCCGCAGGAAGTGCAACAGCAGGGTGTGAGCGTCGAGAAATCGTCCAGCAGCTTCCTGATGGTTGTCGGCGTTATTAACACCAACGGCACCATGACGCAGGAGGATATTTCCGACTACGTGGGCGCCAACATGAAGGACGCCATCAGCCGTACGTCCGGTGTGGGTGACGTTCAGCTGTTCGGTTCCCAGTACGCGATGCGTATCTGGATGGATCCGAACAAACTGAACAACTTCCAGCTGACGCCGGTTGACGTGATTAACGCGATTAAAGCGCAGAACGCCCAGGTGGCAGCCGGTCAGCTAGGCGGTACGCCGCCGGTGAAAGGCCAGCAGCTTAACGCGTCCATTATCGCGCAAACCCGTCTGACCTCCGCCGATGAGTTCAGCAAAATTCTGCTGAAGGTGAACCAGGACGGTTCGCAGGTTCGTCTGCGCGACGTGGCCAGGGTTGAGCTGGGTGGTGAGAACTACGACATCATCGCGAAGTTTAACGGTAAACCGGCGTCCGGTCTGGGTATCAAACTGGCGACGGGCGCGAACGCCCTGGACACCGCGACGGCGATCCGTGCAGAACTGAAGAAGATGGAACCGTTCTTCCCGTCAGGCCTGAAAATCGTTTATCCGTATGACACTACGCCGTTCGTTAAAATTTCGATTCACGAAGTGGTTAAAACGCTGGTAGAAGCGATCATCCTGGTGTTCCTGGTGATGTATCTGTTCCTGCAAAACTTCCGCGCGACGCTGATCCCAACCATCGCCGTGCCGGTCGTTCTGCTGGGGACCTTTGCTATCCTTGCAGCCTTTGGGTTCTCGATAAACACCCTGACGATGTTCGGGATGGTGCTCGCCATTGGCCTGCTGGTGGATGACGCCATCGTGGTGGTAGAGAACGTCGAGCGCGTGATGGCGGAAGAAGGTTTACCGCCAAAGGAAGCCACCCGTAAATCTATGGGCCAGATCCAGGGCGCGCTGGTCGGTATTGCGATGGTGCTGTCCGCGGTATTTATCCCGATGGCCTTCTTCGGGGGCTCTACGGGTGCGATTTACCGCCAGTTCTCCATTACCATCGTCTCCGCGATGGCGCTGTCGGTACTGGTAGCGTTAATCCTGACGCCAGCGCTGTGTGCCACCATGCTGAAGCCGGTTCAGAAAGGCGGTCACGGCGAGCATAAAGGGTTCTTCGGCTGGTTTAACCGCATGTTTGATAAGAGCACGCACCACTATACCGACAGCGTGGGCAATATCCTGCGCAGTACCGGTCGTTATCTGCTGCTCTATATCATCATCGTAGTGGGGATGGCGTTCCTGTTCGTTCGTCTGCCAAGCTCGTTCCTGCCAGATGAAGACCAGGGCGTGTTCCTGACGATGGCACAGCTTCCGGCAGGGGCGTCGCAAGAGCGAACCCAGAAGGTGCTGGACGAAGTGACGGACTACTATCTCACCAAAGAGAAAGCGAACGTTGAATCCGTGTTTGCGGTTAACGGCTTTGGCTTTGCGGGTCGTGGTCAGAACACCGGTATCGCCTTCGTTTCTCTGAAAGACTGGGCGGATCGTCCGGGCGATGAGAATAAAGTTGAAGCGATCACGGGCCGTGCCATGGGCACCTTCTCGCAGATTAAAGATGCGATGGTCTTCGCCTTTAACCTGCCAGCGATTGTTGAACTGGGTACGGCAACCGGCTTCGACTTCCAGCTGATCGACCAGGGCGGTCTGGGTCACGAGAAACTGACTCAGGCGCGTAACCAACTGTTCGGCGAAGTGGCTAAACACCCTGACCTGCTGGTCGGCGTACGTCCAAACGGACTGGAAGATACGCCGCAGTATAAGATCAACATCGATCAGGAAAAAGCGCAGGCGCTGGGCGTGTCCATCAGCGACATCAATACTACGCTGGGCGCGGCCTGGGGCGGTAGCTACGTTAACGACTTCATCGACCGTGGTCGCGTGAAGAAAGTGTACGTCATGTCCGAAGCGCAGTACCGTATGTTGCCGAACGATATTAACAACTGGTACGTTCGCGGCAGCAACGGTCAGATGGTGCCGTTCTCATCCTTCTCAACGTCACACTGGGAATACGGCTCTCCGCGTCTGGAACGTTACAACGGTCTGCCGTCGATGGAAATCCTGGGCCAGGCCGCACCGGGCCGAAGCACCGGTGAAGCCATGAACCTGATGGAAGAGCTGGCCAGCAAACTGCCTGCGGGTATCGGCTATGACTGGACCGGTATGTCCTATCAGGAACGTCTGTCCGGTAACCAGGCCCCTGCCCTGTACGCCATTTCACTGATTGTAGTCTTCCTGTGTCTGGCGGCGCTGTACGAGAGCTGGTCAATTCCGTTCTCCGTTATGCTGGTGGTTCCACTCGGGGTTATTGGTGCGCTGCTTGCGGCAACGTTCCGTGGATTGACCAACGACGTGTACTTCCAGGTAGGCCTGCTGACAACCATTGGCTTGTCGGCGAAGAACGCGATACTTATCGTTGAATTCGCCAAAGATCTGATGGAGAAAGAGGGTAAAGGCCTTATTGAGGCGACGCTGGAAGCGGTGCGTATGCGTCTGCGTCCAATCCTGATGACCTCTCTGGCGTTCATCCTCGGCGTTATGCCGCTGGTTATTAGCTCCGGTGCAGGCTCCGGTGCGCAGAACGCGGTCGGTACAGGTGTAATGGGCGGTATGATCACCGCGACCGTACTGGCTATCTTCTTCGTCCCGGTGTTCTTCGTGGTGGTGCGCCGCCGCTTCAGCCGGAAGAATGAAGATGTTGAGCACAGTCATTCGGTAGAACCTCACTGATACCGGTTTCATATAATAAAAAGGCCGCATTTGCGGCCTTTTTCATTTTCAGAAAAAATCATAAAATAAGCTTATTGAGGTCCTATTTATTTTCTGCCATCTTAAACAGACATATCATAATTAACTGATAACTTAATAGGTGAACTCAGGATTTTTTTAAATCTATTTCCCTGCTTAAGTTGTTAGGAATATTCCTAATTAAAAGTTAAGACAAACGGAACTCCGGATGTGAACTTTTCTTATGGCTGTAAGCTAAGCCAATGAAATGTAAGGAAGCGAAAAATTATCGTTAATCCTGATAAAAAAGTTCAGTTTCGGATGAACATTTGCGTAGACTCTCGCAGCCTGCGGTTTTATTTGTAATTTTTCGTAATAGCGCGGTGAAATCCAGGAAGGAGTGGCTTATAGTTAGGTTATCAGGAACACAGCGCTCATGTAGCTAAGTCAGATGTATCCATCCCGACAATGATGTTCGGTGAGTAAGAAATCACTCAGAAGGGGATGCGCTATGGACGAGTACTCGCCAAAAAGGCATGATATCGCGCAGTTGAAATTTCTCTGCGAATCCTTGTACCATGACTGCCTTGCCAATCTTGATGAAAGCAACCATGGCTGGGTGAATGACCCAACGTCTGCCATCAATTTACAGTTGAATGAGCTGATAGAGCATATCGCTACCTTCGCACTTAATTATAAAATTAAGTACAATGAAGATAATAAGCTCATTGAGCAAATTGATGAATACCTGGACGACACCTTTATGTTGTTCAGCAGTTACGGCATTAACACTCAGGATCTGCAAAAATGGCGTAAATCGGGAAACCGGCTATTCCGCTGTTTCGTCAACGTGAGCAGAGCTAACCCGGTTAGTCTTTCCTGTTAAAATTATTACAATTACTAAGGTGAATTTATGTCTGATAAACCACTCACAAAAATCGATTATTTGATGCGCTTACGACGTTGTCAGTCAATTGACACCCTTGAACGCGTCATTGAAAAGAATAAATACGAGCTTTCTGATAATGAACTGGCGGTATTTTATTCAGCCGCTGACCATCGCCTTGCAGAGCTAACGATGAATAAGCTGTATGACAAAATCCCTACTTCTGTATGGAAATTTGTCCGTTAATCTTTGAAGTGTGTCTGTAGAGGTTCTACGCCACGTTATAAGTTGTATTCACCTGTCCCGTTATGCTCCCTGCGCGAAAGCCAGGTCTCCGTGTTAAACGCGCTCATCAGCAACAATGTTGTGACTGTGGTCACATCGGCCTTCCGGGAACGTTCCCCTTAACGCCTGTTGCGATTACCCTTCAGGAATAACATCCAGAGAGGTTTCCGATGAGCATAGAAAAACAGAAGATGATTTCAGGTGAACATTACCGCCCTGGTGATGAGACGTTACGCGCCGACCGGCTTCGGGCGCGCCATCTGCTTCACCGCTATAACCACACCGCGCCTGACGAAAAAACAGAACGCCAGAATATTCTGGCGGAACTGCTGGGACAAAGCGAAGGGGCGTATATTGAGCCGAGCTTCCGCTGTGACTATGGATATAACATTTATCTGGGCAAAGACTTTTACGCCAACTTCGATTGCGTAATGCTGGATGTCTGCCCTGTACATATTGGTGACAACTGCATGCTCGCGCCGGGCGTTCATATTTATACGGCCACCCATCCGCTGGATGCGCAAGAACGTAACAGCGGAGTGGAGTTTGGTAAGCCCGTCACCATTGGCAATAATGTCTGGATTGGTGGACGTGCGGTCATTAACCCAGGCGTCACCATCGGGGATAATGTGGTTGTGGCTTCCGGTGCCGTCGTGACGAAAGACGTGCCGGCTAACGTCGTTGTGGGCGGCAACCCGGCGAAAATCATCAAAACGCTGTAACGATCCGGGGAGCCAACTGTTATGGTCTTTTAGCGCCCGACTGTTACTTTTTTCAGCCGGATGGCTCCCCTAAAATTGGCAGATACCCTGTATTGTCAACTCTCAAAAGGCCAAAAATGACCGAGATACAGCGCCTGCTTACCGCTACCATCGACGATCTTAACCACCGCGAAAAGCGAGACAATCGCCCGCGCTTTAGCATTAGCTTTATCCGCAAACATCCCGGGCTGTTTGTTGCCATGTATGCCGCCTGGCTGGCGACGCTGATTGTCATGCTGAAGTCCGAAACGCTGGTGGACTCCGTCTGGCTGCTGGTGGTGCTGTTTGTCGTGTTTAACGCCTTTTTCTTTTTCGACGTGAATCCCCGCTACCGTTACGAAGATATCGACGTCCTCGATTTCCGGGTCTGCTACAACGGCGAATGGTACAACACGCGTTTTGTGCCAAATGAGCTTATTGACAGCATCCTGCACTCTCCGGCTGTCGAAACCGTGCACAAAGAGAAGCTGCAGAAAATGGTCGCAACGAAAGGCCAGCTCTCTTTTTATGATGTTTTTACCCTTTCCCGCTCTGCTGCTGCGTAATTAACGCCTGCAGGCGTCCGATACCCGGCGCAAACTGCGAAGCAGAGGTGTTGCCGTAACCTAAAACCAGGCCGGTTTGCCCCTGCTTCGTCTCGAGGTAATAGCCGCTCAGCGCAGCGGGTGCCAGCTGAAATGCCCTCGCTTTCTCCACCAGGCGCTGGTCGTCGATACCGTCAATCGCCAATGTCAGGTGCATTCCCCCTTCACCTGCAAGAACACGGTGCGGAGTTTGAAGCTCTGCGCTCAGCACCTCCCGCAGCTGGCGGTAACGCTTACGATACAGCCGACGCATGGCGGCAAGATGACGGGCATAGTGCCCCTCCTCGATAAACAGCGCCAGGGTGCGCTGTTCTGCGCGATGCCCGCCGCGCAGCAGCGAGCCGATGGCCGGACGCGCCGCTTTCGCCAGCGCTGGCGGTAACACCATGAACCCCATTCGGAGCGACGGAAACAGCGTTTTACTGAACGTCCCCAGATACACAACGGGCGCGTTGTTGACCATGCCCAGCATCGCCGGTACGGGCTCGCCGACATAGCGGAACTCGCTGTCGTAATCGTCCTCAATGATCCACGCCTTGTGCTGGCGGGCCAGTTCCAGCAGCGCCAGACGCCGCCGCGCGCTGAGCACGCTCCCGTAAGGAAACTGATGCGACGGCGAAGTGAAAACGAGCGCAGGTGAAGGCGCATGCAGCCCTTCCCAGCACATTCCCTCGTCATCCACCGGTATGCCGGTCATCGCAAGGCCGGTTTTGACGAAGGCACTTTTGGCCCCGCTGTAGCCGGGATTTTCCACCCAGGCGACATCCCCCGGCTCGCTTAACAGCATCGTGCACAGATTGACGCCCTCCAGCGCCCCTTCGGTTATCACAATCTGGCTGGCGTCGCAGTCAATGCCGCGAGAAAGCGCAAGGTGACGGGCGATGGCGGCCCGCAGCGACGGCTCACCGGCCGGGTCGCCATAGCCCAGCAGAGCGCTCCCCTCTTCCCGCAGGACGCGATCGTACAATCGCCGCCACAGCGGCAAGGGGAAATAGTTGATGGCGGGCGTTCCCGGCGTAAAGGCCATCACCGGGGTGTCGCGCGGCACAGGTGCAGGCAGCTGGACGACACGTTTTGCCAGCCTGACCTCTGGATCGGTCAGAACCCGCGGGCTGGCACGATGGGCGAATTGTGCCACCCGCGTCCCCTGACGGTTACGCAGCAAATAGCCTTCGAGCGTGAGCTGGTCCAGCGCCGCATTGACGGTGTTCCGTGAAACGGAAAGCTGCTGCGCCAGCGTTCGCGAGCCGGACAGCTGGCTGCCGGACCGAAGCCTTCCGCCCAGTATGGCCTCCCGCAAAGCGAGATAGAGCGCGCGCTGGAGCGTCTCTTCCCCACGCGTTTTAAGCGCAGCATGGAGCAAGGTATAAAGTTCATCGCCCGGTATGTTCATCTCATCTCCTTGTGGTACCACCAAAACATATCCGAGTGGTTCTTTTTAAGGAACCAGTAATTTTCTAATCTGGAACTCTTCTCAACGTCACGGAAATAAAGATGAAGACATTCAATGAGTTTGGACAACCTGTGGGCGAAGCCCTTACCGACTGGCAGCCTCGCCCTCATCCGTCCCGGGTGGTACTGCAGGGGCATTATTGTCGGCTTGAACCGTTGCGCGTGGAGCATGCCGGGGCGCTGTTCTCCGCCTATGCTCTGGCCGGAGATACCCGGAGCTGGACGTGGCTACTGCGTGAACCCGATGCCACGGCCGCTGAGTTTGCCGAATGGGTGGCAAGCGTGTGTGAGTTATCTGACCCGATGCACTTTACCGTTATAGATAATCAGACCCAGGCCCCGGTCGGGACGCTGGCCCTGATGCGGATCGATCCTAAAAACGGCGTTGTGGAAGTGGGACACGTTCACTTCTCCGTGCTGTTAAGCCGCACGCCCATGTCAACAGAAGCGCAATATCTGCTGATGCGGTACGCGTTCGATACCCTGGGCTACCGGCGATATGAATGGAAGTGCAACAGCCTGAACGAACCATCACGCAAAGCGGCACTGCGTCTGGGCTTTCAATTTGAAGGCCGTTTTCGCCAGGCGCTGGTCATAAAAGGCCGTAACCGGGATACCGACTGGTTTTCGATTCTCGACAAAGAGTGGCCGGCGCTGGCGAGCGCCTTTGAAGGCTGGCTTGCCACCGACAATTTTACTGCCGATGGCAAACAGAAAAGATCCCTGGAAAGCTGGCGAGAAACGCGCGTCTAGCGTCTTTTTTTACGTCCCTGCACCGCCTTAAAACGCGGATTGGATTTGCAAATCACGTATAAGCGTCCCTTGCGTTTGACTATCTGGCAATCCGGGTGACGCTGTTTTGCGCTGCGCAATGAGTTAAGTACCTGCATGGTTAGCCCCGCTTCGCATTAAGAAAACCGCCAAAACGCTTGCGGAAGCGCGCTGCGCTGCCATCCGTGGAAAACGTTTTTTGCTTACCGGTATAAAACGGATGCGATTTTGAAGAAACCTCGATAGTGATGTACGGATACGTTTCACCGTCGAGCTCAATTTCGCGGTCGGTTTTAATGGTTGAACCCACTTTAAAGTATTCATTGGCACTGGTGTCGTGGAATACCACGGTGCGATACGCTGGATGGATGTTTGGTTTCATCATAAACCCTTTGTGTTTTGTTATAACATAACAAAATAATATCCAGGCAAGGTTGAAAAAACAACCCTCTCTCTCCTGAGGATATTTTCTAATTTGCTTTAGATAACATGAAAACCCTGCCCCCACGTGCTATAACTATTTCATTTCGCGGTAAAATCTTTCTCTTCAGGCAGGAAACTCAGCGTCCGGATTCGGGCATATGAGAAAGGAAACGACAGCATGAAAACCCGACATCTGGTCAGTCTGGTGACTGGCGTACTTATCTTTTCCGTGCTGGTTCCCATTTGCCTCAGCATCTGGCTTGCCCATCGCCAGGCAGAAGAGAAATTTGTTGATGCGCTGGATAGCTATGCTTCTCGGGTGCTGATGCGCACCGACAGGGTCGTGGATCAGGCTAAAGAAGCGTTAAATCACCTGCAGGGATTTAAGGGCGTTCCCTGTAGTCCGCTGCATTTGAGGGAAATACGTCGGGTCGCGTTCTCGTGGCGCTATATCCAGGAGGTGATCTATATCGACAACCTCACACCCCTCTGCTCTTCGCTTGAGCAGGCCAGTAAATCCGCCGCTTATCCTCCTCCCATGCGTATCACCGAAGATGGCTACAGCGCGTGGCTTACCGCACAGAACGATCTTGGCTTTCACCGCTATATGGCCGTGCTCGGGAAAGGCCATTACCTTGTTCTGGTCGATCCTGCCTCGCTTGTAGATGTGATCCCTTTCGGGGCGATTGCCATTGATGCCGCTCTGGTGGGAAGCGCAACGCATCTTATTTTCGCCAGCAGTAACACGCTTGATCCGCATATCCGCGATCGGATCAACGATCGAGGCGTCTCCAGCGTTCAGTACAAGGGCTCCATGTACGTGATGAAGCCGGTACCTGAGCTTGGATTTACTGTCGTCACGTGGGCAGCGCTCACCCCCCTGGCTGAAAGCTGGCACCGACAGCTGCTTTTCTGGCTGCCGTTTGGCGTCCTGATAAGCCTGCTGGCGGCACTGTTTGTCCTGCGGATCCTGCGACGAATCCAGTCGCCGCGCAATCGCCTGCTGGACGCCATTAACAGCCGCGATTTTGTGGTTCACTATCAGCCTATCGTGGCGCTGTGCAGTGGAAAAATCGTGGGTGCGGAAGCGCTTGCGCGCTGGCCCCAGCCAGACGGAAGCAGTCTCTCGCCTGATATATTTGTGCCGCTTGCCGAGCAAACCGGCCTCATCTCGCAGCTGACGCAGTTAGTTATGGAAAAAGTGTTTGAAGATATGGGCCACTGGCTGCAGCTCCACCCCGATCAGCATATCTCCATCAACCTCGCCCCGGCCGATTTGACCTCCGGTAATCTGCCGCCTTTACTGAGTCAACTCCTGAATAAGTGGCAGATTCATCCCCGACAAATCGCCCTTGAGTTAACCGAGCGTGGCTTTGCCGACCCCAAAATCAGCGCGCCGGCTATCGCCGCGTTTCGCCGTTCGGGCCACCCTGTTTACATTGATGATTTTGGCACGGGCTATTCCAGCCTCAGCTATCTGCAGCATCTCGATGTCGACACGCTAAAAATTGACAAATCGTTCGTGGATGCACTGGAGTACAAAAACGTAACGCCGCACATTATCGAAATGGCGAAGTCGCTGCAGCTGGCAATGGTGGCGGAAGGCGTGGAGACCGAAGGGCAGCTTACCTGGCTGCACCGCCACGGCGTGCAGTATGGGCAGGGGTGGTTCTACAGTAAGGCGCTGCCCAAGACGGAATTTATCCTTTGGGCAGAGAACAACCTCGCCACGCGCTCTACTTAAGATAGGATTTGATCACCTGCAGCACGACGCCAAGATCGGCTTCACGCTGCGCCTCTTCGGGCTCTTTCACGACATGATCGGTAAGATGCCCTTCAATCACCTGCATCATCATGCCATTGACCGCGCCACGGATCGCCGCCAGCTGCTGTAACACCTCGGCACATTCGTGATCGCTGTTGAGCATTTTCTCCAGCGCGGTGCTCTGACCCTGAATTTTCTTCAGGCGAGTCAATAACATCTTCTTATCGCGAACGGTATGTGACATCTCTGTCTCCCTCAGTTTTGGCTTTTAAAGCATATCACGCTCTACTCCCCCTGAGTATTTTTCTACTGGGGGGTAGTATTAGGCTACTGGGGGGGAGTACTATTTGCGCACGCTTTCCATACTGGAAATTTCAATGAACGATTTTGCTTCACTCCTGCAGCAGGGTAATGCCTGGCTGTTTGTTCCCAGCGCTATCCTGCTCGGTGCGCTGCATGGCCTGGAGCCGGGCCACTCAAAAACAATGATGGCTGCCTTTATCGTGGCTATCCGCGGCACGCTGAAGCAGGCGGTGCTGCTCGGTCTGGCGGCTACGCTTTCCCATACGGCGGTAGTCTGGATCATTGCCATGGCAGGACTATGGTTTGGCCGCGGCTGGGACGCACATACGTCTGAACCCTGGTTCCAGCTGATCTCCGGGGTGTTGATCGTTGCAATCGCCCTGTGGATGGCTTGGCGAACCTGGAAAGAGAGCCGGCCGCACGATCATCATCACGATTGCCACCACCATCATGACCACCACCATGATCATCACCATGAACACCCGCTGGTTGAAGAGGAGTGGCAGGACGCCCACCAGCGCGCGCACGCGCAGGATATCAACCGGCGTTTTAACGGACAAAACGTGACGACAGGACAAATCGCGATGTTTGGCCTGACCGGCGGGCTTATCCCCTGCCCGGCGTCCATCACCGTTCTGCTGATCTGCCTGCAGTTGAAGCATTTTGCGCTCGGCGCGACGCTGGTATTCAGCTTCAGCATCGGTCTGGCGTTAACGCTGGTCGCTTCCGGCGCGATTGCCGCCTTAAGCCTTAAGCACGCGACAAAACGCTGGCCCGGATTCAGCGAACTTTCCCGCAAAGCGCCATGGATCTCCGCCGCGCTGATTATCGTGGTAGGGATTTACATGAGCCTGCATGGCCTGAGCGGCATTCTGGCGTAAGCAGGCGGCCACGCCCGGTGGCCGCCTCTCTGGTCAGGTAAGAGTCTGCTGCCAGCTAAAGGTATAACGAAGCTGGCGCGTCTGCAGGATAAATTCCGGTGAAACGCTGGGGCTCCAGGAGTCATCGCCGCCCACCCCCATATGAAACGCATCGAGGTTGAGCCAGCACCCCGGCTCTTCCCGCAGCAGATGATGATGGGTTGTCTCACGCAGTTGCTGCTGGCTATAGCGGCCCACTGAGAAATGGAACGCGCCATTCAGCTGATGCGCACCCAGCACAAGTTTGCGGGTATCGCAGCGCAAACCATTTTCCGTCGGGAAGATATACGGCGTGTGCATGTCTGCCAGGGGCAGTGTCCAGTGCCCCTGCTGCGCCGCCAGCTTTCTGTCCGGGTAGTTTTCATGCGGCCCCAGCCCCAGCCAGTCAACCTTTTCTGGCGTTTCAGCGAGATGAACGCTCAGGCCAATGCGCGCGGGCTCCGGGATATCAGACGCAATATCGACCTGAATGTCGCCATGCAGAACCCCCTGCTCGTCCACCCGCCAGATTTTACGGCTCAGGAACAGCGCCCTGCCGCGATGCTCCAGGACATTAAGTGTGGTAACCACCACCTCACGCGCATGCTGCTCTGCCTCACAGTGCAGCATGCGCGAGGTGAGATCGTACATGCCCGCCGCTTTCCAGCGTTCAACCCACGCATTTGGATCGATGCGCGTCGCTTCGCTCACCCCAATGTCGTTGTCCAGCGGCGCGCGGCTGACGTTATCCGTCACGGGTGAAAGCAGCGTTTCAACGTCATTTCGCCACCATTGAGTCAGGTTTCCGGATGCGCGATCGAACTGCCAGCGCTGTTGACCATGCGCGATCGCCAGGATGCGATCGTTTTGCGTTAAAACCGGCGGCTCGCCCGTAGAGGCTGGCGGTGCGACAAACAGCGGAGACGGAAGCAGCCACTGTTCCCACGCGCAGCGATGGTCAGCCGGTGACCACGGCGTTGCCCGCGGCTGGCGCACTTCAACATTCAGCCAGATTTCACCCGGCTCGGCCTTCAGCTCCGGCAGGTCGAGTTCCAGACGCCGGGCGCCTTCAGGCGTTATCGCGAGCGTCACCTCACCTGCGGCCAGCACGTCTCCGTCCCGGGCAACCGTCCAGCTCAGCACCTCGTTATCGGTAGGGCGGAACAGGTAGTCGCTTTGCACCTCAATCACCAGCGGAGAGGTACTGACCAGCGTAAAGGTAAAGAACTGCTGGGCGCGCTGCGCTTCGTACAGCGCCGGGTGCGGCGTGCGATCGGGGAAGACCAGGCCATTGAGGCAAAACTGGCGATCGTTCGGCGTATCGCCAAAGTCCCCGCCGTAGGCCCAGAACGCGTTGCCCTTTTCGTCTTTCTTCGTCAACGCCTGATCGACCCAGTCCCAGACAAACCCACCCTGCAGGCGAGGATGGCTGCGAAACGCCTGCCAGTATTTCGCAAACCCGCCGAAGCTGTTTCCCATCGCGTGGGCGTATTCACAGAGGATCAGCGGACGCATTTCGTCGGGCATGCCGATCCATTTTTTGATTGACCATTTAGGCACCGCCGGGAAAGGCTGATCCCAATCGACCCGGGCGTACATCGGACAAACAATATCGGTCGCCGCCGTATTCGCCCCGCCGCCTTCGTACTGCACCGGGCGCGTGGGATCGGTGGTTTTCAGCCAGCGGTACAGCGCATCATGATTCGCGCCGTGGCCGGACTCGTTACCCAGCGACCAGATGATAATTGAGGGATGATTGCGATCGCGCTGCACCATGCGGGTTACGCGCTCGCTCATGGCGGGCAGCCAGCGCGGATCGTCAGCGAGGCGGCTCATCGGCACCATGCCGTGGGTTTCAATATTGGCTTCGTCAACGACGTACAGTCCGTAGCGATCGCAAAGGCTGTACCACAGCGGATGGTTCGGGTAGTGCGAACAGCGCACGGCGTTGAAGTTATGCTGCTTCATGATTTCGATGTCGCGACGCATGGTCGCCTCGTCCATCACCTGACCATTTTCCGGGTGATGCTCGTGTCGGTTAACGCCGCGGATCAGCAGCGGCTTACCGTTAAGCTTCAGCAGGCCGTTGCTGATGTCAACGCGGCGGAAGCCCACATCGCACGCCTCAACCTCCAGCACCTCATCCTGTGGGCCGAGAAGCGCCATCGTCAGGCGATACAGTTCCGGCGTTTCAGCACTCCAGAGCGCGGGGCGGTCAATGGGGATCGCCACCGTTAAGCGTTCGTCCCAGCTGCCGCGCTCGTCCACAACGGCAGACCCCGGACGCCGGGAAACGCTGGCGCATTTTTCACCCTTGCGCCACAGGGTAAAGACCACCTCGCAGTCTGCAAAGCCCCCCCCTGCCAGCGCGACATCTGCCTTAAGCACCGCGCGGTCCAGCTCCGCATTCAGGTCCGTCACCACGCGATAATCGGCAATCTGCGTTTCGGGTTTATGCAGCAGCGTCACATCGCGGAAAATACCGCTCATGCGCCACATATCCTGATCTTCCAGATAGCTGCCGTCGCACCAGCGCAACACCATGACCGCCAGGCGGTTCTCACCGGGCCGCAGGACCGTCGAGAGATCGAATTCGGCAGGCAGCCTGCTGTCCTGGGAATAGCCCATCCACCGCCCGTTGCACCACAGATGAAACGCAGAGTTCACGCCGTCAAAGATAATGCGGGTCTGCCCGCTCTGAAGCCACGCGTCATCCACATCAAATGTGAGCGAGTAACAGCCGGTTGGGTTTTCCTGCGGCACAAAAGGCGGATTAACGGGGATAGGATAGGTGACGTTGGTGTAGATGGGCGTGTCAAACCCCTGCATCTGCCAGTTCGACGGCACGGGCATCGCAACGGCGTCCGCACAGTCTTCGGTTACCCACGCCTCCGGGATTTGCTCGGGTGCAGGAAAGTAGTTAAATCGCCACACCCCATTGAGGGAGCGTCTGCTGGCGGATGCAGCATCATCCAGGGCAGGCTGTTCAAGACGCCAGCTGTGTAACGGCGCATGGGCCTCCAGACGGTTCCACTGGGTGACACCCGGGTTTTCCCAGTCCCGTCGGGCCAGAATGGCGCTGAGAGTCAGCGATAAAGTATTGGGCATAGTAACCTCTTTGCGAAGCGCTCACAATTTTGGTTAACATGCCCTGGCACCCGGCGACGGTAAAGCACGCAATCGCGGGGTAGCGAGTCCGATCACAAAGTTTTATTTGCGGGCAAGCTGCCCGGCAAGGAGGGCCAGGCTTCTGAGCTGCTGCGCCAGATCCTCGCGTTCGGCCTGCTGCGGGGTACGGCGCGCGCTGGAATGGCGGGTCACCAGCGTTACCGGCAGTTGAACCTGCCAGCATTCCTCCCCCCCGCTGGGGGACAGAAGCCACTCCACGCTGCGCTCGCCTGCCTCACGAAACGCCTGACGAATGGTCGTCAGCGGCGGAGAAAACCAGGCGCTGTCGGCCGTATCATCAAACCCGACCACCGATATCTGGCCAGGAACAGCTATCCCTTTTTCCGCACAGGCGCGCATTACCCCAAGCGCCATCTGATCGTTCGCCACCAGAATGGCATCCGGCAGTACCGCCCCCGAAAGCAGCACATGTCCCTTCTCATAGCCGCTGGCCGCGCTCCAGTCGCCGTAGGCCACCGCAGCCGCGTCGAGACCCGCATGCGCCAGCGTCGCTTTCCATCCCGCCAGACGCGTGCGCGCAGAGACAGAGCTTTCCGGCCCGCTCAGCAGGGCAATATGCTGATGCCCCAGCGAAAGCAGATGCTCAACGCCCAGTCGTGCCCCCTCTTCGGCGTTAAACACGAGGCTATTTACCTGCGCTGACGGTGACACGTCGAGGAACAGCACCGGGACGGGCGTCGCCAGCGACCTGAGCGCTTCGGCGTGCGGATCGTCAAGCGGCACATTTACCAGCAGCGCGTCTACCCGCTGCGCCAGCAGCGCCTGAAGCGCCGCCTGACACTGCTGCGGCTGCTCCACCATGGAAATCAGGACGCTCGCCCCCTGCCCTGCAGCCCGGGATTTTACCGCCGAGACAATTTGCGAAGGCGCGTGCAGCGCCAGATCGGTGGTGATGAGCCCCAGCGTACGGGTGCGTTTCCCCGCCAGCTGCTGCGCCCGCAGGTTGGGAACGTAATGCAGCTCCGCCATTGCCTGCTGCACCTTTTCCCGCGTGCGGGCAGAGACGTGCTCCGCGTCGTTAATCACGCGGGAAACGGTCTGATAAGAAACCCCCGCAAGGAGGGCGACATCATAAAGAGTGATTGCTTTCATGCGTTCTGGCATCGCGATTTTCGAAGCGTCTATTTTGGCACAGCGACGCCGTTAAAACATGTGAGCGCTTCGCAAATTAAACAACCCGCTCCGGCTGCGTCATTTTCTCACCGCGCGGCTTCTGGCGGAACCAGGGCAAACAGAGCTGAATAAGCGGACCAATGGTCAGAGCATACGCCACGGTTCCCACCCCAAACGAGCCACCCAGCACGCACCCAATCAGCAGGACGGACACTTCGATGGAGGTACGCACGCTGCGAATGGACCACCCCAGCCGGGCGTGAATGCCGGTCATCAGGCCGTCGCGCGGACCAGGCCCGAAACCGGCCCCGATGTACATGCTGGTGGCGATCGCGTTCATCACGATGCCCGACACCAGGAAAGCGATGCGCACGGATAACGAACTCAGTTCGGGGATAAGCGCCATGCTGGCGTCCGCCGCCAGACCGATACAAATCACGTTACTGATCGTGCCAAGACCGGGCATCTGACGCAGTGGGATCCACAGTAAGAGCACCGCAGCCCCGGTCAAAATGATCACCGTCCCGATGCTCATCCCCAGCTGTATTCCTACGCCAAGGTGAAACACATCCCACGGATCGACCCCCAGATCCGCACGAATAAACATCGCGGTGGAAAGCCCATACAGCCCTAAACCGACATAAAGTTGTAGCAGACGACGTACCATTTTTATCTTCTCCAGTGAACCCGACTTTCATCCTGACCTAAAATGGCACTAAGATTAATGTCCAGTTTTTAAATAGTGGACTGCTTATGTCATCACGCCGCTTCGGAAGCCAGTCTTTGGTACGCCTTTTAGGGCACTGGCAGCAAACTTCATCCCGCACTCCGCTCTGGCGCCAGCTGGCCGACGCGCTGCGCTTATTAATCCTTGATGGCCGGCTGGCGCTGCATACGCGCCTGCCGGGTGAGCGTGAGCTGGCGACGGTGCTGAACGTCAGCCGAACCACCGTCAGCAGCGCCCTCGCCCACCTGCGTGAAGAGGGTTATCTTGAAAGCCGCCACGGCAGCGGGTCGCGCGTCATCCTCCCGGATGCACGCGCCGTTCCCACGCTTTCCGCAGCGAGCGTCGCCCTGGATCTTTCCACTGCCGCCCTCGGCGCCGGGCCGGAGATCCACCAGGCTTACACCCATGCACTGACGGCTATTACTCAACACCTCTCGCTGACGGGCTACGAGCAGCTTGGGCTGCCGGCGCTACGGGAGGCCATCGCTGCGCGCTATACCGCGCGAGGTCTTCCCACCCGGGCAGACGAGGTGATGGTGGTCAACGGTGCCGTCAGCGGGTTCGCGCTGGTGCTGCGGATGATGGCAGGACCGGGGGATCGCGTCGTGGTCGATCACCCCACCTATCCGCTGGCGATTGCCGCTATTCAGGGAGCGCAGTGTCGGCCAGTAGGAGTGTCGTTGCCGGAAACGGGCTGGGATACGGATGGCTTTGCGGCTACGCTTGCCCAGACCGCGCCGCGCCTGGCCTACCTGATGCCAGATTTTCACAACCCAACCGGTCGATGCATGGATATCGCCACCCGTCAGGCAATCGCTGATATAGCAGCCCAGACCCGCACGGCGCTGGTCGTGGATGAAACGATGGTCGATCTCTGGTTTGATTCGCCACCGCCGCCACCGCTGGCATCGTTTAACCCGCAGGCCAGCGTGATTACGCTAGGCTCTGCCGGAAAAAGCTTCTGGGGCGGGCTGCGTCTCGGCTGGATCCGCGCCTCCTCGCGGACTATCGCCACGCTCGCCCAGACGCGCGATACGCTGGATTTAGGCTCGCCGCTGCTTGAGCAGCTGGCGACGCTATGGCTTATCGACAATAGCGAGCGTTTTCTGCCCGCTCGCCGCAAGATGCTGGCGGAACGGCGCGATCGATGCAGTAACCTGCTGCGAGAACATTTCCCGGAGTGGACGTTTCATGAGGCGGAGGGTGGGCTCTCTTACTGGATCGAACTTCCTGGCATGCTGGCGACACAGCTTGCCGCACGGGCAGAAATCATCGGGATTAACCTGGGCACCGGGACGCGGTTTGGCTTATCGGGGGCGTTTGACCGCTTTTTACGTATGCCCTTTTCGCTGGAGCCAGCGGAGCTGGAAGCGGCATTGCTGCGGATTAAACCGTTATGGCTCGCGCTAAATTCAAATACGCCAGCAGTCAAACGCCGCCTGGTTTAATATTAAAATTTTGAACTGGATCATAAAATAAAAACTGCTGACTGTAATATATGCAGTCAGCAGTTTTCACTGGTCAGGATTTAGTGCTGAGGAGGAATGGGGAAACCTTTCAGGGAAATAACGAAATTATCACCGTCTTTCTTTATTTTTGCACCGGTATCACACCAGTCAGACGCAATACGAAAGAACTCATCGCTTCCAACATTCCAGCCAAGACGTACATGCTTCACGTAGCCTGAACGCAACAGAGCGCAGGCCTCGTTGTAGTCGCTGGCAGTTGACAGTTGTTGTTTCATTTTCTCTTCTTCAGGAGTTTACGTAAAGCCTTGATTTCTTTAGGAGTAAAAGGAGAAACGCTCTCTTCTTCCGTATGCTGATTATCAATATCCTCTTCCGATACTCCCGCCTCTTCTACTGCTTCAAACGCCAGCAGCAGCAGTTTCTCTGTGGTCACGCTTAAATTCTCGTTATTGACTTCCGCATAGTGGCGGAGTCTTTCTTTTAGCGCTTCGTCAATTTTAACATTTAAAACTGCAGTAGCCATGTTTGTCACTTCCCTTCGGAATAAGTACTTTATTTAATACACGAAGTTATCTCTGTTATCCAGATCTATATTTTTTGAATTTTGACGAAAATAGACGTCCAATTATAAAATGCCAGTCTATTATTACAGGTTTATGACAGTAATATTTCAGAGCGATGAAATATATATTACACGGAATAGGCATTATATTATTGTGGAATAAAGGCTAAAAAGAGATGGAAACAGGAAAGATGGATGAGGCCACAAATGGGTGGGGGCCCTGCCAGCTACATCCCGGCACCCACGTCGTCTGCCCTGGCTGCTTCCTTCCGGACCTGACCTGGTGAACAGAGTAGCGTTGCGGGAGAACCAACAGAGCCCCCATTGAGAGCGTTGATAACCAACGCGCTGGCGCATTATCCCTGTGCGAAGAGCCAATTGCAAGCGACCAGGAACCGGATGCTGGTTTCTTGCGCAAACAGGCGCAGCAATCAGGGCGATCTTCGTTTACCATGACGGTCCAAACATCCCCACAGGTGAAGGTATGGACGAAAACGACTCCTTTCCCCAGCGCGTATGGCAAATCGTGGCCTCGATTCCGGAAGGCTATGTCACCACCTACGGTGATGTGGCAAGGCTGGCAGGCTCTCCACGCGCGGCGCGACAGGTCGGTGGCGTCCTGAAGCGGCTGCCGGAGGGAAGTACGCTGCCCTGGCATCGGGTGGTGAACCGTCATGGTGCTATCTCGCTGACCGGGCCGGATCTCCAGCGTCAGCGTCAGGCATTGCTTTCAGAGGGTGTGCAGGTGTCGGGCGCAGGACAGATTGATTTGCAGAAATACCGCTGGGTGTACTAAACCCTCCCCCGAAGGAGAGGGTAAGAGCAACAGTTACATCTGGGTCGGTGGGGTTGGCAGGGACGGCTGATTGGTCTGTGGAGCAACCGGGACTTCGGTTTGCTGCACCGGCACCAGATTCAGGTCGATTTTGGTTCCACCGTGGTTAATCGCTTCCTGGACCGTATCGGTGATAAAGACCAGCTTGCCGTTGATGGTTACCGCTGCGCTCAGCAGAATACGGGCATTCGGCTGCACGTCTGACGGGTTATACGGCAACACGAAGCTAAACGGAGCCTGCTTACCTTCAGTACGGACCGCGCGCTGGGCCAGCACCTTCGACGGCGCGTCTGCCAGGGAAGCATCAGACAGCGTGACCGTTAATACCGCATCCGGCGGCAGAGCGACTCTCTGTTTAATCCAGATTGTACCGGAAACGTTAGGCTGCTGAATGGATTGCTGTGAAAGGGTATTAATCCCGTTCGGATTTGCAGCTGGTACCGGCACCTGGGCGCTCTTACCGGCACAGGCGGACAACGCCACCGCAATAGCTACACCACTTAGCATGGGCACGAGTTTCATTGAAGTCTCCTTATCATCAATGCACCAGCGGGATCGATCCCATCCGATGTCGTTTCAATCACATAACGTTTTTAAGTGTGGCACAGATCACCGATTAATGCCTAAAAACGTGCCGACATTCAGATTATTCTACCCATCGGACCACTTTCATTTCTGCGTTATACTCTGCCTATCTTTCGCTACGGCGTTTATTGAGGATAATTATGAGTCAGGCACTGAACAATCTGCTGACATTACTGAATCTGGAAAAAATTGAGGAAGGACTCTATCGCGGGCAGAGCGAAGACCTCGGCTTACGTCAGGTTTTCGGCGGCCAGGTCGTTGGACAAGCGCTCTACGCTGCAAAGGAGACCGTCCCTGCAGACCGCCTGGTGCACTCATTCCACAGCTATTTCTTACGCCCTGGCGACAGCGCAAAACCGATTGTGTATGACGTTGAAGTCCTGAGAGACGGCAACAGCTTCAGCGCACGCCGCGTGGCGGCCGTTCAGAACGGTAAGCCTATCTTTTATATGACCGCCTCTTTCCAGGCGCCGGAACCGGGGTATGAACATCAGAAAGTGATGCCGCCAGCACCGTCGCCGGACGAACTCAAATCAGAGACCGATATCGCCCGCGCGCTGGCGCATCTGCTTCCGCCGCAGGTCAAAGAGAAGTTTCTCTGCGATAAACCGCTGGAGATCCGCCCGGTTGAGTTCCACAACCCCATGAAAGGCCACACCGCCGAGCCGAAGCGTCAGGTCTGGATCCGCGCTAATGGCACCGTGCCGGAAGATTTCCGCGTGCATCAGTATCTGCTGGGCTACGCGTCAGACTTTAACTTTCTGCCGGTTGCGCTACAGCCGCACGGCGTTGGTTTCCTTGAAAAAGGGATGCAGGTCGCAACCATCGATCACTCCATGTGGTTCCACCGTCCGTTCAATATGAATGAGTGGCTGCTTTACAGCGTGGAGAGTACGTCAGCGTCGAGCGCTCGCGGGTTTGTGCGTGGAGAGTTTTATACTCAGGACGGCGTGCTGGTCGCTTCTACGGTGCAGGAAGGGGTAATGCGTAATCGTGGGTGATGGTGTGCGGCCTGATGCCCTCACCCTGCCCCTCTCCCATGGGAGAGGGAATAAACATTAAAAACGGCAACCGAAGTTGCCGTTTTGCTTTTTATTAGGCGTTATACGCATTCTCGCCGTGGCTGTTGACGTCCAGACCTTCGCGCTCCTGCTCTTCCGGTACGCGCAGCCCAACGGTCATATCCGCCAGCTTATAGCCGATGAAGGCCACAACGGCAGACCACACCACGGTGATAGCGATACTTTCCAGCTGCACCAGCACCTGATGAACCATGGTGACACCTTCTGCGTAGCCCACGCCACCCAGTGATTTCGCGGCGAAGATGCCGGTCATGATACAGCCGACGATGCCGCACACGCCGTGGACGCCGAACACATCGCAAGGGTCATCCACGCGCAGCACGCGTTTCAGTGCGGTGACGCCCCACAGACCTGCCAGGCCCGCGACCAGTCCCACCAGCAGCGCACCACCGACACCCACATAGCCACACGCCGGGGTGATACCGACCAGACCGGCAATCGCCCCTGAACAGGCACCCAGCAGGGAAGGTTTACCGCGTACCGCCCACTCACCGAATACCCAGGAGAGAATTGCACCCGCCGTCGCCACAACGGTGTTTACGAAGGCCAGCGCGGCGATTTCGTTCGCGGCACTTGCGGAGCCGGCGTTGAAGCCGAACCAGCCAAAGTAGAGGATAGCCGTACCGGTAAACACCATCGGCAGGTTATGCGGTTTGAACGCCTCTTTACCGAAGCCCACGCGTTTGCCAATCAGGTATGCGCCCACCAGACCCGCTACCGCGGCGTTGATATGTACAACGGTACCGCCCGCAAAGTCCAGCGCGCCGTGCGTTGCCAGCAGACCACCGCCCCAGACCATGTGCGCAATCGGCACATAGGAGAGGGTCAGCCAGACCACCACGAAGATCAGAACGGCAGAGAAACGGATGCGCTCCGCCAGCGCCCCCACGATCAGCCCGACGGTAATGCAGGCGAACGAGCCCTGGAACGCGACGTGGATGTACTGGTAGAAGCTGCCCATCAGCGCGGTCAGCTCAATATTTTTCAGCATTACCCAGTCGAAGTTACCAAAGAAGGCGTTGCCGGTACCGAAGGCCAGCGAGTAACCGTAAACCACCCACAGCACGCAGACCAGCGCGAACGTCACGGCAACCTGCGTCAGCATGGAGAGAACGTTTTTGCCGCGGATCAGGCCGCCGTAGAACAGCGCAATGCCCGGGATAGACATGAACAGCACCAGCGCGGTGCTGATCATCATAAAGGCGTTATCGGCTTTGTCTGCCACGGCAGGAGCAGCCAGCGCCAGGCCCGGCAGCAGTGCCAGCGAACCCAGACCCGTTTTAAGTGTTGCTATCTTCATTTTCTCGATCCCTATCACTGTGTGCCAGGCGTTATTTACAGTGCCGCTTCGTCAGATTCGCCGGTACGAATGCGAATGACGCGCTGCAGTTCGGCAACGAAAATTTTGCCGTCGCCAATTTTGCCGGTGTAGGCCGCTTTGCTAATCACATCAATCACTTCATCAAGCTGATCGTCAGCAATCGCGACATCAATTTTTACTTTTGGCAGAAAGTTAACGCTGTATTCCGCCCCGCGATAAAGCTCGGCATGACCCTTCTGACGACCAAAGCCTTTCACTTCGGTGACAGTCAGTCCCTGAATACCCATTGAGGACAATGCTTCACGCACGTCTTCCAGTTTGAATGGTTTGATTACCACCGTAACCAGCTTCATAGATCCCCTCCAGTCAGAATTCGGTAATGGCCGCAGCTCACGCAGAAGGTATTGCAAAGGGTGTGCCAGAAATGAAATGGAGGGAGAAAAGCGGTGCGACGAGCGTTATGCCGTCTTCCTTAACGAACCGGCGAAAAAAAACGCACCATGTCGGTGCACGGTGCGTTTCAGTATTGCACCAAAAGGAATGACTGTTAGCGCGTTGCTTTGTTTTGGTGCATCAGGCGCTGAGCGACTCTTCCTCGCGCACGCTGGCGGCCAGTTCTTCGCCCGCCAGCTGAAGCTGATACATCTGCCAGTAGCGCCCTTTGGCTTCCAGCAGTTCACGGTGCGTGCCGCGCTCCACGGCTTGTCCACGATGCAGCACCAGAATGGTATCGGCATCGACAATGGTGGAAAGGCGATGGGCAATCACCACCAGCGTCGTATGGTCGCGTACCGCGGCCAGCGCCTGCTGGATAGCCTGCTCGGTGCCGGAGTCAATGCTGGCCGTCGCTTCATCCAGAATCAGCACCTGCGGAGTTTCAATCAGCACCCGCGCCAGCGCGAGAAGCTGCTTTTGCCCAACGGAAAGGTTGTTTCCCTGCTCGCCCAGCCGGGTATTAATCCCGTCGCTAAACCCGCGCGCCAGGTCTGCCAGCTGCACTTTTTCCAGCACCTCCCATACCTGCTCCTGAGAGTAGTCTCGCCCCAGGGTCACGTTGGCGTAGAAGGTATCGGCCAGGACGACCGGATCCTGCTGCACCATCGCGACGCCTTTACGCAACACGTTGTGGCTGAGAGACGCGAGCGGGCGTCCGTCGAGGCGGATTTCGCCTTGCGTGACCGGGTAGTAGCCCATCAACAGGCTGGCGAGCGTGCTCTTGCCGCTTCCCGTATGTCCCACCAGCGCCACGAAACCGCGCGACGGGACATCCAGCGTAATGTCCTGCAAAACCAGCCGGTCTTCGCGATAGGCAAACGAGACGTTATCAAAGGCAATGGCGCCGCTTTGCAGAGGTCGCTCGTCATGACCGTAGGCCTGGCGCGGCCTGTCCATCAGCTCAAACACGCGCTCGCCGGCGACGACCGCCTGCTGCAGCATCGATTGCTGGGTCGTGAGCTCGATCAGCGGCTCGTTAAGGCGCCCCAAGTAGCTAATAAAAGCGTACAGCACGCCCACTTCAATCGTACCGCTTGAGCTCAGGCCAAAGAGCATCAGTAAACCGCAAAGCACCAGCGCAGAGAAAAGGCTGAGCAGCGGACGCAGCAGGAAGCCGTCAAGGCGCAGCGTCTGCATACGCGCCATATAGTGCGATCGGCTGGCTTCGCCCATCCGCTCGCCAAAGCGCGCCTGCTGGCGGAACTGCTGGATGACGCTCATGCCGTTAATCACTTCGTTGAAGCCATCGTTAATGTCGGCCAGATAGGCGCGCACCCGACGCACGATTGGCGTGCTGTAGCGCTGGTAGATGATCATCACGATCAGCACCGCCGGGAAGATGGTAATCGCCACCAGCGCCATGCGCCAGTCGAGGCTGAACATCGCCACCAGCATCGCGCCGATCAGCGCCGCACTGCGTAACACCGTCGCGACCACGGTGACGTACAGGTCGCGGATCACTTCGGTATCGTTGGTCACGCGCGAAATCACCTGCCCGACCGGCTGGATATCAAACTCGCTGAGCGGCTGGCGAAGCGCCGCGTCCATGACATCCGTGCGCAGCTGCTGAACCACGCCCACGGCGGCACGGTTAAACAGCAGCGACTGCGCATAGTGCAGCCCTGCCGCCGCCAGCTGCAACCCAACGTAGGCCACGCCTAAGCCCGCCACCAGCCCCAGCGGCAGGTAGCTTTTGGCGACCATATTGTCGATGAAGTAGCTGATGAGCAGCGGCCCGCTCACCTCAGCAATCGCCGCTATCCAGAGTAAAAGCACGGCCACGGAGAGCGGTTTGCGCCACGGCGAGCCGTAGGCCAGCAGACGTTTGAGCGTCGGCCACATCGTTCCGAGCTTACGCATTGGTGGCCTCCTGATCCTGTTCCGGCGCATCGTCCAGCGCCGCCTCAAGCTGTTGATAGCGGTACATATCGCGATACCAGCCCGGCTGCTCGGCAAGCGTTTCATGCTGCCCGCGCTGGGCAATGTGTCCGTGCTGTAAGACCAGAATTTCGCTGGCCTCGGTGAGCGCTGACAAACGGTGGGCGCTGATAATCACCGTGCGTCCGTCGCCCCACTGGCGCAGGTTATGCAGAATCTGATGCTCGGTACGACCATCCACGGCGGAGAGCGCATCATCCAGAATGAGGATTTCAGCATTCAGCAGCAGCGCGCGGGCAATCGAGATTCGCTGTTTCTGCCCGCCGGACAGCATGACGCCACGTTCCCCGACTTCCGTTTCGTAGCCCTGCGGCAGACGCAAAATATCGTCATGTACGCTGGCTAAGCGCGCCACGTGTTCGATCTCTTCCTGCGTCGCCGACGGGTGACCAAGCGCAATGTTATTCGCCACGGTGTCCGAAAATAAAAACGGCGTCTGGCTGACTACCGCCAGTCGGCCACGCCACTCATCCAGCAGCAGGTTCGCCAGGGGGATATCATGGAAACGGATATCGCCCTCGGTGACGTCAAAGTGGCGCTGAAGCAGAGAGAGCACGGTACTTTTTCCGGACCCCGTCGGGCCGCAGATGCCCAGCATCTGGCCCGGCCGCAGCGTAAAGCTAACGTTCTCCAGCACCGGATGTTCCGTTTGCGGATAGACAAATTTGCGAACGTCGACGTTCATAACGCCGCGCCCTTCCGGCACCGCTTCGCTGCCGTCATTGACCACCGGCGCTTCGGCCAGCATGGCGCGGATGCGGCTGTAGGCGGCGCTGCCGCGCTCTACGATATTAAACATCCAGGCCAGCGCCAGCATCGGCCAGATCATCAGCCCCAGATACATCGCAAAGCTGGTCAATTGCCCCAGGGTCAATGTGCCCTGCACCACCATCCAGCTCCCGCCGCCAATGGCAAGCAGGTTTGCCATGCCGATTGCGACATAAATCGTTGGATCAAATCGCGCATCAATACGCGCGACGCGCATGTTTTTCGCCCCCGTGTCTGCAGCATCGGCCGCAAACAGCGCGGACTGCCGATCTTCCAGGCCAAACGCTTTGATCATGCGGATGCTGGTCATGCTCTCCTGGGTGCGATCGTTCAAAGAAGAAAATGCCGCCTGCGCCAGCTTGAAGCGCTCGTGCAGCTGTTCGCCGTAGCGATTGATCGCCAGCGCCATGATCGGCATCGGCAACAGGGCGAGCAGGGTTAATTGCCAGCTGATCTGCGTGGACATGACGATCAGCACCGCGCAGCCCATCACCAGCGAATCCACCAGCGTCAGCACCCCTTCCCCGGCGGCAAAGACCACGCGATCGACGTCGTTCGTCGCGCGGGCAATGAGATCCCCGGTGCGATGACGCAGATAAAATTCGGGATGCTGTCGGCTCAGCTGGCGGTAAAAATCTTCACGCAGCTCAACGGCCAGCTGATAGGACGCACCAAACAGCAGCACGCGCCAGACGTAGCGCAGGAGATAAACAATGACCGCCGTCAGCACCAGCGTGCCGACCCACATCAACACCCGTGCGGTGGTGTAATGCTGTTCAGTGACGCCATCCACGACGTAGCCCACCACCTTCGGCGGGATCAGCTGCAAAATGGCAATGATAATAAGCAGGGCGACTGCACCGAGGTAGCGTTGCCACTCCCGACGAAAGTACCAGCTTAATTGGGCAAATAATCGCACGCGGTTTGTTCCTGAAGGTATTTTACGAAGTTATTCAATGGGTAAGGCTGTGGTGTACTTAATCTGTTCCATGGCGAAGCTTGAGGTGACGTCCGACAAGCCCGGGACGCTGTTCACCAGCCGCTTGTAGAAATCATCATAGCGCTTCATGTCAGCCACCTGGACGCGCATCAGGTAGTCGTACTCGCCGGCCATACGCCAGAAGCCGAGCACCTCGGGCATCTCAGACACCTGAGTGACGAAGCGGCAATACCACTCGCTGCTGTGGTGTTGGGTTTTTATCAGCACAAATGCCGTCAGCCCAAGCCCCAGTTTTTCGGGATCGAGTAATGCGACGCGCCCCAGAAGAATGCCGTCATCTTCCAGCTTTTTTAGGCGCTTCCAGCACGGTGTGGTGGTCAGATTAACGGCATCTGCCAGCGCCTGCAAAGAGAGGGTACAGTCACTTTGCAGCAATGAAAGGAGCTTGCGGTCAATTTTATCTAGCATACCCACCTCATAGAGAAAATTTTTCTCCCTTCATTCTATTTTAAAGGCCAGATAGCAACAATTTTTTCTGTGCTTTTCGCTATGCTGGGCACAAAATGACAAACGGATAACTACGATGAATAGCACCTGGGTTAAACATGCCATCAGCGAAATCAATGCCGACTACCAGCGCTCGGCGGATACCCACCTGATTCGCCTCCCCCTGCCGGGATTTGACGGTATTCATCTCTACCTGAAGGATGAAAGCACCCATCCTACCGGTAGCCTGAAGCATCGCCTGGCGCGCTCTCTGTTTTTATACGGTTTGTGCAACGGCTGGATCAAAGAAGGCACGACCATTATTGAATCCTCATCCGGTTCAACGGCGGTGTCTGAAGCCTATTTCGCTCGTCTGCTGGGCCTGCCGTTTATCGCCGTGATGCCCTCCTGCACCGCAAAACGAAAAATCGAGCAGATCGAATTTTACGGCGGACGCTGTCATTTTGTGGAAAGCGCCTGCGAAATCTATGCCGCCTCTGAAATGCTCGCCCGCGAGCTAAACGGCCACTATATGGACCAGTTCACCTTTGCCGAGCGCGCAACGGACTGGCGCGGCAATAACAACATTGCCGACAGTATTTTCCGCCAGATGACCCACGAACCGCATCCGGTTCCGTCGTACATTGTGATGAGCGCCGGTACGGGCGGCACGTCAGCCACTATCGGACGCTACATTCGCTGTCAGGGCTACGATACCCAGCTGATGGTAGTTGACCCCCAGAACTCCGTGTTCCTCGACTACTGGCAAAGCCGCGATGCTGGCCTGCGCAGTCCGGTGGGCAGTAAAATTGAAGGAATTGGCCGCCCGCGCGTGGAACCGTCGTTCATTCCTGACGTTGTCGACGAAATGCTCCGCGTGCCGGACGCCGCCAGCGTCGCCACCGCGCACTGGCTGGAAACGCAGCTCGGCCGCAAGGTGGGCGCATCAACGGGCACCAACATGTGGGGCGCACTGCAGCTTGCGGCACGCATGCGCGAGGAAGGCCGTACCGGCTCCATCGTCACGCTGCTGTGCGACAGCGGCGAGCGCTACCTTGAGACCTACTACAATGCGGAGTGGGTACAGGCCAACATCGGCGACATCACCCCGTGGAAAGCGCAAATTGCGCAGCTGCTGAAATAAAAAAAAAGCCAGACCGAAGTCTGGCTTGCTGGAAGGGTCTCACTATTCGGGGGAATATGGGAGGTTGTTGTTGTCCAGCCAATGCGTCAAAAAATGGGACACCGCTTCGTTGCCGCAGTGTCCGATAACCGGCAGATGAGGAAGCTCTGCGATCAGCTGCGGCATCGCATTCCCCATAATCAGACCGCGCCCCACGCTGCCCAACATTTCGCGGTCATTCATGGCGTCGCCAAACGCCATACACTCCTGCAGCGTTAAGCCCAGGTGGTCGCTGAGCACCGCCAGGGCTGAACCTTTGTTACAGCCCACCGGCAGGACTTCAAGACAATCCACCGCCGAGAAGGTCAGGTGCGCCCGGTCGCCCAGCGCCTCATTTAACTGAATGCGTAAGCGGCAAAGATCGTCGTGATCGCCACAGAAGCAAATCTTGGTCACCGCGTGGGCGGGGATCCGGCGCAGATCGATAAGCTGGTATTTGAAGCCGCTATAAACATGCGCGTGCAACAATTCGGGGATTTCGCTTCCGGTAAACCAGCCTTGATCGTTGAATACGTGGATACTGGCCTGCGTGTCCCACGTGCTGTGCAGAACAATATCCGCCACTTCCGGGTTGAGATCCTGGCGGTGCAGCACCTCTCCTTCAATGGTGTGAATGCGCGTTCCGTTACCCGTGATTAAAAACGCATCCAGGGAAAACGTGCCCAGCAGATGACGCATCTCCAGCACGTGGCGGCCAGTGGCAAACGTCAGGGTGACATCACGCTCGCGCAGACGCTTCAGGGTACTCAGCGTTTTCTCCCCCAGACGGTGATCCGGCATTAACAACGTACCGTCCATATCAAATGCAGCGAGGCGGGCCATGATTACTCCTGAAATGTGATGCGATTAACTTGTGCATCAGTATCGTGTGATATATACGGAAGTAATAGTGAATAGATGAAAATTATTGTTCCGGGTTTCTTATGCGCCAGCTTAACCGCCTTAACCAGTATCAACGCCTGTGGCAACCTTCCGCTGGCGCTCCACAGCAGGTCACCATAAGTGAGCTTGCCAGCCGCTGTTTTTGTAGCGAGCGACATGTCCGCACCCTGCTGCGTCAGGCTCAGGAGGCGGGCTGGCTCAGCTGGCACGCGCGGTCTGGTCGCGGCAAGCGCGGTGAGCTGACGTTCCATGCCAGCCCGGAGTCACTGCGCAATGCGATGATGGAAGAGGCGCTGAAGAGCGGGCAGCAGCATAACGCGCTGGAGCTGGCCCAGCTTGCTCCTGAAGCGCTGAGATCGTTGTTGCATCCATTTTTAGGCGGGCAGTGGCAAAACGACACGCCGACGCTGCGCATCCCCTACTATCGCTCGCTGGAGCCGCTTCAGCCGGGCTTTTTACCTGGCCGGGCGGAGCAGCATCTGGCGGGACAGGTATTTTCAGGCTTGACGCGTTTTAACGGTAACAGCAGTGAACCCACGGGCGATCTCGCGCATCACTGGGAGGTCTCTGCTGACGGGCTGCGCTGGCATTTCTACATTCGCTCCACCCTGCACTGGCATAACGGCGATAAAATAGAAACGGCGCAGCTCCAGCGAAGCCTGACGGCACTGTTGACGCTTCCCGCCCTGCGCACCCTGTTCAGGAGCGTTTTACGTATCGAAACATCGCATCCACAGTGTCTGACATTTATGCTGCATCAACCGGACTATTGGCTGGCGCACAGGCTGGCAACCTACTGCAGCCGTCTGGCGCATCCCGATTATCCTGAACTTGGCTGCGGCCCTTTCCGGCTGGCCGCCTTTGAGCCCGACCTGGTTCGTCTGGAAAGCCATGAGCAATACCACCTGAGCCATCCGCTGCTCAAAGCCATCGAATACTGGATCACCCCCCAGCTGTTTGATTACAGGCTGGGCACCAGCTGTCGTCACCCGGTGCAAATCGCGATTGGCGAGGCCGATGAGCTTGAAACCCTGAGGCTGGTCAGCACCAGCACCAGCCTGGGCTTCTGTTACCTCACGCTGAAACAGAGCGCGCGTCTGAGTGAGATCCAGGCGAAGCGGCTTATCAATATCATCCATCTCTCCAGGCTTCTGCACACGCTTCCGCTCAACGAAGGACTCATTACGCCCACCGGGGAACTGCTTCCCGGCTGGACAATCCCCGAATGGCCTGACTTAACGGACGTTGCCCTGCCTGAGGCGCTGACGCTGGTTTACCATCTTCCCGTTGAGCTTCACACCATGGCCAGCCAGTTAAAGGCGTACCTGGCGCAACAGGGTTGTGACCTGACCGTCATCTTCCACGACGCCAAGACGTGGGACGGATGCCAGCAGCTTGCCGATGCAGACATCATGATGGGGGACAGGCTGATTGGCGAAGCGCCAGCGTATACGCTTGAGCAGTGGCTGCGCTGCGATGCCCTGTGGCCGCACGTGTTAAGCGCACCGGCCTACGCCCATCTGCAAGCCACGCTGGATGCGGTGCAGTCTCAGGCCGAAGCTCGGGACCGACACGCCGGCCTGCAAGCCATTTTCAACCGCCTGATGGAGAATGCGGTGCTGACGCCGCTTTTTAACTATCAATATCAAATCAGCGCCCCGCCGGGGGTCAACGGCATACGCCTCAACACCCGGGGCTGGTTTGATTTTACCGAAGCCTGGGTACCCGCCCCCAAATCGTGAAGAAGCTGGTCGCCGCCGTAGCCAGACGGTAACATAACGGTTTTACCGTAACAGTCGAGATGATTTATGAAACGTGCCGTCGTCGTGTTCAGCGGAGGACAAGACTCTACAACCTGCCTGGTTCAGGCCCTTCATCAGTATGATGAAGTTCACTGTGTGACTTTCGATTATGGCCAGCGTCACCGCGCTGAAATCGACGTTGCCCGTGAACTGGCCCTTAAACTGGGGGCACGCGCGCACAAGGTGCTGGACGTTACGCTGTTAAATGAACTGGCCGTCAGCAGCCTCACCCGGGACAGTATTCCTGTACCGGACTACGAACCCGATGCCAGCGGCATTCCGAACACGTTTGTGCCGGGGCGTAATATTCTGTTCCTGACCCTGACGGCGATTTATGCCTATCAGGTAAAAGCCGAAGCGGTAATTACGGGCGTATGCGAGACCGACTTCTCAGGATACCCGGACTGCCGCGATGAGTTTGTCAAAGCGCTCAACCACGCCGTCAATCTGGGGATGGCGAAAGAGACGCGCTTTGAAACCCCGCTCATGTGGCTGGATAAAGCCGAAACCTGGGCGCTGGCCGACTACTGGGGCAAGCTGGATTTGGTTCGCAGCGAAACCCTCACCTGCTATAACGGCATCAAAGGCGACGGTTGCGGCCAGTGCGCCGCCTGTAATCTGCGCGCTAACGGGCTTAACCATTACCTGGCTGATAAAGTCGGCGTGATGGCGGCAATGAAGCAAAAGACCGGGCTTAAATAGCGTTTTTTGACCGTGCTGTCGCAAAACAGGTGTCGACAGCACGAGTGCGCCTTAATATGTCTTATACGATCATCAACTCCAGCTTTTCCCGCAATTCCCCTTCCAGCGGTAGCGCTTTCTGAGTTTTCAGATCGATACAGACAAAGGTGATCAGTGCATCAGCCACCACCTGCCCTTCTGGATCGAGCGTCACCACCTGGCTTAACACGCCGCTTTTGCCGTTTAGCTGTTGTACCTGGCTGGTCACGGTGAGCACATCGCCCAGCACGGCCGGACGGCGATAGTTGATGTTGATATTGACGACCACGAACGCGATGTTGTGCGCGGTCAGCCACTGAAAGCTTTCGCTGTTTTCCAGCCCGTCCCAGCGCGCTTCTTCAAGAAACTCGAGATAGCGAGCGTTATTGACGTGCTGATAAACATCAAGATGGAAACCGCGTACTTTGATTTTTGTCTGCATAGCGCAATAGCCTTTCATTGTTTTAGGATCAGAGGTCATAACTGGTATGACCTCTTTATCCTGGCAAACTTTTGCCGCAGTGCAAGAAATTGCGTTATTACAGTGTCAGGTGTGAGAGGTTGCGCTCAACCAGCGCGCTGCCCATGCCCGGAACCTGTTTGAGATCGTCGACCGTTTTGAATGGGCCGTACTCTTCACGATAGCTGACGATAGCCTGCGCTTTTTTCAGGCCCACGCCATTCATTGCGCGGGCGAGATCCTCTGCCGAGGCCGAGTTAATGCTGACCCGCGTACCGTCATCATCCGCATTTTTACCGGCGTCAGCCGCTTTGGTCTGCCCTTGTACCGGCGCGGCCGCGTCTGACTTGCTCTGCGTAGCCTGTGGTTTGGCGGCGGGCGTCGCCGCCTGCGCGCCCGCGCTCATCCCGGTGGTGGCAATAGCCAGCGTAATTAACAGTGCTTTGATTCCACATTTCATGCTGTTATCTCCTTGTTTGTTGACAGCCACGCAACGATAGCCGCCTGTGAAAACAGGCACAAACAGCAGATTGCAGAAATGGAAAAGGCCGCGAAAGCGGCCTTTAGTTTTTGCAGAGCGTTACGAAAATCTGCGAGCAGACACGTAATTACTGCTGCTGAGTCATGACATCGCCCAGCTTGATTTTGGCGTCTTTACGCAGGTTGCTCATCATGGCTTCGAAAGCAATCTGAGCATTGTTCTGAGTAATGCCCTGAACCATCGCCTTCTTCTGCGCTTCTGGCAGAGTGCCGGCTTTCACGTCGTCCAGCGCCAGCAGAACAACGTTACCCTGCATATCGGTGGTGGTACCGAAGCTTGGCTTGTCTTTTGCCGGCAGCGTCAGGCTAAACGCGGCCTGACTGATTGGGTCCTGACCGGTACGGCTCAGCGTTTTCGCCTCACCGAAGCTCAGGCCAGCCGCTTTCAGCGCGTCCTGTTTACCCGCTTTCAGATCGGCCAGAATTTTCTCAGCGTCCAGTTTAGCCTGCTGTTCTGCTTTGTTGTGCTTAACCTGAGCGACGACCTGATCCTTCACTTCCGCCAGCGGTTTGACCGCTTCTGGCTTGTGCTCGCTGACGCGCAGAACAAAGGCGCGATCGCCGTCAACGGTAATGATGTCAGAGTTGCTGCCCGGCGTGCCGTTCTCGCCCACCAGACCACCGTTAAAGATGGCATCAGAAACCGGTTTGAAGTTCAGCTCTTCCGGCAGGTTGTCGCGACCAAACCAGCCGGTCTCAACCGCTTTCACACCCGCCGCCTGCTCTGCACCTGCCAGAGATTCGTTGTCGTTGCTGGCAGCATCGCTCACCTTCTGCTGCAGCGCGTAGTAGGCATCCAGGGCTTTTTCCTGTTTCACTTTCGCGGCAATATCATCACGAACCTCAGCCAGCGGCTTGGTTTTCGCCGGGGTGATGTCGTCCAGACGCACGACCAGGAAACCAACGGATGATTTAATCACACCAGACAGCTGGCCTTTCTCTTTCAGGCCGGCATTTTTCAGCTCGTCGGGCGTGGTTGCGTCTTCCAGCCAGCCCATATCACCGCCGTTTTTCGCAGAGATAATGTCGGTGGATTTCGCTTTCGCAAGGGTGGCAAAATCAGCGCCTTTGTTCAGCTCATCCAGTACCGCCTTAGCATCTGCTTCAGTTTTGGTCTGAATCACGCTGTAGCGGTTACGCTGCGGCTGAGTGAACTGATCCTGATGCTGGTCGTAGTAAGACTGGATCTCGGCATCAGACGCGCTTTCCTGCAGCGCAGCTGCATCCAGCTTGATGTAGCTGACGCGGAACTGCTCCGGAGAAACAAAGGCGTTTTTATTCTGCTCGTAGTAAGCATTAACATCTGCGTCGCTCACCTGCTGTTTCGCCGCCAGGGCGTTCACATCAATGGTCGCTTCACGGACCACGCGCTGCTGTGCCACCAGCGCGGCCAGTTCGTCGGTTTCACCTTTAAGCATGAAATCGGTACCCACAACAGCGTTAATGAGCTGCTGGGTTGTCAGCTGGTTGCGCAGCGCCTGTGCGTACTGATCCGCCGTCATGCCCATCTGGTTGACGATACTGTTGTAACGCGCGTTGTCGAATTTACCGTTAGACTGGAATGCCTGAGTGGCGAAGATCGCTTTTTTGACCTGCTCGTCGCTGATGCCAAGGCCCAGCTTTTTGGCATACTGATCCAGCAGCGCTTCGTCGATAAGACGGTTCAGTGTCTGTTGGCGCAGGGTTTTCATATACCCTTCATTCGCCGCCAGTTCAGAGAATTGGTCGCCCAGCTGTTGCTGCATACGGTTACGCTCACCGGCAAAAGCATTCTCGAACTGACCACGGCTGATTTCCTGGCCATTCACTTTTGCGGCATAGTTCGCGCCACCGCCAATAAGGTAACTGCTCACGCCGGTCAATATGAACGACACGATAATGATACCGAAAATAATCTTGAGCACGAGACTGTTAGCAGCCGTGCGTAAGCTGTCCATCATGGTGTAACAACACTCCGCTGTAGGTGACTGGTTACCTGACGCTGACGGAAAATCCTGCCCGTCGCGCGTGAAGGCGTATTGTGACAAGAAAACGGGGCGATTGTCAGCCCACAACTCGCATAAACTCGCACAAATCAGGTCTGGACAAACAAAAAAGGCACATCAAACGATGCGCCCTTGTACTATCCGGCTTCCCTGAAACGGGAAAGCAATCAGTTTACTGCGTCTTTCAGCGCTTTACCTGCACGGAAACCCGGCACTTTAGCAGCAGCAATGGTGATCTCTTTACCGGTCTGAGGGTTGCGGCCAGTACGGGCAGCACGCTCTTTAACAGCAAAAGTACCGAAGCCTACCAGTGCAACGTCGTCCCCAGCCTGCAGAGATTCAGTAACAGAAGCAATTAATGCATCTAACGCACGTCCAGCTGCAGCTTTAGAAATATCAGCACCAGCAGCAATTTTGTCAATCAGTTGAGATTTATTCACTGTTCTCTTCCTCTCTTTATAATTTATATCGCGCCTGAGTCCTTCACAACGCGACCGCGCAGCAGTTATATCAGGCCTGCCATGACCTTACAACACCCGTTGTTGATGGCTGACCTAATCAGCAATCTAAATTAGCTATACAAAAAAAGGCTGGCAAGTGCGAAATGACTTACCAGCCTTGTTTTTATTGACGCTCTTTGCGCGAGGTCACTATTTTGCGGTTACAACCTGCATTCCGGAGGGTTCATTCTGCAGTGCAAGACTGAGAACTTCCTCAATTCGCTTAACAGGATGGATCTGCAGATCGGCAATCACGTTGTCCGGAATCTCTTCCAGATCGCGTTTATTTTCGTAAGGGATCAATACGGTTTTGATCCCACCGCGGTGTGCCGCCAGCAGTTTTTCTTTTAACCCGCCGATTGGCAGGACCTGACCGCGCAGCGTAATTTCACCAGTCATTGCCACATCGGCACGTACCGGGTTGCCCGTCAGACAGGAAACCAGAGCGGTGCACATGGCAATACCCGCGCTTGGGCCATCTTTCGGCGTCGCCCCTTCAGGAACGTGAACGTGAATGTCGCGTTTTTCGTAGAAATCCGGGTTGATACCCAGTTTTTCCGCGCGCGCGCGCACCACGGTCAGCGCTGCCTGGATGGACTCCTGCATCACTTCACCCAGCGAGCCGGTGTAGGTCAGCTTGCCTTTGCCCGGCACACAGGCGGTTTCGATGGTCAGCAGATCGCCGCCCACTTCCGTCCATGCCAGACCGGTCACCTGACCCACGCGGTTTTCATTATCCGCGCGGCCATAGTCGAAGCGCTGAACGCCCAGGTAGGCATGCAGATTGTCGCCGTTAATCACGATGTGCTTCAGGCTCTTATCCAGCAGCAGCTGTTTTACCGCCTTACGGCACAGCTTAGATATTTCGCGCTCAAGGCTACGCACGCCCGCTTCACGGGTGTAGTAGCGAATGATGCCGATAATCGCGCTGTCCTCGACGGTCAGCTCGTTGGCTTTCAGCGCGTTACGCTCAATCTGCTTCGGCAGCAGGTGCTGTTTAGCGATGTTCAGCTTTTCGTCTTCGGTATAACCGGAGAGGCGGATCACTTCCATACGGTCCAGCAGCGGTGCCGGTATGTTCATGGAGTTGGACGTTGCCACGAACATTACATCGCTCAGGTCATAGTCCACTTCCAGATAGTGATCGCTGAACGCCACGTTCTGTTCTGGATCAAGCACTTCCAGCAGTGCAGATGCCGGATCGCCGCGCATGTCCGACGACATTTTGTCGATCTCATCAAGCAGGAACAGCGGGTTTTTAACGCCCACTTTCGCCATTTTCTGGATCAGTTTACCCGGCATAGAACCGATGTAGGTACGGCGGTGACCACGGATTTCCGCTTCATCACGCACGCCGCCCAGCGCCATACGGATGTACTTACGTCCGGTCGCTTTGGCGATGGACTGGCCCAGAGAGGTTTTACCCACCCCCGGCGGTCCTACCAGGCACAGAATTGGGCCTTTAATTTTGTTTACACGGCTCTGTACCGCGAGGTACTCAAGGATGCGGTCTTTCACGCGTTCCAGGCCGTAGTGGTCAGTATCGAGGATCTCCTGGGCCTGACGCAGGTCTTTCTTGACCTTGCTGCGGGCGTTCCACGGAACCTGCACCATCCACTCAATGTAGCCGCGCACGACGGTTGCTTCAGCCGACATCGGAGACATCATTTTCAGCTTCTGCAGTTCTGCTTCGGCTTTCTCTTTCGCCTCTTTCGGCATCTTCGCCGCGTCGATCTTACGCTTCAGCGCTTCGTTTTCGTCCGGTGCGTCGTCCATCTCGCCCAGCTCTTTCTGAATGGCCTTCATTTGCTCATTCAGATAGTACTCACGCTGAGATTTTTCCATCTGCTTTTTCACGCGGTTACGAATGCGCTTCTCAACCTGCAGCAGATCGATTTCAGACTCCATCATCGCCATCAGGTATTCCAGACGTTCGTTAACGTCGGACATCTCCAGCACAGACTGTTTGTCAGCCAGCTTCAGCGGCATGTGTGCAGCGATGGTGTCCGCCAGACGCGCAGGATCGTCGATGCTGTTCAGCGACGTCAGCACTTCTGGTGGGATTTTCTTGTTCAGCTTGATATAGCCTTCGAACTGGCTAATCGCGGTACGTACCAGCACTTCCTGCTCGCGCTCATCAAGTTCAGGCGAATCAAGGTACTCTGCCTTGGCAGAGAAGTGTTCGCCATCGTCTGACAGCGTGGTAATACGCGCACGCTGTAAGCCTTCGACCAGCACCTTCACGGTGCCGTCCGGCAGCTTCAGCATTTGTAAAATAGAGGCCACGGTCCCGACGGTGAAAAGATCGTTTACACCCGGCTCATCCGTTGATGCTTCTTTCTGGGCCACCAGCATGATTTTTTTATCATGATCCATGGCGGCTTCGAGGCAACGGATAGATTTTTCCCGCCCTACAAATAAGGGTATGACCATGTGCGGATAAACCACCACATCGCGCAACGGCAATACGGGGATTTCAATGCGTTCAGAACGCTCAGGATTCATAGAGCTCTCTCTTAGTTTAGTGTCCGCCAGGTAAGCTGGTCATGTCACAGTGCTTCACATAACCATTAACATGTATCCAGTATATGGGGATGTTTCCCACACATTCAACGCTATGAATACGGAAAAAGTAAAGGGGAGATAAAATCCCCCCTTTTTGATTAACTGCTTGTATGATTTGGTGAATTATTCGCCAGATGCCTGCTGGGCTTCCGGTTTACCGTAAATCAGCAGCGGCTTGGATTGGCCGCCGATCACGGACTCGTCGATAACCACTTTTTCGACGTCTTCCATCGACGGCAGATCGTACATGGTGTCGAGCAATGCCGCTTCAACGATAGAGCGCAAACCACGCGCACCGGTTTTACGGGCCATCGCTTTCTTGGCAATCGCATCCAGCGCTTCGTCACGGAATTCCAGCTCAACGCCTTCCAGATTGAACAGCGCCTGATACTGCTTGGTCAGCGCATTTTTCGGCTCTTTCAGGATCTGAATCAGCGCGTCTTCGCTCAGCTCATTCAGCGTTGCCACAACCGGCAGACGGCCAATGAATTCAGGGATCAGACCAAATTTGATCAGATCTTCGGGCTCAACCTGCGAAAGCAGTTCACCTTCGTTGGCTTTCTCGGACTTCGCCTTCACCGTTGCGCCAAAACCAATGCCGGAGCCGGTTTCAACACGGTGGGAAATGACTTTATCCAGACCAGCAAACGCGCCGCCGCAAATGAACAGGATCTTGGAGGTATCGACCTGCAGGAACTCCTGCTGCGGATGTTTGCGTCCACCCTGCGGCGGAACGGCCGCAACCGTACCTTCGATCAGCTTCAGCAGGGCCTGCTGCACGCCTTCACCCGACACGTCACGGGTGATGGACGGGTTGTCTGATTTACGGGAGATCTTGTCGATCTCATCAATATAAACAATCCCACGCTGTGCTTTCTGAACGTCGTAATCGCACTTCTGCAGCAGCTTCTGAATGATGTTCTCAACGTCTTCACCCACATAACCGGCTTCGGTCAGGGTGGTGGCATCCGCCATGGTAAACGGAACATCCAGCAGGCGCGCCAGGGTTTCCGCCAGCAGCGTTTTACCGGAGCCGGTTGGCCCGATCAGCAGAATGTTACTTTTGCCCAGTTCTACACCATTGCTGGTGTCGCCGTTACGCAGACGTTTGTAGTGGTTGTATACCGCCACCGCCAGCACTTTCTTGGCCTGCTCCTGACCGATGACATAGTCGTCAAGGTGATGACGAATCTCATGCGGCGTTGGCAATGCGCTACGCTCACGGTGCGGCGCAACTTCTTTAATCTCTTCGCGAATGATGTCGTTACATAAATCGACGCATTCGTCGCAGATATACACGGACGGCCCGGCAATCAGTTTACGCACTTCATGCTGGCTTTTGCCGCAAAAAGAGCAGTACAGCAGTTTGCCCGAACCATCTTTGCGTTTATCTGTCATGAGTCCAAACCTCTTTTTAAGTTCTTTGTGCCGCACATGACGACGCAAATGCCATTCTAAGACGCGTGTGCTTTAAGCAGCGTGCCGCCCTACCTTAGTATAGCGGCACACTCGCGTCGCGGGCATCAATTACGATGGGTCAATACGGAGTCGACTAAGCCGTACTCAACTGCCTCTGGAGCAGAGAGGAAGCGATCGCGCTCGGTATCGCGCTCGATCTGCTCAAGAGATTGACCTGTATGCTGCGCCATAAGTTCATTCATGCGCGCTTTTACTTTCAGAATTTCGCGGGCGTGGATTTCGATATCCGTCGCCTGCCCCTGGTAACCCCCCAGCGGCTGGTGAATCATCACGCGGGAGTTAGGCAGGCAGAAACGCTTACCTTTCGCCCCTGCGGTTAACAGGAAGGCACCCATGGATGCAGCCTGTCCCATACAGATAGTGCTGACATCTGGCTTGATGAACTGCATGGTGTCATAAATGGACATGCCCGCCGTAATCACACCGCCAGGCGAGTTGATGTACAGGTAAATGTCTTTTTCCGGGTTTTCCGCTTCCAGGAACAGCATCTGCGCCACGATCAGGTTAGCCATATGGTCTTCTACCTGGCCGGTCAGAAAGATAACGCGTTCCTTGAGCAGACGGGAATAGATATCGAAAGAACGCTCACCGCGTGAGGTCTGTTCAATAACCATTGGCACCAGCGCCATATGGGGTGCAAAGTTATCTCGTTCGCCACTGTATGACATTTCCGTCTCCTGGTTCAAAATTGAAAACACCTGCTGTACTGATTGTAACCTTATGGACGGATTATCAGCCAGTCTCAATCATCGTGATTACATACTTATGGGGTTCGCCACGCCCTATTTCAAGCATAACAACCTTTTGTTGTAACGCTAACACTGAAAGGGCGTTTTAGCACCCTTCCAGAACCCATGCAGCGATAAAAAAAACCCGTCGCCGGAAGGCAACGGGTTTTTTGTTCAAACTTTAAACCGTTAGAGCGAAATTACGCCTGCTGGTTCATCAGTTCGTTGAAAGAGGTCGCTTTTTCGGTCACTTTCGCTTTCGCCAGTACCGCTTCAACAGCCTGCTCTTCCAGTGCGACGTTGCGCATGTTGTCCATCAGCTCTTTGTTCTTACCGTAGAACTCGATCACTTCTGATGGATCTTCGTATGCAGACGCCATCTCTTCGATCAGGCCCTTCACACGCTCTTCGTCAGCTTTCAGCTCGTGGGTACGAATCACTTCGCCCAGCAGCAGGCCAACAACAACGCGGCGTTTCGCTTGCTCTTCGAACAGCTCGCGCGGCAGTTCCATCGCTTGCTGCTGGTTGCCACCGAAGCGCTGTGCAGCCTGACGGCGCAGCACGTCGATTTCGCTGTCGATCAGGGCAGCAGGAACGTCGATTTCGTTCGCTTTTACCAGACCTTCAATCGCCTGAGATTTCACGCGGTTACGCACAGCACCGTTCAGCTCGCGCTCCATGTTCTTACGCACTTCGGTACGCAGGCCAGCAACAGAACCATCTTCCACGCCGAAACGCTTGATGAACTCTTCAGTCAGTTCTGGCAGTTCGCGCTCTTCAACTTTCTTCAGGTTGATGACGAACTTCGCTGCTTTACCTTTCAGGTTTTCAGCGTGGTACTCTTCAGGGAAGGTCACGTCGATGGTGAACTCTTCGCCCGCTTTGTGGCCTTTGATGCCGTCTTCGAAGCCTGGGATCATACGACCCTGGCCCATTGCCAGTACGAAGTCAGACGCTTTGCCGCCTTCGAACTCTTCGCCGTCTACAGAACCGGTGAAGTCGATGGTTACGCGGTCTTCCGCGTCAACAGCGCCTTCTTTCTCTTTCCAGTTCGCCTGCTGCTTACGCAGGGTGTCCAGCATGCCGTCAACGTCTTCGTCAGTCACGGAAACGATCGGTTTTTCAACTTCGATAGATTCCAGGCCTTTCAGCTCAACTTCCGGGTACACTTCGAACTCTACGGAGTAGGTGAAGTCTTCGCCCAGTTTGTATTCGCCTGGCACGTAGTTTGGCGCGCCGGCTGGATTGATTTTTTCTTTGATGATCGCGTCGATAAAGTTGCGGCTCATCAGTTCACCCAGCACATCCTGACGCACGGAAGCGCCATAACGCTGAGCAACAACATTCATTGGTACTTTGCCCTTACGGAAGCCGTCAATACGTACTTTTTTTGCTACGTTGACCAGCTCGCTTTTCACAGCAGTTTCGATGCTGTCAGCAGCGATAGTAATCGTTACACGGCGGCCAAGGCCTTGAGTGGTTTCAACTGAAACTTGCATCTTGTTACCTCAAAAAAATCACAGTGCTCGGTCAACTCTGAATCTGTCTGTTATACCGGGATGCTCTCTTAGTGCAGATTCACATTCCCTGTCGCCAGAATCATCCCGAAGACATTCAATAAGACGCGGCATTATAGCGGCATCACTTAGGTGAGTCGAGAACGGTTGGAGCATGTTGCTGCGGCTTTTTTCACACTTTAAGGCTATTTTTAGCCTTAAAATCGCACCATCCGCTCAAAACTCAGACAAAACAAAACGGCCCGGAGGCCGTTTTGAGGAAATCTGTAAGCAACATACTGGAAAAGCTCCAGCCGTTGCAAATCCGATTTATCAGGCGATGGTGCCTGCACCGCGACAAGGCGGCGACGCAAAAACCGTATCCTGCAAGCCTTCCCATTCCTTAATGGTGTAGGTATGCAGTGCCAGCGCATGCACGGTCGTGGAGAGTTCTTCCGTCAAGGTGCTGTAGATCAGGCGATGTCGGTTCAGGAAACGTTCTCCCGTGAAGCGATCGCTAACCAGAACCACTTTAAAGTGGCTTTCAGAACCTGCCGGCACGTTATGACGATAGCTTTCGTCGACGACTTCGAGGAACACAGGGTTGAACGCTGCCCTTAATTTTTCTTCTATCTGTTCACGTATCATCATGAAATTACTCCTCCGACAACGCTAAGATGTCACCCATCCCTTTAAATGTTAGCCGCTTTTACCGTTTCCATTACACCTTGACAACAAATATTTAGCTTTCGTCTGATTTTCTCATTCAAATGCATGAAGTTCACTGTGAGACTCATACCTGTCGTCTCTGGCGGGAGGAGAAAAAGGATGAGCTGGTCAGTTTTCAGACAAGACGATGAATTTACATGCGTTGACCACTTCCCCTGGCCGTAGTCGATGATATGATGGCGGCAATTTTTCTCTCTTTAATGCTTACGATTCGTTGAGAACCTGAAAATGTTTAAAAAACTCTTCTTTCCGTTGGTAGCCCTTTTTATGCTGGCAGGCTGTGCGACTCCGCCTACCACTATTGATGTCTCACCAAAAATCACCCTGCCTCAGCAGGACCCAAGCCTGATGGGCGTCACCGTGAGCATTAATGGTGCCGATCAGCGTCAGGATCAGGCGCTGGCAAAAGTGACCCGCGACAACCAGCAGGTGACGCTGACCGCGTCCCGCGACCTGCGCTTCCTGCTGCAGGAAGTGCTTGAGAAGCAAATGACCGCTCGCGGTTACATGATTGGCCCAAGCGGCGCGGTTGATCTGCAGATTATCGTCAACAACCTGTACGCAGACGTCTCTCAGGGCAACGTACGTTACAACATTGCGACCAAAGCGGATATCGCCATCATTGCCACCGCGAAGAACGGCAACAAGATGACCAAAAACTACCGCGCCAGCTACTCTGTTGAAGGCGCGTTCCAGGCCTCTAACAAGAATATTGCTAACGCCGTTAACAGCGTGCTGACGGACACCATCGCCGATATGGCGCAGGACACCAGCATTCACGACTTTATCAAGCAGAACGCACGTTAATCCTGCTCACTGGCCCGGTGCTTCACCGGGTCAGTTCATAAGAACATGTCCAGTCACTACTTACGCATTTTCCAGCAACCGAAATCAGCAATTCTGCTGATCCTCGGCTTTGCCTCCGGTTTACCCCTCGCGCTCACCTCCGGCACGCTTCAGGCGTGGATGACGGTTGAGAACATCGATCTCAAAACCATTGGTTTCTTCTCGCTTGTCGGTCAGGCGTATGTCTTTAAGTTCCTGTGGTCGCCGGTGATGGATCGCTATACGCCGCCGTTTCTGGGGCGTCGTCGCGGCTGGTTAGTGATGACACAGGTCCTGCTGCTGCTGGCGATTGCGGCGATGGGCTTTCTTGAGCCGACCACACAGCTCCGCTGGATGGCCGCGCTTGCGGTGGTGATAGCCTTCTGTTCCGCCTCTCAGGATATCGTGTTCGACGCCTGGAAGACGGACGTGTTACCTGCGGAAGAGCGCGGTGCCGGTGCGGCGATCAGCGTGCTGGGCTATCGCCTCGGGATGCTGGTCTCCGGCGGGCTGGCGTTGTGGCTGGCCGACCGTTATCTCGGCTGGCAGGGTATGTACTGGCTGATGGCTGCCCTGCTCATCCCCTGCATTATCGCTACGCTATTTGCCCCCGAACCGAGCGACGTCATTCCGGTTCCCCGCTCGCTGGAACAGGCCGTGGCCGAACCGCTGCGTGACTTTTTTGGCCGCAACAATGCCTGGCTGATCCTGCTGCTCATTGTCCTTTATAAGCTGGGCGATGCCTTTGCCATGAGCCTGACCACCACCTTCCTGATCCGCGGCGTCGGTTTTGATGCCGGTGAAGTGGGCGTGGTGAATAAAACGCTGGGGCTGTTTGCGACCATCGTCGGTGCGCTTTATGGCGGCGTATTGATGCAGCGCCTGACGCTGTTCCGCGCGCTGCTGATCTTCGGCATCCTGCAGGGCGCATCTAACGCGGGCTACTGGCTGCTGTCGGTGACCGACAAGCATATGTTCAGCATGGCCGCGGCGGTGTTCTTTGAAAATCTCTGTGGCGGCATGGGGACGGCGGCGTTTGTCGCCCTGCTGATGACCCTGTGCAATAAATCGTTTTCCGCCACGCAGTTTGCGCTGCTCTCGGCGCTCTCGGCCGTTGGGCGCGTGTACGTAGGCCCGATTGCCGGCTGGTTTGTAGAAGCCCACGGCTGGCCAACGTTTTATCTCTTCTCGGTCGCGGCTGCCGTGCCGGGGATTTTATTATTGCTGGTGTGTCGCCAGACGCTGGAATATACCCAGCGGACCGAACACTTTATGCCGCGTACTGAATATCACCGCGCCTACCGATTTGCGTTACGTCTGCTAATGGCGGGCTGCGGCGCGCTGGCGCTATGGCTTGTGGTACTTATCGTTAACGCCAGTACGTCTCTGGCGCTCCCCCTCGAAGCTCTTCTGCTGGATGCAGGAGCCCTGCTGGCCATCGCCGGGATCCTGACGGGCGGTCTGCTCGATTTTATGGCACTGCGTAAAACGCAGTTGACCTGAAGAAAAAGTGAAAGGTTATTTCCCGTTGTAATCACTAACCGAAATTATAACGGTGAAATAGCCAACAGCCGCTAAAAAAATATTTGTTGTTTTGTGCGGGATAGGATTTGGAAATTATTGGAGCCAATTCCAAAACGCTATTTTTCATTAAACGATTCAGCATTGGAAAGTTTGATTTTTCGTTTTTTAGATGTCTTTTTATTGATAATTAATTGTTAATTTTTTGTATATTTTTAACAATGGTTATACCAATTGCCCCTTTTAGGGTATGCTTGGGGGTCCTTTCGTTATAAAGCCCATATAATGCGGCTTCGGTCATAAAAACCGACATAATCTGCAACACTTGTGACACGTGCGGCAGAACCCGGTAACACCTTCCTGACACAGGCCTAATGATGTTTACAGTAATGTAACCTTCCCGTAAAATGCCCGCACACTTTAAACGCCACCAGACTCCCGTGGAATTGAGGTCGTTAAATGAGACTCAGGAAATACAATAAAAGTTTGGGATGGTTGTCATTATTCGCAGGTACTGTATTACTCAGTGGCTGTGATTCTGCACTACTAGACCCCAAAGGACAGATTGGACTGGAACAACGTTCACTGATATTGACGGCTTTTGGCCTGATGTTGATTGTGGTTATTCCTGCCATTTTGATGGCTGTTGGTTTCGCCTGGAAGTATCGTGCGAGCAATAAAGATGCGAAGTATAGCCCGAACTGGTCACACTCCAACAAAGTTGAAGCTGTGGTCTGGACGGTACCTATCCTGATCATCCTGTTCCTTGCCGTACTGACCTGGAAAACCACTCACGCACTTGAGCCAAGCAAGCCGCTGGTTCACGATGAAAAACCTATTACCATTGAAGTGGTCTCCATGGACTGGAAATGGTTCTTCATCTATCCAGAGCAGGGCATTGCTACCGTGAATGAAATCGCCTTCCCGGCGAACACTCCGGTTCAGTTCAAAGTGACCTCCAACTCCGTAATGAACTCCTTCTTCATCCCGCGTCTGGGTAGCCAGATTTACGCGATGGCCGGTATGCAGACGAACCTGCATCTGATCGCGAATGAAGCAGGCACCTACGATGGTATCTCCGCCAGCTATAGCGGCCCGGGCTTCTCAGGTATGAAGTTCAAAGCTATTGCGACGCCGGACCGTGCCGCTTTCGACCAGTGGGTTGAAAAAGCGAAGCAGTCTCCAAACACCATGTCTGACATGGCGGCGTTCGAAAAAGTGGCTGCACCTAGCGAATACAACAAGGTGGAGTACTTCTCTAACGTGAAACCAGATTTGTTCAAAGACGTTATTGGCAAATTTATGGATCACGGCAAGAGCATGGACATGACCCAGCCAGAAGGCGAGCACAGCGCGCACGAAGGTATGGAAGGCATGGACATGAGCCACGCGGAAACCGCTCACTAAGGGGCCGAGGAAGAAAATGTTCGGAAAATTGACACTGGATGCAGTGCCCTACCATGAACCGATTATCATGGTTACGGTGGCTGCAATTATCATTGGTGGCGCGGCCTTAGTTGGCCTGATCACTTACTTCGGTAAGTGGAGCTACCTGTGGAATGAGTGGCTGACTTCGGTTGACCACAAAAAACTCGGTATCATGTACTGCATCGTCGGTATCGTCATGTTAATTCGTGGCTTTGCGGATGCAATCATGATGCGTAGCCAGCAGGCACTCGCGTCTGCGGGCGAAGCCGGCTTCCTGCCACCGCACCACTACGATCAGATCTTTACCGCCCACGGCGTTATCATGATCTTCTTCGTGGCGATGCCGCTGGTAATCGGTCTGATGAACGTTGTCGTTCCGCTGCAAATTGGCGCGCGCGACGTAGCGTTCCCGTTCCTGAACAACCTGAGCTTCTGGTTCACGGTTGTCGGCGTTATCCTGGTTAACCTGTCACTGGGCGTGGGCGAATTTGCACAGACCGGCTGGCTGGCTTACCCACCGCTTTCGGGAATTGAGTACAGTCCGGGTGTAGGCGTTGACTACTGGATTTGGGCGCTTCAGCTCTCCGGTGTCGGTACCACCCTGACCGGTATCAACTTCTTCGTGACCATCCTGAAGATGCGTGCACCAGGTATGACGATGTTCAAGATGCCAGTATTTACCTGGGCATCTCTGTGCGCCAACGTACTGATTATCGCGTCGTTCCCAATTCTGACCGTCACCATCGCGCTGCTGACCCTGGACCGCTACCTGGGCACCCATTTCTTCACGAATGATATGGGTGGCAACATGATGATGTACATCAACCTGATTTGGGCCTGGGGTCACCCGGAAGTGTACATTCTGGTTCTGCCTGTTTTCGGTGTGTTCTCCGAAATCGCGGCAACCTTCTCGCGTAAGCGTCTGTTTGGTTACACCTCTCTGGTGTGGGCAACCGTGTGTATTACCGTTCTGTCGTTCATCGTTTGGCTGCACCACTTCTTTACCATGGGTGCGGGCGCGAACGTAAACGCCTTCTTCGGTATCACCACCATGATTATCGCCATCCCTACCGGGGTGAAGATCTTCAACTGGCTGTTCACCATGTACCAGGGCCGTATCGTGTTCCACTCAGCAATGCTGTGGACCATCGGCTTCATCGTGACCTTCTCCGTAGGTGGGATGACCGGCGTACTGCTGGCGGTGCCAGGTGCTGACTTCGTTCTGCACAACAGCCTGTTCCTGATTGCGCACTTCCATAACGTTATCATCGGCGGTGTGGTCTTCGGCTGCTTCGCAGGTGTGACTTACTGGTGGCCTAAGGCGTTTGGCTTCACGCTGAACGAAACCTGGGGTAAACGCGCGTTCTGGTTCTGGATCATTGGCTTCTTCGTGGCGTTTATGCCGCTGTACGTGCTGGGCTTCATGGGTATGACCCGTCGTCTGAGCCAGCAGATCGATCCGCAGTTCCACCCAATGCTGATGGTTGCAGCGGGCGGTGCAGCGCTGATTGCCTGCGGTATTCTGTGCCAGCTGATTCAGTACTACGTGTCCATCCGCGACCGTAACCTGAACCGCGACCTGACCGGTGACCCATGGGGTGGCCGTACGCTGGAGTGGGCAACCTCTTCTCCACCACCGTTCTATAACTTTGCCGTAGTGCCGCACATTCACGAGCGTGACGCATTCTGGGAAATGAAAGAAAAAGGTGAAGCGTACAAGCAACCTGAGCATTACGAAGAGATCCATATGCCGAAAAACAGCGCTGCGGGCATCGTGATTGCCGCTTTCGCAACGGTATTTGGTTTCGCAATGATCTGGCACATCTGGTGGATGGCGATTGTTGGCTTCGCTGGCATCGTAATCAGCTGGATTGTGAAGAGCTTTGACGAGGACGTGGACTACTACGTACCAGTCCGTGAAGTTGAAAAGCTGGAAAATCAGCATTTCGACGAGATTTCTAAAGCGGGGCTGAAAAATGGCAACTGATACTCTGGCGCACTCAACTGCCCACGCGCATGAACATGCGCACCATGATACAGGACCGACCAAAGTCTTCGGTTTCTGGATCTACCTGATGAGCGACTGCATTCTGTTCTGCTGTCTGTTCGCGACCTATGCCGTTCTGGTGAACGGCACAGCGGGCGGCCCGACCGGCAAGGACATCTTTGAACTGCCGTTCGTTCTGGTTGAAACCGCACTGCTGTTATTCAGCTCCATCACCTACGGCATGGCGGCTATCGCCATGTACAAAAACAACAAGAGCCAGGTTGTCTCCTGGCTGGCGTTGACCTGGCTGTTTGGTGCTGGCTTTATCGGGATGGAAATCTATGAATTCCACCACCTGATTATGGAAGGCTTCGGTCCGGATCGCAGTGGTTTCCTGTCCGCGTTCTTCGCGCTGGTGGGTACCCACGGTCTGCACGTGACCTCGGGTCTGATCTGGATGGCAGTACTGATGTTCCAGATCTCCCGCCGCGGCCTGACCAGCACTAACCGTACCCGTATCATGTGCCTGAGCCTGTTCTGGCACTTCCTGGACGTGGTATGGATCTGCGTGTTCTCTGTTGTCTATCTGATGGGGGCGATGTAATGAGTCATTCTAACGATCATGGCGCTTCCCACGGCAGCGTAAAAACCTACATGACAGGTTTCATCCTGTCGATCATCCTGACGGTGATCCCGTTCTGGATGGTGATGAGCGGTTCTGCGTCCAAGCCGGTTATCCTGGGAGTAATCCTGGTGACCGCGGTGATTCAGATTCTGGTGCATCTGGTTTGCTTCCTGCACATGAACACCAAGTCCGATGAAGGCTGGAATATGACTGCCTTTATCTTTACCGTGATTATCATCGCTATCCTGGTAGTCGGTTCCATCTGGATTATGTGGAACCTCAACTACAACATGATGGTTCACTAAGAGCGGCGAGTATGTTTAAGCAATACCTGCAAGTCACGAAACCAGGCATCATCTTTGGCAACCTGATCTCCGTAATCGGAGGGTTCCTGCTGGCCTCTAAAGGCAGCATTGATTACACCCTCTTTATTTACACGCTGGTCGGTGTGTCACTGGTGGTTGCGTCCGGTTGTGTATTTAACAACTACATCGACATGGATATCGACAAGAAGATGGAAAGGACCAAGAATCGGGTGCTGGTTAAAGGCCTGATTGCCCCTTCCGTCTCGCTGGTGTACGCCACCTTGCTGGGTATTGCTGGCTTTATGCTGCTGTGGTTTGGTGCTAACCCGCTGGCCTGCTGGCTGGGGGTGATGGGGTTCGTGGTGTATGTAGGCGTCTACAGCCTGTATATGAAGCGTCACTCCGTCTACGGCACGCTGATTGGTTCTCTCTCCGGCGCTGCGCCGCCGGTGATTGGCTACTGCGCCGTCACGAACGAGTTCGACAGCGGTGCGCTCATCCTGCTGGCTATCTTTAGCCTGTGGCAGATGCCGCACTCCTATGCCATCGCGATTTTCCGCTTCAAGGATTATCAGGCAGCGAACATTCCGGTTCTGCCGGTCGTGAAGGGCATTTCAGTTGCCAAGAACCACATCACGCTCTACATCATCGCTTTTGCCGTGGCAACGCTGATGCTTTCTCTGGGCGGTTACGCCGGATATAAATATCTGGTGGTAGCGGCCGCGGTGAGCGTCTGGTGGCTCGGCATGGCCCTGCGCGGCTACAAGGTGGAAGATGACAAAGTCTGGGCACGCAAGCTGTTTGTGTTCTCGATTGTCGCCATCACCTCCCTGTCCGTGATGATGTCCGTAGACTTCATGGTGCCGGACTCGCAAAACCTGCTGACTTACGTCTGGTAAGTTTATGTGATGATGAAAAGGGTGCTTCGGCACCCTTTTTTATTCACGAAATCTATTAATTACGCATGTAATATTTGTTAAATAAGCCTTTATTTACCCCGCCCCTTCCCCGCACTACACTATGGCCTGCTTTTGAACTGAGGTGGTAATGAACGATTATAAAATGACGCCGGGCGAGCTGCGTGCGACCTGGGGTTTAGGGACTGTTTTCTCGCTGCGGATGCTTGGCATGTTTATGGTCCTGCCCGTTCTGACCACGTACGGCATGGCGTTACAGGGTGCCAGCGAAGCGCTGATTGGTCTTGCTATTGGCATTTACGGTCTGGCGCAGGCAATTTTCCAGATCCCCTTTGGCCTGCTCTCTGATCGGGTGGGCCGCAAGCCGCTGATTGTCGGCGGGCTGCTGGTCTTTGTGCTCGGGAGCGTTATTGCCGCCCTCTCCCACTCCATCTGGGGCATTATTTTGGGCCGCGCCCTGCAGGGATCCGGTGCGATTGCCGCCGCGGTGATGGCGCTGCTGTCAGATTTAACCCGTGAGCAAAACCGCACCAAAGCGATGGCGTTCATCGGCGTGAGCTTTGGCGTGACGTTTGCGATTGCGATGGTGCTCGGTCCCATCATTACGCACAAACTGGGTCTGCACGCCCTGTTCTGGATGATTGCGGTGCTGGCGACTATCGGGATCGCACTCACCCTGTGGGTTGTGCCAGACAGTAAAAATCACGTCCTTAACCGTGAATCCGGGATGGTTAAAGGCTGCTTTAGCAAAGTCATCGCCGAGCCGCGTCTGCTAAAGCTTAACTTCGGCATTATGTGCCTGCATATTCTGCTGATGTCCACCTTCGTCGCCCTGCCCGGCCAGCTTGCCGCAGCAGGTTTCCCGGCGGCCGAGCACTGGAAAATTTATCTGGTCACAATGCTGATTTCGTTTGTCTCCGTTGTGCCCTTTATTATTTACGCCGAAGTGAAGCGCAAAATGAAACGCGTCTTCGTGGGCTGCGTGGCGTTACTGCTGATTGCCGAGATTGTGCTCTGGGGCGCTGGTCCGCACTTCTGGGAGCTGATCGCAGGCGTGCAGCTGTTCTTTCTGGCGTTTAACCTGATGGAAGCCCTGCTGCCGTCGCTGATCAGCAAAGAGTCCCCCGCCGGTTACAAAGGCACGGCAATGGGCATTTACTCCACCAGCCAGTTCCTCGGCGTGGCGATCGGCGGCTCGCTTGGCGGCTGGGTCGACGGCCTGTTTGATTCACAAACCGTGTTTCTCGCGGGCGCGCTGCTGGCAACAGTCTGGCTGCTGGTCGCCAGCACCATGAAAGAGCCTCGCTACGTGAGCAGCCTGCGGGTAGAAATCCCGGATGACGTGGAGATTAGCGACGCGCTGAAGCAGCGTCTGGAAGGAAAAGAAGGGGTCACAGAGGTGCTGATTGTTCCCGAAGAGCGCAGTGCTTATGTCAAAATTGACAGCAAAGTGACGAACCGCTTTGAGGTGGAGCAGGCGCTTAAAGCGTGAAAAAAGCCCGGTTGAACCGGGCTTTTTTTGTCTTAATCGCGGAAGTTTTTAAACTGGAACGGCTGTCCCAAATCCCCACCGCGCACCAGCGCCATCACGGACTGCAGGTCGTCGCGGGATTTTCCGGTGACGCGAATCTCTTCGCCCTGGATCTGCGCCTGCACCTTCAGCTTGCTGTCTTTAATCAGCTTAACGATCTTCTTCTGCACCGCGCTCTCGATGCCCTGCTTCAGTTTGGCTTCTACAAACCAGTTCTTACCGCTGTGGACAAACTCGTCCGGCACGTCCAGAGACGTTCCTTCGATGCCGCGTTTTAACAGCTTGGCGCGCAGAATGTCGAGCAGCTGATTCACCTGGAAATCAGACTCGCTCAGCACCTTAATGGTCTTATTTGCGTCGTTCAGCTCAAACGACGCCTCAACGCCGCGAAAATCGAAACGTGACTCAACTTCGCGGGTTGCGTTCTCAACGCCGTTGCGAACTTCCTGGATATCAACTTCGGAAACAATATCGAAAGATGGCATCTTTTCTTCTCCCTTCACTTTTGTTGCGTTGCATAATACCCGCTACGAGGCATAACTCAACAGAAGCTTAGCTGTATAATTAAGCTGTAACACCTGGCGCAGTTGCAGGTGAGGAGGAACAATGAAAATTACGGTGCTCGGATGCGGAGCGCTCGGCCAACTGTGGCTGACCGCGCTGTGCAAGCACGGACATGAGGTTCAGGGCTGGCTGCGCGTGCCCCAGCCCTATTGCAGTGTCAACCTGATTGGTGAAGACGGAAGCATTTTTAACGAATCCCTCACCGCGAACGATCCTGATTTCCTGGCGCAAAGCGACCTGTTGCTGGTGACGCTCAAGGCGTGGCAGGTCTCAGATGCGGTTAAGACTCTGGCCGCGCAGCTCCCCCCCACGTCCCCCATTCTGCTGCTGCATAACGGTATGGGAACCCTTGATGAGCTGAAAAGCGTCCCGCAGCCTCTGCTGATGGCGACCACCACCCACGCAGCGCGTCGCGACGGGACTATTATCGTGCATGTCGCCAGCGGCGTGACGCACATCGGTCCGGCCAGAACGCAGGATGGCGACTACAGCTATCTTGCCGATGTTCTGCAAAAGGTCTTGCCGGACGTTGCCTGGCACAACAACATCCGCCCTCAGCTGTGGCGCAAGCTGGCCGTAAACTGCGTGATCAATCCGCTGACGGCGCTGTGGAACTGCCCGAACGGGGAGCTGAAAAACCATCCGCAGGAGGTGGCGTCCCTGTGTGCAGAAGTCGCGTCGGTCATTGAGCGAGAAGGCCTGCACACCTCAGCAGAGGATTTACGCTGTTATGTCGAGCAGGTTATTGAGAGTACGGCTGAGAATATCTCCTCGATGCTGCAGGACGTTCGGGCATTACGCCATACGGAGATAGATTACATTACCGGTTATCTGCTAAAGCGCGCCCGCTCGCACGGCATCGCCGTGCCGGAAAACGCCCGTCTGTATGACCTGGTTAAACGTAAGGAGAGTGAATATGAGCGCGTCGGCACTGATTTGCCTCGCTCCTGGTAGCGAAGAGATGGAAGCGGTCACTACTATTGATTTACTGGTACGTGGCGGCATTAAGGTAACAACCGCCAGCGTAGCCAGCGACGGCAATCTGGCAATCACCTGTTCACGAGGGGTGAAAATCCTGGCAGACGCACCGCTTGTCCAGGTTGCTGACGGCGATTACGACATCATCGTCCTGCCCGGCGGCTTAAAAGGCGCGGAATGTTTCCGCGACAGCCCGCTGTTGGTCGAGACCGTGCGTCAGTTTCATCTGTCCGGCCGCATCGTCGCGGCAATCTGTGCCGCCGCTGGAACAGTTCTGATTCCGCACGACATCTTCCCCATCGGCAATATGACCGGCTTCCCGGGGCTTAAGGATACGATCCCGGAGGAGCATTGGGTGGATAAACGCGTCGTCTGGGATCCGCGCGTCAACCTGCTGACCAGCCAGGGACCCGGCACCGCGATTGATTTTGGCTTAAAGATTATTGATCTGCTGGTCGGGCGGGAGAAGGCCTACGAAGTGGCGTCGTCGCTGGTGATGCCGGCGGGGATTTATAATTACTATGAAGAGTAGTGCATAAAAAAAGCCGGGTGGCGCGAGGTAAAAGCAAAACGGCAACCTTTGGTTGCCGTTTTTAATGTGAGGGCGCCAGGCCGCACGCTACGGACGATACACCTTCACGTTCGCGAATCCCTGCTCGCGCAGGTACAGCGCCTGCAGGCGGCTCATCACCCCGCGCTCACACCACAGCAGATACGTTTTGCTCTGATCGAGGTCGCCAAACTTAGTGCTCAGCTTGTAGAACGGCAGAGAAACCACCTCTACGCCTTCCACCTTAAGCGGCTTGTCATCCTGCTCGTCAATGGAGCGGATATCCAGAATCGCATCGTTCGCACCGAAACCGCTCACGGTTTCCACTTCAACCACTTCCTGCTCGGTCTGCTGGGCAATCTCGCGGATGTCGATGTTGGACGCTTCTGCCACCACTCTTTCCAGGATGCTGAAATCGAAGTTCTCTTCTTCCGCTTCGATCTTCGCCTTCACTGCCTTGACGGTCGGGCTTTTTGAGATCACGCCGCAGTATTCCGGCATGGTGCGGGCAAAGTCTTCGGTGCCGATTTCGCGCGCCAGGTCGATGATGTGCTCTTTATCGTGGGAGATCAGCGGGCGCAGGATCAGCGTATCTGATACGTTGTCGATCAGACGCAGGTTGGTCAGCGTCTGGCTGGAGACCTGGCCCAGCGCTTCGCCGGTGACCAGCGCCTGCACGCCATAGCGCTCGGCGACTTTGGACGCCGCGCGCATCATCATACGTTTGAGGATCACGCCCATCTGTCCGTCATCCACTTTTTCAAGGATTTCGCCTACTACCGGCTCAAAGTTGATCGCCACAAAACGCACGCGGTGAGAACTGCCGAAGCGGTTCCACAGGTAATGCGCCACCTGACGAACGCCAATTTCATGCGCCGCGCCGCCCAGGTTGAAGAAGCAGTAGTGCACGCGGCAACCGCGACGCATCAGCATGTAGCTGGAGACGCCGGAGTCGAAGCCGCCCGAGATCAGCGACAGCACATCTTCCTGCGTGCCGATCGGGAAACCGCCAATACCTTCATAACGGCCCTTAACCAGCAGCAGACGATCGTTCTCGATCTCAAGGTTAACGGTGACGTCCGGGTTAGTCAGGCGCACGCGCGCCGTCTCAACGTGCTGGTTCAGACCACCGCCGACGTAGCGCTCAACTTCAATCGAGCTAAACTCGTGCTTACCGCGACGCTTCACGCGCACGCAGAAGGTTTTGCCTTCGATCTGGTCGCGGTACTGTACCAGCGCCTTTTCGAAGATATCGTGCATATCGCTGAACGGAACGTCTTCCACTTCCAGAATATGGTGAATACCTGGAATACGGGTCAGCGCGTCGCGAATATCAAGGCGTTTGCTTTCGTCTTTCGCGCGGACTTCAACGTGGTCCCAGTGACGCACCACGGCGAGCGTTTCGTCGTAGTGTTTTAATACGTTACGAATGTTCCCGGTGAGAATTTTAATAAAGCGCAAACGCACAGATTGGCTTTTGATGGTGATTTCAGGGAACAATTTAATGATAAACTTCATGGCGGCAATGTTTCTTAGGCAAGCTTATAAAGGCTTGTAGTGGAAAATGATACAGCAGCCCACACCCGTGGCTGCATCCAGGCGCGCAAGTATACCACCATCGCGCCACTCGCGTTATTTGATAATTGCCCCGAGTCCGTTACCATGTTGGGGCGAAGAATATAAGAGTTAATTCACTATGCCGAAGAAGAACGACGCACCGGCCAGTTTTGAAACTGCGCTGAGTGAGCTTGAGCAGATTGTTACCCGCCTCGAGAGCGGCGATTTACCGCTGGAAGACGCCCTCAACGAATTTGAGCGCGGTGTGCAGCTTGCGCGCCAGGGGCAGGTAAAACTCCAGCAGGCCGAGCAGCGTGTGCAGATCCTGCTTTCCGACAGCGAAGACGCTAAAACCACGCCATTCACACCGGACGCCGAGTAAATGGATTTTACCAACGCGCTTCAGGCGCGCGTCGTTCGCGCCAACGACGCCCTGCGCCGTTTTATTGAGCCGCAGCCTTTTCAGAACACTCCACTGGTTGAAGCCATGCACTATGGCGCACTCTTAGGGGGTAAACGCCTGCGTCCGTTCCTGGTGTATGCCACGGGCAATATGTTTGGCATCAGCGATAATACGCTGGACGCCCCGGCAGCCGCCGTGGAGTGCATCCATGCCTACTCGCTGATCCACGACGATCTCCCGGCGATGGACGACGACGATCTGCGCCGGGGTCAGCCAACCTGCCACATTAAGTTTGGCGAGGCGAATGCCATTCTGGCGGGCGATGCCTTGCAGACGCTGGCGTTCTCGATTCTCAGTGATGCGCCGATGGCGGAAGTGGCCGACCGCGACCGCCTGGCGATGATCTCCGAACTGGCAATGGCCAGCGGCGTGGCTGGCATGTGCGGCGGTCAGGCGCTGGATCTTGAAGCGGAAGGACGTCAGGTTAATCTGGAACAGCTGGAGCGTATTCATCGCCATAAGACGGGCGCGCTTATTCGTTCCGCCGTTCGCCTGGGCGCGCTGAGCGCGGGTGAGCAAGGGCGCAAAGCCCTGCCGATTCTGGACAGATACGCAGAAAGTATCGGTCTGGCATTCCAGGTTCAGGATGACATTCTGGATGTGGTGGGCGATACTGCAACATTGGGTAAACGTCAGGGTGCGGACCAGCAGCTTGGCAAAAGTACCTATCCCGCCCTGCTGGGTCTTGAGCAAGCCCAACGTAAAGCCCGGGATCTGATTGACGATGCCCGCCAGTCGCTGAATGAGCTGGCCGCGCAATCGCTGGATACCTCGGCACTGGAAGCGCTAGCGGACTATATAATCCAGCGTGATAAATAAACTATATATCTCGATGAGCCTTTGATGAGTTTTGATATTGCCAAATACCCGACACTGGCGTTAGTTGACTCCACCCAGGAGTTACGTCTGTTGCCGAAAGAGAGTCTGCCGAAGCTGTGTGACGAGCTGCGTCGTTACCTGCTCGACAGCGTTAGCCGCTCCAGCGGCCACTTCGCCTCCGGGCTTGGCACGGTTGAGCTGACCGTGGCGTTGCATTACGTCTATAACACGCCGTTCGATCAGCTTATCTGGGACGTGGGCCACCAGGCTTATCCGCACAAAATTCTGACCGGACGTCGCGATAAAATTGGCACCATTCGTCAGAAAGGCGGCCTGCACCCGTTCCCGTGGCGCGGTGAGAGCGAGTATGACGTGCTGAGCGTCGGCCACTCATCGACCTCCATTTCTGCGGGCATCGGTATTGCCGTTGCCGCCGAAAAAGAGAATAAGCAGCGCCGCACCGTCTGCGTGATTGGCGACGGGGCGATCACCGCCGGGATGGCTTTTGAAGCCATGAACCACGCGGGCGATATCAAGCCGGACATGCTGGTTATCCTCAACGATAACGAAATGTCGATCTCCGAGAACGTCGGCGCGCTGAACAACCATCTGGCGCAGCTGCTTTCCGGCAAGCTTTACTCCTCCCTGCGGGAAGGCGGGAAAAAAGTTTTCTCCGGCGTGCCGCCGATCAAAGAGCTGCTCAAGCGTACCGAAGAACACATCAAAGGCATGGTCGTACCGGGCACGCTGTTCGAAGAGCTGGGCTTTAACTATATCGGCCCGGTGGACGGGCACGATGTGCTGGGTCTGGTGACCACGCTTAAAAACATGCGCGACCTGAAAGGCCCGCAGTTCCTGCACATCATGACTAAAAAAGGGCGTGGCTACGAACCGGCGGAGAAAGATCCGATCACCTTCCACGCGGTGCCAAAGTTCGACCATACCAGCGGCTGCCTGCCGAAAAGCAGCGGCGGAATGCCGAGCTACTCAAAAATCTTTGGCGACTGGCTGTGCGAGACGGCGGCAAAAGATCACAAGCTGATGGCGGTTACGCCTGCCATGCGTGAAGGCTCCGGCATGGTCGAGTTCTCCAAAAAATACCCGGACCAGTATTTCGACGTCGCCATTGCCGAGCAGCACGCGGTCACCTTCGCGGCGGGCCTGGCGATTGGCGGCTACAAGCCGGTGGTGGCGATTTACTCCACCTTCCTGCAGCGCGCCTACGACCAGGTGATCCATGACGTTGCCATCCAGAAGCTGCCGGTGCTGTTTGCTATCGATCGCGCGGGCATCGTGGGGGCCGACGGCCAGACGCACCAGGGGGCGTTTGATCTCTCCTTCCTGCGCTGCATCCCGGACATGGTCATCATGACGCCAAGCGACGAAAACGAGTGTCGTCAGATGCTGTATACCGGCTACCACTATCAGGACGGCCCCTGCGCGGTACGTTATCCACGCGGCAATGCCCTTGGCGTTGAACTTCAGCCGCTGGAAAAACTGGAGATCGGTAAAGGTCTGGTGAAACGTCGCGGCGAAAAAGTGGCGATCCTGAACTTTGGTACGCTGATGCCGGAAGCGGCAAAAGTCGCTGAAACCCTGAACGCGACGCTGGTGGATATGCGCTTTGTGAAGCCGCTCGATGAATCTCTGATTCTGAGCATGGCGGAAAGCCACGACGTGCTGGTCACGCTGGAAGAGAACGCCATCATGGGCGGTGCGGGCAGCGGCGTTAACGAGGTACTGATGGCGAACCGTAAATTGGTTCCGGTGCTGAACCTCGGCCTGCCGGACCACTTCATCCCGCAAGGCACACAGGACGAGGCGCGTGCCGACATCGGCCTGGACGCCGCCGGTATCGAAGCCAGAATCCGCAGCTGGCTGGCCTGATCCCTCCCCTTTTCCGCTCCTGCTATGCTTAAACGTATTGTTTAAACAGCAGGAGCGGAACCATGCAATACACGACATTAGGAAAAACGGACCTCAGGGTGTCCCGGCTTTGCCTGGGCTGCATGACCTTTGGCGAGCCTGACCGGGGAAATCACGCCTGGACGCTGCCGGAAGAGAGCAGCCGCCCTATCATCAAGCGCGCCATAGACGGCGGCATCAACTTCTTCGATACCGCCAACAGCTACTCTGACGGCAGCAGCGAAGAGATTGTGGGCCGCGCTCTGCGTGATTTTGCTCGTCGGGATGAGATTGTGGTCGCCACCAAGGTGTATTACCCGTCAGGCGATCTGGCTGAAGGCCTCTCTCGCGCGCAGGTCCTGCGCTCCATTGATGACAGTCTCAGACGCCTGAACATGGATTACGTCGACCTGCTGCAAATTCACCGCTGGGATTACAACACGCCAATTGAAGAAACCCTTGAAGCGCTGAACGATGTCGTGAAAGCAGGTAAAGCGCGCTATATCGGCGCGTCGTCAATGCACGCATCTCAGTTTGCTCAGGCGCTCGATCTCCAGGCGCAGCACGGCTGGGCACGCTTTGTCACCATGCAGGATCACTACAACCTGATTTACCGGGAAGAAGAACGCGAGATGCTGCCGCTCTGCTATCAGGAAGGCGTGGCGGTGATCCCGTGGAGCCCGCTGGCGCGCGGACGCTTAACCCGTCCGTGGGGAGAAACCACGGCGCGGCTGGTATCGGATGAAGTGGGTAAAAATCTTTATTCCGGTACCGAAGCCAGCGATGCGCTGATTGCCGAACGTTTAGCCGGGATCGCCGACGATATCGGCGCAACGCGCGCGCAGGTGGCGCTGGCGTGGCTGCTGGGCAAGCGGGGTGTCGCCGCACCGATTATTGGTACATCGCGGGAAGAACAGCTGGACGAGTTGTTAAGCGCGGTGGATTTATCGCTGACGCCGGAGCAGGTTGCCGAGCTGGAGACGCCGTATCAGCAGCATCCGGTGGTGGGGTTTAAGTAAACACTTGCCGGGTGGCGTACGCTTACCCGGCAATACTGAGCGCACAAACTTACCCGAAGTGATCGTACCCTTTCCAGTCCAGCGTAACGGGCGCACCGTCTTTCACAAACTTCAGCCCTTCACTCTCCGGCATGATCTGACCGATGCAGGTAAACTTTGCGCCAAGATGGGCCAATGCCACGTCCAGCGTTCCACGGTTCAGCTCTGGCACCGTGAAGCACAACTCGTAGTCTTCCCCACCGGAGAGCGCCCAGCGCAGCGCCTGCTCAGGCTCCACATGGCGAAGCAGTTGCTCCGACAGCGGGAACAGATCCAGTTCAACGCGCGCGCCCACCCCGCTGGCCTTCAGGATATGGCCGAGGTCCGAGATGAGACCGTCAGAGAGATCGATAGCCGAACTGGCCCGCTCGCGCAGCGCCTGACCGTGCAGAATACGCGGTGTCGGGCGCAGGTGGCGCTTCACCAGATACGCCGCATCGTCAGCGTCCGTCACGTTTAAGCGATCCTGAAGGATCGCCAGCCCTGCCGCGCTGTCTCCCGGCGTCCCGGTCACGTAGATCCAGTCGCCCGGTTTAGCGCCCGAGCGCTTCAGCGCGCGACCGAGCGGCACATAACCGTGGATCGCCAGCGTCATCGATAGCGGCCCGGCAGTCGTATCGCCGCCAATCAGCTGCATATCGTAGTAGTTCAGCTGTTCAAACAGCGCATCGCTGAACGCTTCAAGCCAGGCTTCATCCACCTCCGGCAGCGTCAGGGCCAGCGTCAGCCAGGCCGGGTCGGCACCCATTGCCGCCAGATCGCTGACGTTGACCGCCAGCGCTTTATACGCCAGATCGGCAGGATCGATATCAGGTAAGAAATGACGTCCGCACACTAAGGTGTCGGTGCTGATTGCCAGCGTCTGCTTTTCAGGAATATTGAGAAGTGCACAGTCATCGCCAATGCCGGTTTCAACATCAAGACGAGAGGTTCTGACACGGTCGAAATAACGGGCAATCAGGGAGAATTCGCCGCATGCCATACGTTATGCCTCAGCAAATAAAAGAAAAAACCGGAGCCGCACTGCCCGTCAGGCAATGCAGAACTCCGGTTTGCGGATCACTTTTTGTGGGGACGGATCGCAGGTGCGGCTTTATCAAGTACGCCGTTAACGAACTTGTGGCTGTCTTCAGCGCCGAAGGTTTTCGCCAGTTCGATCGCTTCGTTGATGGCCACTTTGTACGGCACATCATCACGTTTAGACAGCTCAAACAGCGCGATACGCAACACTGCTTTTTCCACCTGGCCCAGCTCTTCGAGCAGACGGGACAGGTATGGCTTCATCAGGCCATCGAGATACGCGCTATTAGTCGCCACTCCCGACAGCAGTTCACGGAAGTACAGAACGTCAACGTCTTTCACGTCCTGTTCTGACAGGAACTGGTATTCAACATCAGCGATGTCGTTCTGGGACAACTGCCAGGAGTAAAGTGCCTGGACGGCACATTCACGGGCGCGGCGACGAGCAGCAGGTTTCACGGAATTCCCCTTACAAAAAAATCAGGCCTTAATGGCTTTCAATACATTGATCATTTCAAGCGCGGTCAGTGCAGCTTCTGCACCTTTGTTACCGGCTTTGGTGCCAGCACGTTCGATGGCTTGTTCAATACTTTCGGTGGTCAGCACGCCGAACGCGACAGGAATTTCAGCATCCTGCGCAACGTGTGCCAGACCGTTGCTTGCACCGCCCGCAACGTATTCGAAGTGCGCAGTGCCGCCACGAATAACGGTACCCAGCGCAATCACCGCGTCGTATTTACCGGTTTTCGCCAGCGCGCCCGCCGCCAGTGGCAGTTCATAAGCGCCTGGAACCCAAACAACGGTAATGTTGTCATCTTTAACCTGGCCGATACGTTTCAGGGCGTCAATCGCACCTTCCAGCAGGCTATCGTTGATGAAGTTGTTGAAACGCGCAATGGTGATGGCGACGCGAGCGTCCGGGGTAGCTACAGCAGCTTCAATAATGTTCATACTCTTCCTTTACGGGTTCATTTGGCCCCGCAGGGGGGCGGATTTTATCATAATACTTTGCGCACTGCTTCCCTATTTCGGGAGCAATTACGCTGTCGTTAAATGGAGGCAGACATCCGGACCCACCGGACGAATCTCGCTGAATGTGAGTTGCGGTGCGTCGGCCAGTTTTTCAAGGCCAGGCAGCACAAACAGGCCGCGCGCGTCGTGACCTAACAGTTTAGGCGCAACGTAGACGAGCAGTTCATCCACCAGCCCCGCCTGGAGCAGCGCGCCGGCGAGCGTCGGACCAGCTTCGACCCAGATGCTGTTCACCTGCTGCTTGCCGAGCAACATCATCAGCACCACGAGATCCAGATGTCCGTTATGCTCCGGCACCATAATGCTGCGCACGCCTTCCGGCCATTCGCGCGTATCTTCTTTGGTGCGCGCAATCCAGGTTTCACCCGGCTGATGCACGATGCGGTGCTCCGGGGTCACGCGGTTCTGGCTATCAATAATAATACGCAGCGGCTGGCGCAGGTTCTCCTGCGGATAAAGCGCCTGGGTATCGGCATTCAGCTCATCCCAGCGCACGGTCACGGCCGGATCGTCAGCCAGAACGGTTTCACTGCTGGTGAGGATAGCATGGCTTTGCGCACGCAGACGTTGCACATCGCGCCTTGCCTGCGGCGAGGTGATCCACTGGCTTTCACCGTTCGCCATTGCCGTACGGCCGTCCAGCGAGGCGCCCAGCTTAAGCTGGATATACGGAAAACCGGTGCGCATGCGCTTCAGGAAGCCTTTGTTGATGGCTTCCGCATCTTGCATCATCAGGCCGTGGCTGACGTCGATCCCTTCCTGTTGCAGACGATACAGGCCGCGGCCCGCCACCTGCGGGTTAGGATCCTGCATAGCGGCGACCACGCGCGAAACCCCTGCCGCAATCAGCGCTTCACAGCACGGCGGCGTGCGCCCGTGGTGGCTGCATGGCTCCAGCGTCACGTAGGCCGTCGCGCCTCGCGCTTTCTCCCCCGCCATACGCAGGGCATGCACTTCAGCATGCGGCTCGCCTGCGCGATAGTGAAACCCTTCCCCCACGATCTCGCCATCTTTCACGATAACGCACCCGACGTTGGGGTTAGGGTGAGTGGTAAAACGACCGCGCTGCGCCAGCTTCATGGCTCGTGCCATGTACTTCTCATCCTGCATGGGCTTAATCCTGTAAGCGGGCGATCTCTTCGCCAAACTCTTTGATATCTTCGAAACTGCGGTAGACAGAGGCGAAGCGGATATAGGCGACCTTATCGAGCTTTTTCAGCTGCTCCATCACCAGGTTACCGATCATTTTGCTCGGGACTTCACGCTCGCCCAGGCCACGCAGGTAAGATTTAATGTGGTTTAACGCCATTTCGACATCATCAGCGCTGACGGGCCGTTTTTCGAGGGCCTTCAGCATTCCGCTGCGCAGTTTCTCTTCGTTAAACGGCTCGCGCACGTCGTTACTTTTTACCACGCGCGGCATTACCAGCTCTGCAACCTCAAAGGTCGTGAAACGCTCGTTGCACACCAGACACTGCCGACGACGGCGCACAGAAGACCCTTCGCCCACAAGGCGAGAGTCGATGACTTTGGTATCCACAGCGGAGCAGAATGGGCAATGCATACGGTATCCCTGTTATCTGGTTAACTGATTTTCATTTTACCCTGATCTGGCCTGACAACAAAGGAGGAGCTTTTTTGAGATAAAGGATCTATGTCCGGCGGTACGTTGCTGGCTACCATTATGGGGATCCGTCATTTCAAGGAATAAACGCTATGACAAGACGTTACCTGAAAATTTTACTGGTGGGGAGCCTCTTCACCCTTAGTGCCTGTGCACAGCAAACCGAAGTCCGCCAGATGAAACAAAGCGTGAATACGCTCAACACGGCGATGGACAAACTGAACAAAGAAACGGTGAAGATCACCCAGCAAAACGCGCTGAACGCTAAATCCACCAGCGGGGTATATCTGCTGCCAGGAGCGAATACGCCTGCCCTGCTTAATAGCCAGATTGGCACGCTGAAGATGTCTCTGGTGAATGTGGCGGCGAATGCCGATGGTACGCGCGCAACATTACGTATTCACGGTGAGTCCAACGATCCGCTGCCCGCCTTCAGCGGCACCGTAGAGTGGGGCCAGATCCAGGGCACCACGGAGAGCTACCAGGAGGTGAACGTGAAGAACCAGCTGTTCACCGCTCCGGCCAGCGTGTTAGCGCCCAGCGATGTGGATATTCCACTTCAGCTAAGCGGACTTACGCCTGAGCAGTTAGGCTTTATCCGCATTCACGACATCCAACCTGCCGCGCAGTAATCCCTTCCTTTTGAGCGGAGTGAAATGTCACTCCGCTAACATTTACATTTCGTATGGATTGGCAACAGAAATGATTGCCGCTACAATCCCGGCCGTTTAAAGTACGCAAACGTGAACGCAATCGATTACGCGTGTGAGAGATATGTGAAACAACACATATTTTTGTGAGCAGGGATTCCTATAATAGGCACCGCAGAAACACGAAATATTTAGAAACGCAATTCGCGCATTTTTCACTCCCGGAAGGGAATTTCAATCAGTGGCATGATTATGAAAAAAACATTACTCGCAGCCGGTGCAGTTCTGGCACTGTCCTCCTCTTTCACTGTTAACGCAGCGGAAAACGAGAAACCACAATACCTCTCCGACTGGTGGCACCAGAGCGTTAACGTGGTAGGCAGCTACCACACCCGTTTCGGACCGCAGATCCGCAACGATACCTACCTGGAATATGAAGCGTTCGCCAAGAAAGACTGGTTTGATTTCTACGGCTATATGGATGCGCCTGTGTTCTTCGGTGGTAACACCGATGCGAAAGGTATCTGGAACCACGGTTCCCCACTGTTCATGGAGATTGAACCGCGCTTCTCCATCGACAAACTGACCGGTACCAGCCTGGCGTTTGGTCCGTTCAAAGAGTGGTACTTCGCGAACAACTACATCTACGACATGGGCCGCAATAAGTCCGGTCGTCAGAGCACCTGGTATATGGGTCTGGGTACTGACATTGACACCGGCCTGCCAATGAGCCTGTCCCTGAACGTGTATGCAAAATACCAGTGGCAGAACTACGGCGCAGCGAATGAAAACGAGTGGGACGGCTACCGTTTCAAAGTGAAATACTTCGTGCCAATTACCCAGCTGTGGGGCGGTAATCTGAGCTACATCGGTTTCACTAACTTTGACTGGGGCTCAGACCTGGGCGACGACGATTTCCGTGACCTGAACGGCAAGAAAGCGCGTACCAACGATTCCATCGCCTCCAGCCACATCCTGGCGCTGAACTACGATCACTGGCACTACTCTGTTGTTGCGCGTTACTGGCACAACGGTGGCCAGTGGAACGACGACGCGAGCCTGAACTTCGGTAACGGCGACTTTAGCGTCCGCTCTACCGGCTGGGGTGGTTACCTGGTCGTGGGTTACAACTTCTAATCAGTGCGGGATTGTGCGGGCTGGTGCCCTCACCCCTTCCCTCTCCCACGGGAGAGGGCGCAAACACAAAAAACGGCAACATCGTTGCCGTTTTGCTTTTACCTCGCCACCCGGCTTTTTACTGCTTCACCTTGCGCAAAAAATCCGCCAAAGACCTGTCCGCACTCTCACTGAACCGCCTCTCCGTCATTACAACTTTGAGACACCGGTCGAGCCGGAAACAGCGGTAGTCATCGCGCCGTTCACACCATGCCGCCAGCAGCCAGCGCTCCCCCCAGAAGAACAACCCCAGCGGCTGTACCTCACGTTTTGAGAGCAGCCCGGCTTCATCACGATAATGCAGCGCCAATACGCGCTGAGCGGAAATCGCCTGGTGAATCATGTCAAAATCGCTGCGGGAGTGGCTTTGCATGCAAAAATCCGGGGCGTAGATCCGCGTCTGCTCCGCCTTTCTGCGGCTCTCCTCGGGCAGAATAGCCAGCACCTTCTCCTGGGCCGACTCCAGCTCGCGCGACAGCGATTCACCTCCCCAGGTTTTGAGCAGGCGAATCGCGACCATCAGCGCTTCGGATTCCTTATTTGTCAGCATCAGCGGCGGCAGGTCAAAACCCGACATCAGCCGATATCCGCTTCCCGCCTCGCCTTCCACCGGCACGCCGGAAAGCGACAGGTCGCGGATATCGCGGTAGACCGTGCGCTCGGACACGCCAAGCCGGTCCGCCAGATGCGCTGCCGTTGTCAGACGCCTGCCCCGCAGGATCTGCACAATCTGAAACAAACGGTCAGCGCGTCGGGTCATAACGTCATTCGCTCTCAGGCAGGTTGATGAAGGCCGACGCGGTTACCCTCGCTGTCGGTAAACAGTGCGATAGTGCCGATACCATGCGGCAGCTCCAGCGGGCCAAACACGCACTCGCCGCCCGCAGAGGCGATGCGATCGAGCGTGGCCGCCAGATTGTCAGTATGCAGGTAAATAATAGCGCCCTGCAAAGAGGGCGTAACGCCGTCAAATTTTGCCAGCGCTCCTCCGGTGGTGGGATCCTCATGCGGGAAAACCGCCAGCTCGGCAATGTCCATTTTCTCGCGACGCAGCGCGAGCTGCATCACCGGCTCATAAAATTTGATGGCGCGATCCATATCCGAAACCGGAATTTCAAACCAGTTAATTACGCTTTTCATACATCCTCCTGCCTGTTGTTTGGGTTCAGAAGGAGTCTACGGCAGGGCTCCTGACAGCATACTGTCAGGAGTGTTTGTCAGGAGCAGATAAAAAAAATCCCGGTCAACAGACCGGGATTCCGATAACGCGCTAAACGTCGCCTTACGGCAGAATGGACGGCTGATCCGCCCCTTCTTTCTCGACCTTCTGCTGGAGCAGGTGCTCGCGCTTCATGCCAAGCTTCAGTGCCAGGGCGGACGCCACGTAGATAGACGACGCCGTACCGATGGAGACACCGATCAGCATGGTCAGCGAGAAGCCTTCCAGCACCGGGCCACCGAAGAGGAACAGCATCAGGATCACCATCAGGGTAGTACCGGAGGTGATCAAGGTACGATGCAGCGTCTGGGTCAACGACACGTTAAAGATTTCGTACGGCGTGCCGCGACGGATCTTACGGAAGTTTTCACGGATACGGTCAGATACCACGATACTGTCGTTCAGTGAGTAACCGATTACGGACATCAGGGATGCCACGATGGTCAGGTCAATCTCAATGTGGAACAGAGACAGTATGCCCATGGTGATCACCACGTCGTGCGCCAGGGCGATAACCACACCGGCCGCCAGTCGCCACTCGAAGCGGAAACCGACGTACACCAGGATGGAGATCAGCGCCACCAGCAGCGCCATGGCGCCGGTTTGCGCCAGGTCCGCACCCACGCTCGGGCCGACGAACTCAATACGCTTCACCGCCGCGCTCTGGCTGGTGGTTTCGTTAATGACCTGTACGACCTTGCTGCCCAGCTCCTGGCTGCCGTTGGCATCGTGCACCGGCGGCATACGCACCATGATGTCGCGGCTGCTGCCGAAGTTCTGCAGCAGCGGCTCTTCAAAGCCCGCTTTCTGCAGAGACAGGCGCATCTGGTCCATATCGACCGGTTTTTCCAGGGAGATCTCGATGACCGTACCACCGGTGAAATCGAGACCCCAGTTAAAGCCTTTCACGCCCATAATGACGATGGACAGAATCAGCAGGAAACCTGAAATGCCGAAGGCCCAGTAGTCCCAGCGCATAAAGTCCCAGACTTTACGGCCGTGGTTCAATTGTTCAACAGTATATTCCTGTGCCACAACGCACTCCTCAGATAGACAGCTTTTTGACGCGCTTGCCGCCGTACAGCAGGTTCACGATGGCACGGGTGCCGACAATAGCGGTAAACATTGACGTTGCGACACCGATACCGGTTGTAATCGCAAAGCCTTTGATCGCGCCAGTACCCACTGCATACAGGATAAGAACCTTAATCAGTGTTGTTACGTTCGCATCGAAGATAGAGCTGAACGCGCCTTTGTAACCTTCATCAATCGCCTGCTGAACAGAGCGACCATTGCTCAACTCTTCTTTGATACGTTCGTTAATCAGTACGTTGGCGTCGACCGCCACCGCAAGGGTCAGAACGATACCCGCAATACCCGGCATGGTCAGCGTCGCCCCCGGCAGCAGGGACATAATGCCGATGATCAGCACCAGGTTTGCGATCAGCGCGGAGGTCGCAATCAGACCGAACTTCTTATAGAAGAAGATCATGAAGAGGATAGAGACCGCCAGACCGGCCAGACACGCTTCCAGACCCTGCTGGATGTTTTGCATACCCAGGGTTGGACCAATGGTACGTTCTTCAACAATCTGAATTGGCGCAATCAGCGCACCGGCACGCAGCAGCAGCGAGAGCTGACGCGCTTCGTTCGGGTTACTAATACCGGTAATACGGAAGCTGTTACCCAGACGAGACTGGATGTTGGCGATGTTAATCACCTCTTCCTCTTTCACCAGCACCGCACGACCGTTTGCATCTTTCTTACCGCTGTCTTTGTACTCCACGAACAGGGTCGCCATCGGTTTGCCGATGTTGTCCTTGGTGAAGTTAGACATGATGTTACCACCCGCGCTATCCAGCGAGATGTTAACCTGCGGCTGGTTGTACTCATCCTGGCTTGAAGTGGAGTCGGTGATGTGGTCACCGGTCAGGATCACGCGCTTGTACAGCACAACCGGCTGACCTTCGCGGGTCTGTTTCACTTCGGAGTCACCCGGAATACGGCCAGACGCCGCGGCAGACTGATCGACATTGGAGTTCACCAGACGGAATTCCAGCGTCGCGGTCGCACCGAGGATCTCTTTCGCACGCGCGGTATCCTGGATACCCGGCAGTTCAACCACGATACGGTCAGCACCCTGACGCTGTACCAGCGGCTCAGCCACGCCCAGCTGGTTTACACGGTTACGCAGAATGTTGATGTTCTGCTGAACGGCATATTCACGCGCTTCTTTCAGACGCGCATCGGTCATCACCGCGCGCAGCTGGTTGCTGCCCTGAGAGGTGATCACCAGGTCACGGTGACGTTGGGTCAGGTAATCTACAGCCTGATCGCGCGCCGCGCTGTCGCGGAACGTGATGCTCATGCCGTAGTTATCTTCCTTACGCACGGTAGTGTATGGGATGCCTTTGTCGCGCAGATCGCTGCGCAGGCTGTCGATATTCTGTTCCTGCAGCTTGCCGAGCGCGGTATCCATATCCACTTCCATCAGGAAGTGAACGCCGCCACGCAGGTCAAGACCCAGCTTCATTGGCTCTGCGTTCAGCGCAGCCAGCCAGCGAGGGGTTGCAGGAGCAAGGTTAAGCGCCACGACATATTTGTCACCCAGCACGCCCATCAGCGCTTCGCGAGCGCGGAGCTGCGTGTCGGTGGTGTCGAAGCGAGCAAGAATTGCACCCTCTTCCAGAGCCACAGACTTAGCGGTAATTTTTTCTTCTTGTAACGTTTTCTGGACCTGGATCAGCGTTTGCTCACTGGCGGCGACACCGCGCGCGCCAGTGATTTGAACGGCCGGATCCTCACCATACAGGTTGGGAAGCGCGTACAGCAGGCCGACGATAATCACGACGACCAGCATGATGTACTTCCACAAAGGATAACGGTTTAACACGGCAGTTCCCTTTGGGAAAAGTTGGGATTACAGCGCCTTCATGGTGCCTTTCGGCAGAACGGCAGCTACGAAGTCACGTTTGATAACCACTTCAGTGGTGTCGTTCAGGGCGATAGCAATGTAGCCGCTTTCAGCCACTTTGGTTACGCGGCCGACCAGACCACCGTTGGTCAGCACTTCATCGCCTTTCGCGATGGAGTCCATCAGCTTTTTGTGCTCTTTGGTACGCTTCTGCTGTGGGCGCAGGATCATGAAGTAGAAGATCAGACCGAACACAACCAGCATCAGGATCAGAGACATCGGGCTGCCCTGCGCCGGAGCACCTGTTGCCGCTACCGCATCAGAAATAAAAAAGCTCATTCAAATTCCCTCATTATTAATATTAATCAACGTTCAACGGTGGAACATCCCGCCCCTGACGTTGGTAAAAATCGGTCACGAAGCTCTCTAATTTACCCTCTTCGATAGCCTTGCGTAAACCAGACATTAAGCGCTGATAGTAGCGAAGATTATGAATCGTATTGAGACGCGCGCCCAAAATCTCATTACAACGATCGAGATGATGCAGATACGCGCGAGAATAATTGCGACAGGTATAGCAATCGCACTCGGAATCGAGCGGGCTGGTGTCACTCTTATGCTTCGCGTTACGGATTTTCACCACGCCATCGGTAACGAACAGATGACCGTTACGCGCGTTGCGGGTTGGCATCACGCAGTCGAACATATCAATGCCGCGACGTACGCCTTCCACCAGATCTTCGGGTTTACCCACACCCATCAGGTATCGTGGTTTATCCGCCGGGATTTGCGGGCAGACGTGCTCCAGAATGCGGTGCATGTCTTCCTTCGGCTCACCCACAGCCAAACCGCCGACAGCGTAGCCATCAAAACCTATCTCTACCAGACCTTTAACAGAGATATCGCGTAAATCTTCGTAAACGCTGCCCTGAATGATGCCGAACAGCGCATTTTTGTTCTGCAGGGAGTCAAAACGGTCGCGGCTGCGCTTCGCCCAGCGCAGAGACATCTCCATAGAGCGTTTCGCGTAGTCCCAGTCTGCCGGGTACGGCGTACATTCGTCGAAGATCATCACGATGTCGGAGCCGAGATCGTACTGAATCTCCATCGACTTTTCCGGATCGAGGAAAATCGGGTCGCCGTTGATCGGGTTACGGAAGTGTACGCCCTGCTCGGTGATCTTGCGGATATCGCCCAGGCTGAAGACCTGGAAGCCGCCGGAGTCGGTCAGGATCGGGCCTTTCCACTGCATAAAATCGTGCAGATCGCCGTGGAGCTTCATGATCTCCTGACCTGGACGCAGCCACAGGTGGAAGGTATTGCCGAGGATAATCTGTGCGCCCGTGGCTTCAACTTCTTCCGGCGTCATCCCTTTTACGGTGCCGTACGTGCCCACAGGCATAAACGCGGGGGTTTCCACCACGCCGCGATCAAACACCAGGCGACCGCGACGCGCGCGGCCATCGGTGGTATCGAGTTCAAATTTCATTTTTTCTCCGACGTCAGAAAAACAGTCCAACGTTGTCATACGGTGCCGCGGACTTATTCCCCGACACGCTCATTCAAAGCCAGCGGATTGTACGTGATAAACATCGCGTCCCCGTAGCTAAAAAAGCGATATTTTTGTTCTACCGCAGACTTGTACGCATTCATCGTATGCTGATAACCCGCAAACGCAGAGACCAGCATAATCAGCGTCGATTCAGGCAGATGGAAGTTGGTCACCAGCGCGTCAATCACTTTGTACTGATAGCCCGGGTAGATGAAGATCTGCGTATCGCCAAAGAACGGCTCGATAAGACCGTTTTTAGCTGCCTGCGCAGCGCTCTCCAGTGAACGCACGGACGTCGTACCGACGGCCACGACGCGGCTACCGCGCGCTTTCGCCGCCAGCACCGCGTCCACCACATCCTGCGGCACTTCGGCATACTCGGAGTGCATGATGTGGTCTTCAATGCTGTCCACCCGTACCGGCTGGAAGGTGCCCGCGCCGACGTGCAGCGTCACAAACGCCATCTCAACGCCCTTCGCGCGCAGCTTTTCCAGCAGCGGTTCATCAAAGTGCAGACCTGCGGTTGGCGCCGCGACCGCGCCAGGCTTCTGGCTGTAGACGGTCTGGTACAGCTCGCGGTCGGCCTCTTCGTCCGGGCGCTCAATGTACGGCGGCAGCGGCATATGGCCGATGGCGTTCAGGATATCGAGCACCGTGCGCTCGTCGTCGAACGCCACCTCGAACAGCGCGTCGTGGCGCGCGGTCATGGTCGCCTTGATGCTTTCGTCATCACCCAGCAGCAGCTCCGCGCCCGGCTTCGGCGCTTTGGAAGCGCGAATATGTGCCAGAATACGTTTATCATCGAGCATACGTTCGACCAGCACTTCAATCTTGCCGCCGCTGGCCTTACGGCCAAACAGGCGCGCCGGGATCACGCGGGTATTGTTAAAGACCAGCAGATCGCCAGGGTTGAGCTTGTCGAGCAAATCGGTGAAAGTACCGTGCGTCAGCTCGCCCGTTGGCCCATCCAGTGACAGTAAGCGACAGCTGCTGCGCTCAGGCATGGGATAGTGAGCAATCAGGGATTCAGGTAGTTCAAAGGAGAAATCGGCGACGCGCATGACGTATACTCGTGACTTAAAAACAGGCGGCATAGTCTAGTGCTCACACCCTTTTGCTGCAACAACTAGCCGCCACTGGACAAATAAAACGCATGAATTTTCTCGCTCACCTGCATCTCGCTCACCTCGCTGACAGCTCCCTTTCCGGCAATTTGCTGGCCGATTTCGTGCGCGGCAACCCCGCTGAAGCGTATTCTCCCGAGGTTGTCGACGGGATTTTTATGCACCGCCGCATTGATGTCATCACTGATAATCTGCCCGAGGTGACGGAAGCGAAAGCGTGGTTTCGCCCTGAAACGCGCCGCGTTGCGCCGATCACGCTCGACGTGATGTGGGACCACTTCCTGTCTCGCCACTGGGAACAGCTCTCGCCGGAGATGCCGTTGCCGGCGTTTGTGCGCTACGCCCACCAGCAGGTGTCGATCATTCTGCCCGATTCGCCGCCGCGCTTTGTGAATCTGAATAACTACCTGTGGTCGGAACGCTGGCTGGAGCGCTATCGCGAGATGGACTTTATCCAGAATGTCTTGAATGGCATGGCGAGCCGTCGCCCGCGGCTGGATGCGCTGCGCGACTCCTGGTACGACCTGGATGAGCATTACGATGCGCTGGAGAGCCAATTCTGGCAGTTCTACCCGCGCATGATGGCGCAGGCGAAAAACAAGCAGCTCTGACAGCACGATCATTGATAGGTAAAAGCTGGCGGAACGATTGTCACCACCTCTTTGTCTTATCCACGAACACTCTCTATACTGGCTCGCGTTGCGTTCCAAATAACCTTAGTATCTACAGGAGAATCATATGGTTCTGGTAACTCGTCCGGCTCCGGATTTTACAGCTGCAGCAGTTCTGGGCAACGGTGAAATCGTTGAAAACTTCAACTTCAAACAGCACACCAACGGTAAAGCGACCGTTCTGTTCTTCTGGCCAATGGACTTCACTTTCGTTTGCCCGTCTGAGCTGATCGCGTTCGACAAACGTTATGAAGAATTCCAGAAGCGTGGCGTGGAAGTGGTTGGCGTCTCCTTCGACTCTGAATTTGTACACAACGCATGGCGTAACACCCCTGTCGACAAAGGCGGCATCGGTGCGGTGAAATACGCGATGGTTGCGGACATCAAACGCGAAATCCAGCAGGCTTACGGTATCGAACATCCGGACGCTGGCGTTGCGCTGCGCGGTTCCTTCCTGATCGACGCAAACGGCATCGTTCGTCACCAGGTTGTGAACGATCTGCCGCTGGGTCGTAACATCGACGAAATGCTGCGCATGGTTGACGCGCTGCAGTTCCACGAAGAGCACGGCGAAGTGTGCCCGGCTCAGTGGGAAAAAGGTAAAGAAGGTATGGCTGCGTCCCCAGACGGCGTTGCTAAATACCTGTCAGAGAACGTATCCAGCCTGTAATCGGCACGGTTTACGAAGAAGGCCCGCTTATGCGGGCCTTTTTTTATGCCTTACGCTGCGTCTCTCGCCAGATGCGCCAGGCCATTCCCGCCAGCAGAATTACGCCCGCAATTAGCACGCCCCACACCAGCAGCGCGTTCATCCGGCTCTCCCGCTCGGACGCAGAGGTAGCGGTCAGACGCCCCTCGCCGCCTAACGCGACATCATCCAGAATGTCGGCCTGCGGCAGGTGCTCCATATCATAGGTTTTGCGCAGGTCGGCGGGGATCAGCATGTCAGGTTCCACGCTGGCAGGCTTTGCAGCGCCATTGCCCCAGGCAAGCACGTACGGCGCTTTTCCCTGCGCGTTGAACACCAGATCATAGCGGTCACGATGCCCGGTGACGCCCGGCAGGTATTCCGGCAGGCGCGCATTCAGCGTCGTGATTTTCACCGCCTGCACCAGGCCTCCGCTAAGCGAAACCGGTGGAGACGTTTTGCCCTCCAGACGGTAAAGCACCTCTTTTTTCAGGGGGTGCCATGTGTCTTTTTCCGTACTCCGCCACGCTATCTCGACGGGAAGGACGCCGTCGCCATTCAGTAAAATGCTGATAGCACTCAGCGGCTGCGGCTGCGCCCAGTGCCACTGCGCTTCGCTTGTCGATAGCTGCTCCCCTACCCCCTCAAGAGCGATCGCGTCCGGCGTCGCCCGCACAGGAGCGCTAATCGCGTTAACGCCGGTTAAGGTCACCCCCTGGCTCTGAGCATTCAGTACGACCAGGAGATAGCGATTCGTATCGGGAGACAAAACGATATCGGTATCGATCCGATCGAGCTTAAGACGATCCTGCCCGCTCATCACGTCCAGCAGCGGCATATCCTCGCGCAGGGTATACCAGCGCTTAAGATCCTCGCTGTAATAGACCGACGCCGTTCCCTGCCACGGCGCCTGAGGGGTATTCCAGAGCAGCTGCAGCTGGGACAGGGCAATCTCACCCGTAGCCTGCTCCGGCAGGGTCAGCAGATAATGCTGCCCGGCTGCGGCGGCTTTTTGCCCCTCCAGCACAATCTCTACGCCGTTTCCGGAACGGAGCAGGATCTTATCGCTGCCCTCATCCCCACGCGCAGGCGCAAGCGGTGAGGCGTCCAGAGGAAAGAGGCGCAGCGCCGTGGATTGTGCTGCCGCCTGCGGACGCGTCGCGGTGACCAGGCTGAAAGGAACCGGCTCGCCCGACTGGTTAAAGACGCGAACGTCATGCAGATCCGGCGACGTGCTCTGCGTATAGACGGCGAGCGGCAGCGTCACCCGATACCACTGGGAAGGAGCAGACGTATCCAGCGAGCGGCCAAAGGCATAGTCCCGGGGCGATTCCGTTTGTACCTCGTCGCAGAACGCCGGGCCTGCAAGCGCCAGCAGAGCGGTACAAGCTACCGCTTTCATCCATTTCATTTTTCATCTCCTGTTTTGGGCGGTAGCGGCGAGAAATACCCCACGATCAGCACCAGTATTGCCACGCCGATAAACGCCACCGCACGCGACAGACCGCCTCCACCCGCGCTGTCCACCAGCATCAGTTTAACCATCACCACGCCCAGCAGCGCGGCACCGCCAAGCCACTCCTGACGGGAAGCCCTATGGGTGGCGTGGACCATGATCACCAGCGCGCTCAGCATCCAGAACAGGGCAAACGTGGTCTGGATCAGCCGCGAATCCCACAGCGACGCCATATTCCAGGCCACGTCGCCGTACCAGGCCAGGGCGCGCATCAACGCACCGTTAAGCCACCAGAAGCCAAACGCCATAATCGCGACGGCAGGCCACGGACGGGCCTGCGAGAGCTGCGTCGGGTAGTAACGATCCACCGCCCGGTAAAAGACCACCAGCCCCAGCAGCGCGAATGCCGCGCCTTCTTCAAGCGGGTTCACCAGCGGCAGCCAGGTCTGACGATAAACCACGCCGTCCTGGAAATTGGTCACCACCAGCAATACCAGCAGCGCCGCGAGCACGGGGATCGGTGCTATGCACGCGTAGAGCGCGGGCCACTCCCGGAACGGCCACCCGCGACGGCGCACCGCCGCAGAGAGCGCCATAATCACCCCGCCGCCTGCGGCCATCGCCAGCCCGCTGCCCCAGGCCGCCATGCCCCACGGCAGCGACCGGGCAAACCAGTAAAGCTCCGCCGCCAGCGCCAGTAATATCATCCAGAACAGCGCCAGATGCAGCCCCATAGAGATGCGCGGCGCTAAACGGGCGCCGTCGCGCCTCAGCAGCATCAGCGCGGCGGGAAGCGCAATACCCCAGGCCAGATTTGACCAGCCGGCGGCAAACATCTGCTGGTGCGAGAGCTGATAGCCCACCATCACCAGCATCAGCGGCCACAGCAGCCATTTGCTGGCATCCAGCTCCCGCCACGCCAGACGAACGGCAGCCTGCCGCCAGCCCCAGACCGACGCCGCCGTCAGCGCCAGCACGCCCGCCAGAACAGGCAGTTCCTGCTTCAACACCAGCCGCGACGCGCCAAATAGCGCCACGAGCCAGAACAGCAGCCCGCCTGCCAGCAGCGCCCAGCTAACCGGCAGAAAGAGGTTCCGCCACAGCCAGGCCGCAGCCAGCCAGCAAAGGCTGAGGATGGCGAAGATAAGCAGCAGGCTCAGCGGAGTAACGCCGTTCATCTGCGCCCACAGCGCGCTGCCGAGCGCCAGCACCAGCAGCGCCGTCCCGCTATAGCTCATGCGCCGCTGGTGCTGCTGCACGCCCAGCCAGAGGATGCCCAGCCCCTCCAGCGCCCAGGCCATCGCCGTCCACCGCGCGGAGAGCGCGAGCGGAATCGCAAGCGTGGCAAACCCGCCGCCGATCGCCAGCGCCGCCATCACCAGCGGTCGCCCGATGGACGGATAGCGGCGCAGCGCAAGGAAAGCGAGGGCCAGATAAAATGCGCCGTATCCCAAAGCGCTCAGGGCCGGACCATATTCCCAGTGCCGGGTCATACCGTACTGCATCCCAAAGCCTATCAGCGGCGGGGCAAACAGCAGCACGCCGTCAATAATCTGCTTTCCTTTCTCCTGCGCCCGCAGCGACAGCGCCACGCTCAGCACGCCGAATATCAGCGTATTGGCAATCAGGAACAGCTGGCAGATCCAATAGTCTTCAGGCTGGTACTCACTCAGCCCCCACAGGCCGCCCACGCCAAAGGTGAAGAGCAGCCCGAGCAGGTTGAGCTCGCGCCAGTGCTGCCAGATGCTGATGGCGAGAATGCCGATGGAAAGCAGGAGATAGAAGGAAAACAGCGCCACAAAGCTGCCGCCCCCGGTAGATAGCAGCAGCGGCGCAAGATACCCGCCGAGGCTCGCCAGCATAGCAAGGCTCAGCGCTTTCTGCAGCACGGCCAGCCCAACGCTCGCGGCGCAAATCACCACCAGTAGCGCAAAGGCCAGCGTCATCGGCAGCATCTGCCAGAGCCGGAAGGCGCCGAAGACCGTCAGGTAGAGAATGCCCGTCGCCCCGCCCTGTAAGATAAGCGCGTAGATCGGCTGCTTGTGCCGCAGCCGCCACCCAACCGCCAGCAGCACGATGGCAAACAGCGCCGTCGCCACCAGGCGTAGCTCAAGCGGGAACAGGGAGTGTTCAACGGTATAGCGCAGCAGGAAAGAGAGGCCGAGGAAGAGCAACAGAATGCCAAGCTTCGCCAGGGGATTACCCTGCATAAACCAGCGCGTCAGCGACGTCACAATGCCGCCAAAGGCAGATGGCTGTTTAGCCGCAGGCGCAGGGGCCGGAGCGGGTTTTGCCTCGGCTGTAGGAATGTTGGGACGCCAGGGATCGACAGGCGCGGGCGCGTCCTCAGCCACCGGCGCGGTCACGACAGCCGGAGTGACCGCTTGCACCTGTTCTGTCTCCGGCGCTACCTGAGCTGCGCCGCGCTGCTCAAGCACCTCAATGCGCTGGCGTAGCCGGGCGATCTCCTGCTGCGCCGCCGTGCTTCGATTAAACCCGATAACCGCAAGCACGGGCGCAACCAGCAGCGCAAAAACCAGGAATAAACAGCCAAGGATGTAAAGCTCGTCCATGTTTCCACCTTCACCGTAAACGATCCGTTAAGATTGACACAAATCGTTGCATTTGCGCCATCTTAAAAGGGGAAACTTTAGCGCATTAGCTGCCGAGCCAGACCGTCGCGGATACCGCAGGCAGCGCCAGCACGCCATCCTGTATCGTCGCCTTACCCTCTTTGTTCGTCCACGTCGCCACCTTAAGCAGCGGCGAATCATCCAGCACCACCTCGCAGGCCTCGCCCCGGTTAATCGCCACCAGCACGCGCTGCTGATTATAGACGCGGACAAAGACCACCACATTATCGTGGGCGTACGCCACCTGACAGCCGCCGTAGCGCAGGGCGAGACTCTGTTTGCGCAGCTTCGCCAGCCGCTGATACAGGCTGAACAGCACCTTATCCTGTTTCTCTGCCTCCCACGGGAAGGTTTTGCGGCAGAACGGATCGTTGTTGCCGTCCAGCCCCACTTCATCTCCGTAGTAAATGCACGGTACGCCCGGCCAGGTGAAGAGCCAGGTGACCGCCAGCGGCAGACGCGCCACATCCTTGCCGAGCAGGGATTTAAAGCGCGCGGTGTCGTGGCTATCGAGCTGGTTAAACATCCGCAGCTGCTGCTGATGCGACAGGCCAGCGCGATAGTTATCCATCCACGCGGCGCAGGTTTCGGCGTCGATATGGTTCGGATCGTAGGAGATATCGGTGTTAGCCAGGAATCCCCACAGCGGGAAGGTAAAGCCGCGATAGTTCATCGCCGCATCTTCGGCATCGTTTTGCAGCCACTGGCGCGCGTCGCCAAAGTGTTCGCCAAAGACAAACGCCTCCGGCTGAGCCGCTTTCGCCGAACGCGCGATCCCGGCCACGTGCTGAAGGTTATTTCGCGCCCCGCCCGCTTCACCGAGCATATGCACCACGTCCAGACGCCAGCCGTCCATATTCCACGGCGCCTTCAGCCAGTAACGCACGATGCTGTCTTCCCCGCCGTAAATCTCGTTCACCAGTGACGGCGACTGGAAATCCAGCTTCGGCAGGCTCGGGTAGCCCAGCCAGTCCAGCGCGCGCCCCTCCTCGTTAAAGCTGTACCAGTCACGTTGCGGCGAATCCGGGTTATGACATGCTCCGCCCATCGACTGGTTATGACGGTCAAACCACGCGTGCGAATCGCCGCTGTGGTTGAAGACACCGTCCAGAATGAGGCGCATGCCTTCTTTTTGGGTGTTCTTACGCAGGCGCAGCAGCGCCTCGTCGCCGCCAAACTGCGCATCAACGTGGCGATAATCTTCGGTATCGTATTTGTGTACGCTCGGGGCTTTAAACACCGGGTTGAGGTACAGTGCCGTCACGCCGAGTTTTTTCAGGTACGGCAGCTTTTCGCTGATGCCGTCGAGATCGCCGCCGTAGAACGTCGAGCCGCCCGCCTGCGCCGTCACCGGTTCATCCCATTTTTTCAGGATGATGTCGTGACCCGCGGCATGATGGTAATAGACCTTGTCCTGGCCTGCGGTGCGTTTTTCGCTGCGCGCAAAGCGGTCCGGGAAAATCTGATAAAAGACCTGATCGTTAACCCACTGCGGGCCGTTATCCGGGTAATCGACGGCGAACTGCTCCAGCCGGGCCGGTGGGAAACGGCTAAACCCCTGCGGGGTAAACCACAACTGGCGGTTGTTCCATAAAAGCTTAAAGCTATAGCGACGGCGCGGCTGCCCGGTGCGCAAATCGATATTCGCCCGCCACGCCGTAATCCCCGGCTGCGGCTGGCTGCGCAGCTTGTGCATTTTCAGCCCGGTCTCTTCGTTATCAATTTCGGCGCGGAGCGTCACGCGTTCCGGCTGATTTTCCCCCGCCAGCCAGAGCGTAATCACAAGGTTGTCTTTGTTTTGCTTAACAAATGGGGCAACCGGAAGGTGCCAGGCGTTTAACATCACGAATCCCCTCTGATGAAATTGACGTCACCTTGCCACAGGGTGGTTAAGGATAGCTCACCATGACGAGATTTATTGGGGGAGGAGGACGGGGGAGGAGGCAAAAATCCCCTCTCCCGCGAGGGAGGGGGGATAAAAATATTACTGTGCTTCTGCCAATTGACGGTCACGGCGGCACTTAAACACCCAGCCGATCAGCAGCAGAACGATCCACGCACAGCCCACGTACAGGGAAATGCGGGTATCCGGATGGTAGCCAATCAGGCCAATGATAAACACCAGGAAGATCAGCCCGACCACGGTCGTCGCCACCCCGCCCGGCACCTTAAACTTCAGCGCTTTCGCCTCATCCGGCGACAGACGGCGGCGGAAGGCAATCTGCGACAGCAGGATCATGATCCACACCCACACGGTCGCGAAGGTCGCCAGGGACGCAATCACCAGGAAGACGTTCTCCGGCATGATGTAGTTCAGGTAAACCGAGAACAGCAGCGCTACGGTCATCACCACCACCGTCACCCACGGCGTGCCGCGGCGTGAAGTTTTGGCGAACACCTTCGGCGCGCTGCCCTGCTCCGCCATGCCGTGCAGCATGCGGCCCACGCCAAAGACGTCACTGTTGATGGCCGAAAGCGACGCGGTCAACACCACAAAGTTCAGAATGCTGGCAGCAAAGGCAATGCCCATATGCTGGAAGGTCAGGACAAACGGGCTACCGATAGTGCCCACCTGGTTCCACGGGTAGATGGACATAATCACGAACAGCGTACCCACGTAGAACACCAGAATACGCATCGGCACCGAGTTGATGGCGCGCGGAATGGATTTCTCCGGATCTTTCGCTTCCCCGGCGGTGATGCCGATAATCTCGATGCCGCCGTAGGCGAACATTACCATCTGTAGCGACATCACCATCCCGAGCCAGCCGTTGCTGAAGAAGCCGCCGTTGCTCCAGAGGTTATGGATGCCGGTCGGCTGGCCGCCGTTGCCAATCCCCCAGATGATGATCCCGAAACCCGCCACAATCATGATGATGATGGTCGCGACCTTGAAGAAGGAGAACCAGAACTCCAGCTCGCCGAACACCTTCACGCTCATCAGATTGACGGCGCAAATGAGCAACACCACGCTCAGCACCCAGATCCAGTGCGGCACCGCCGGGAACCAGACGCCCATGTAGATGCCGAATGCGGTTACGTCGGCAATCGCCACAATCAAAATTTCGAAGCAGTAGGTCCAGCCGGTGATAAACCCGGCCAGCGGGCCGAGGTTTTCCTGCGCGTAGCGGGAGAAGGAGCTGGCAGACGGGTTGTGAACCGACATTTCGCCGAGGGCGCGCATGATGATATACGCCGCCACGCCGCCGATGATGTACGCCAGCAGCACGCTTGGACCGGCCATTTTGATGGCATCTGCCGAGCCATAAAAAAGACCGGTGCCGATAGCAGAGCCCAGCGCCATAAAGCGGATGTGGCGCGTGCTCAATCCACGTTTAAGTTTGTTAGTGCTTTCCATTTAAATCTTGCCATTCAACACGAAAAAAACAAAAAACCACGGGGCCTTAAGCCCCGTGGTTAAACAGTTTGTTGCCGTTGATTAATGAGCGTTCGATGTGACCTGACGCCCTGCAGCACGGTCCCAGATAACCGCCAGAACCAGTGCAACAACGGTAGGCATCAGCCAGGCCAGGCCCTGCTCGGACAGCGGCAGACGCTGTGTCCAGGCTGGCAGAATTTCAGCGAACGCTGATGCTTTAATCCCGTCAAGGATACCAAAAATCAGGCTGATAAACATGGCTGGCGCAATAATTCGTGAGGAGTTATGCCACCACGGACGGGTGAAGCTCAGCACCACCAGCACGATGCACGGCGGATAGATCGCCGTCAGCACCGGAATAGAGACCTGAATCAGGTGGCTCAGACCGAGGTTAGACACCGCCATGGAGAAGATACCGAGAATAAACACCAGGGTACGGTAAGAGAGCGGCAGATACTGCGCAAAGAACTCTGCGCAGGCGCAGGTCAGGCCAACCGCGGTTACCAGACACGCCAGGAAGATCAGCGCCGCCAGCAGCATGCTGCCCGCCCCACCGAAGGTGTGCTGAACGTAAGCGTGCAGGATAGCCGCACCGTTCGCGTTCTGATCAACCAGCATCGCGCTGTCAGAGCCCAGGCGGAACAGCGCCAGATACAGCAGCGTCAGGCCCACACCGGCCATCAGGCCAGCCCAAATGGTATAACGGGTCAGCAAACGCGCTTCGGTCACGCCGCGGGAACGCGCGGCGTTAACGATAACGATACCAAACACCATCGCGCCCAGCGTATCCATCGTCAGGTAGCCGTTCACAAAGCCGTTAGAGAACGCGGCGTTTTTATAGGCATCCATCGCGTCGCTAATCGGGCCGGCTGGCCAGATGATGGCCGCCACGGCCAGCACGATCAGCGCTACAATTTTCAGCGGCGCCAGGAAGTTACCTACCGTGTCCAGCAGCTTGCCCGGATAGAGGGAAACCAAAATCACGATGGCGAAATAAATCAGGCTGTAGATGAACAGCGGCATCGCGCCGTCGCCGGTCAGCGGGGCGATGCCCACTTCGAAGGAAACGGTCGCGGTACGCGGGGTGGCAAACAGCGGACCAACGGCCAGATAGCAGACGGTAGCCAGCAGAACGCCAGCCACTTTGCCAATCGGGGTGCTGAGGCTATCCACGCCGCCACCGACTTTCGCCAGCGCGATAACGGTCAGTACCGGCAGACCCACGGCAGTAATCAGGAAACCGAACGCGGCGGTCCAGACGTGTTCACCCGCCTGTAAGCCAACCATTGGAGGGAAAATGATGTTGCCTGCGCCAACGAACAGCGCAAATGTCATAAAGCCCAGCGCGATAATGTCACGCGATTTTAAGTGATGGGTCATAAAACCTTACTGCCTGTGGATGTGGTGTTGAAAACGTTGAGATTTTTCGATTTCCCTGACGGGACGATACAGCCGAAAAATTGCTCAATTTCAGCGGGAAATGCTCCCGTCCTGGCGTGGAGAAGAATAGTTTTTCGATTTACCACGCAAATACAGTCGGTCTGACAGTATCTGGGGGGCAATTTAAACGCTTATAACGTTTAAAGGCAAGGAGGGATCGCAAAACCAGAACAATATGCCAGTATGAAAACGCACACCAGAACAATGCGCTAATTATAGGAAAAACCCATGGCTAATCATGCGAACAAAAAACAGCCAACCGTATAAAATTCACACGCGTTTCGCTTGACTGCAAAGCAAACGGGCCAGCGATGGCTGACCCGTGGAAAGGTAAAATGACACGCCTGCCGTCAGGCGCTCTTTTTGGCAATTAATCGTTCCGGGATAACGAAACTAAAGCGGGTTCCCTTACCCAGGGTACTCTGGATATCAAGACGGCTGTCATGGTGATTCACCGCGTGTTTCACAATCGCCAGCCCCAGGCCGCTCCCCCCCGTCTGCCGCGATCGCGCTTTATCCACCCGGTAGAAGCGCTCGGTCAGGCGCGGAATATGCTCCGGGGCGATCCCCGGCCCGTTATCCTCAACGCTAAACTCGGCGCCTGCCGGCGTATGCTGCCAGCGCACTACGATATCCGTTCCTTCCGGCGTATGGTTTACCGCGTTGTACACCAGGTTGGAGATGGCGCTACGCAGTTCATCCTCGCTGCCCAGCACCTTCAGCGCGTTGTCGACGTCAAAGGTCAGCTGATGTTTTTTATGGCTTAACGTCTGCGCTTCACGCTCCACGACCCGCAGCATCATCGGCACATCAATGGTGTCATTCAGCGCAAGAGAAGGCGCCGCTTCAATCTTTGACAGCGTCAGCAGCTGCTTCACCAGCCCTTCCATTCGGTGCGTTTGCTCGCGCATGGTGTGCAGCGCTTTTTCACGCGGCGCACCTTCCAGGGTTTGCTCCTGCATCATCTCCAGGTAGCCCTGCAGCACGGTCAACGGGGTGCGTAGTTCGTGGCTGACGTTGGCGAAGAAGTTACGACGCGCCCCTTCCAGCTGGTGCATCTGGGTGACGTCGCGCGCCACCATCAGCCACTGGCGATCGCTGTAGGGCATTACGCGGATTTCCAGATGGCGACCGTTATTCAGCTTCAGATTGTGGGGACGGGTGAAATCACGCTTTTTCAGATACAGCGTGAACTCGGGATAACGCAGAAGGTTGAGGATGTTCTGACCATTGTCGTCCGGCCAGCGCAGGCCCAGCAGCTGTTGCGCAAGCCCGTTACACCAGAAAATAGTTCCTTCTTCTGTCGTCAGGATCACCGCATCCGGCAGCGACTCTGCGCCGCTGCGAAAGCGTTTGATCAGGCTTCCCAGCTCGCGGCGACGCTTTTTATTACGCATCTGCATCTGGTGCAGGCCGTACAGCAGCGGCTCCCAGCTGCCGCTTCCCGGCGGCGGGGTCATACTGCGGTCCACCCACAGCCACCAGGAGAGGCGCAGCAGGTTCCAGAAATGCCAGGCTAACAGCCCGGTGACCGCCGCCAGCAGAAACCACGGCAGATGCCCAAGTAAGGCCCCCAGAAGAAGGGCCGGAATACAGCATAAGATCAGTTCAAAGACGAGCCTTTTCCATGACAGACGTTCCAGCACGCGTCACACTCCTGTCATTATTCAGAAACGGGTCGAGAAACGATAACCCGTACCGCGGACCGTCTGTACCATGCGATCGTGGCCGCTCAGTTCCAGCGCTTTTCGCAGGCGGCGGATATGTACGTCAACCGTCCGGTCTTCGACATACACGTTAGTTCCCCAGACGTTATTCAGCAACTGCTCGCGGCTGTACACGCGTTCCGGATGGGTCATAAAGAAGTGCAGGAGTTTAAATTCGGTAGGCCCCATGTCGAGGGGATTTTCGCCGGTCATCACGCGGTGTGACGTTGGGTCAAGGCTGAGGCCCTGCATCTCGATCACCTCTTCCACCGCCATCGGGGAAATACGGCGCATGACGGCCTTAATGCGGGCAACAAGCTCTTTCGGGGAGAAAGGCTTGGTAATGTAATCGTCCGCGCCGGTCTCCAGACCGCGCACGCGATCCTCTTCCTCTCCGCGCGCCGTGAGCATCACCACCGGGATGTCGCGGGTCAGCGCTTCACGCTTCAGATGTTTGATAAACTGCAGTCCGGAGCCGCCGGGCAACATCCAGTCAAGCAGAATCAGATCGGGCCAGGGTTCATTCAGCTGGTTCACCGCGCTGTCATAATCTTCCGCTTCAACCGGCTGGAAGCCATTTTGTTCGAGCACGAAGCACACCATTTCACGAATTGGAGCTTCATCTTCTACGACCAGAATACGTCTCGCCATACTTTGCCCTGTCTTATCTTATTTAAGTTACAAGTTTGTAATGCGGCGCCATTATGCGTCAGATTTATGACAGATTTATGAAAAACAGTACCACTATAAATGGCAAACTGTTGTTTTATTACAGCGGTTATTTTCCTCTCCCTGACAGTTTATAATCGCCCGCATCGTTTTTCGCCACGGATCTCCTATGCGCATACTTCACACCTCGGACTGGCATCTGGGTCAAAATTTTTACAGCAAAAGCCGTGCGGCTGAACATGAAGCGTTCCTGAACTGGCTTCTGGAAACGGCCCAGGCGCACGAGGTGGATGCCATTATTGTGGCGGGTGACATCTTTGATACCGGTTCGCCGCCGAGCTATGCGCGTGAACTGTATAACCGCTTCGTGGTGAACCTGCAGCAGACCGGCTGTCATCTGGTGATTGTCGCCGGTAACCATGACTCCGTCGCCACGCTCAATGAATCCCGCGACATCCTGGCGTTTCTCAATACCACCGTGGTCGCCAGCGCCGGGCACGCGCCGCAGATCCTGAAAAAACGCGACGGGTCGCCGGGCGCGGTACTGTGCCCGATTCCCTTTTTACGTCCGCGCGACATCGTGCAAAGCCAGGCGGGACTGTCGGGCGCGGAAAAGCAGCAGCATTTATTGCAGGCCATCACCGACTACTATCACCAGCAGCACGCGGAAGCCTGTGCCCTGCGCGGTGAACAGGCCATTCCGGTCATTGCCACCGGGCACCTCACCACCGTCGGGGCCAGCAAAAGTGACGCGGTCCGCGAGATCTATATCGGTACGCTGGACGCCTTTCCCGCGCAAAACTTCCCTCCCGCGGACTACATCGCGCTCGGGCACATTCACCGCGCCCAGGTCATCGGCGGCTGCGAGCATATCCGCTACTGTGGCTCCCCTATTTCGCTCAGCTTCGATGAAACCGGAAAAGCCAAATCCGTGCATCTGGTGAGCTTTGATGAGGGCAAACTCAGCGCCGTCGAGACGCTGGAAGTGCCGGTCACCCAGCCGCTGGCGGTGCTGAAGGGCGATCTGGCTGCCATCACCGCCCAGCTTGAGCAGTGGCGCGGCGCTGAGCTTAACCCGCCCGTCTGGCTGGATATTGAAATCACCACCGATGACTACCTGCACGATATGCAGCGGAAAATTCAGGCGCTAACCGAAGAGTTGCCGGTTGAGGTGCTGCTGGTGCGCCGCAGCCGCGAGCAGCGCGAGAAAATTCTGCTCGGCGCCCAGCGCGAAACGCTTAGCGAACTGCGCGTAGAAGAGGTATTCGAGCGCCGACTGTCGCAGGAAGAGATCGATGATGCGAAGCGCGTCAGGCTCAACGAGCTGTTCAGCCATACTCTGCACGCCCTCAATGACGAGGAAGAAAACGCATGAAAATTCTGAGCCTGCGCCTGAAAAATCTCAACTCCCTCAAGGGCGAGTGGAAAATTGACTTCACAGCGGAGCCTTTTGCCAGCAACGGCCTGTTTGCCATCACTGGCGCAACCGGCGCGGGTAAAACCACCCTGCTCGATGCCATCTGCCTGGCGCTCTACCACGAAACCCCGCGCCTGAATAAGGTCTCTCAGGCGCAAAACGATCTGATGACGCGCGATACCGCCGAGTGCCTGGCGGAAGTGGAGTTTGAGGTGAAAGGCGTTGCCTATCGCGCCTTCTGGAGCCAGAACCGGGCGCGCAACCAGCCGGACGGGAACCTGCAGGCACCGCGCGTGGAGCTGGCCCGCTGCGAGGATGGCAAGATTCTGGCCGATAAGGTGTCGGATAAACTGGAGCAAACCGCGGCGCTCACCGGGCTGGACTACGGCCGTTTTACCCGCTCAATGCTGCTCTCGCAGGGGCAATTTGCCGCCTTCCTGAATGCCAAACCTGCCGACCGCGCAGAACTGCTGGAAGAACTCACCGGCACCGAAATCTACGGCCAGATTTCCGCGATGGTGTTTGAGAAACACAAAGCCGCCCGCAGCGTGCTGGAAAAATGCGAGGCGCAGGCGGCGGGCGTCGTGCTGCTCAGCGAAGAACAACAGCAGCAGTTGCAGCAAAGTTTGCAGGCACTTACTGACGAAGAGAAAACCCTGCTGGCCCAGCAGCAAAGCCAACAGAAAGATTTTCAGTGGCTTACGCGTCATGACGAGCTCGTGCGGGAGCAGCAGCGCGTTACCGCCCTGCAGCAGCAGGCGCAACAGGCGCAGGCGAACGCGGCGCCGGAACTGGCAAAACTCCAGCTTGCCCAGCCCGCTGCCCAGCTTCGTCCGCTCTGGGAGCATCAGCAGGAGCAAACCGCACGTCTGACGCAAACCCAGCAGCGAATTAACGAAGTAAATACTCGCTTACAGACCAAAACCGCACTGCGCGCGCGGATCCGCAATACCGCCCTGCGTACCCATGAGCGGCTACAGGCCGAACTGACGGCGCTGGGACAGTGGCTGGCGGAGAATGAGCGTTATCGCCTGCTGGGCCAGGAAATCGCCGGCTGGCGCGCCCAGTTCTTACAGCTAAACCGTGACAAAAGTCAGCTCGTCGCGCTTGCTGCGCGGATGACTGAGCTACGTCAGAAGCTGGCTGAGATGCCGGAAAATACGCTGACGCTGACGGCGGATGAGGTCAGCGCGGCCATGGAGCAGCAGTCCCGGTCCCGCACGCTGCGCCAGCAGCTGACGTCGCTGCATGCCCGCTATCAGCCGATGCAAAAGCGCCTGAGCCAGAACGGTGAAAGCGTGCAGAAAGCCCAGGCGGAGCAGAGCAAGCTCAATGAAACCCTGGCGCTGCGCCGCCAGCAGTACAAAGAGAAACACCAGCACTATCTGGACCTGAAAGCCCTGTGCGAACGCGAAGCGACGATTAAAAATCTGGAAAGCTATCGCTCACAGCTTGAGGCAGGCAAACCCTGCCCGCTGTGCGGCTCCCACGAGCATCCTGCCGTGGAGACCTACCGGTCGCTTGAGCTGACGGATAACCAGCGTCGCCGTGATGCGCTCGAAAAAGAGGTCGCCGCGCTTAAAGAGGAAGGCCTGCTGGTACTGGGACAGGTTAATGCCCTGGCTCAGCAGATCCAGCGTGAGACAGACGAAGCGCAGACGCTTTCTCAGGAAGAGCAAGCACTCACTAAAGCGTGGCTGGAGGCGTGCGCGTCTTTGAATATCGCTTTGAATATTCAGGAGGATATCGCGCCATGGCTGAACGAGCAGGAACACTACGAGCGCCAGCTTTACCAGCTCAGCCAGCGTCTGAACCTGCAAAACCAGCTGAACGAGCAGGAAGCGCAGGAACGCCAGTATCAGCAGCAGCGCACCGCAACCCGCCAGGCGCTGGAACATACTCTTCTCGCGCTCTCGCTTAGCGTTCCCGAAGAGGGCAATGAAGCCGACTGGCTGCACGCCCGCGAAGCGGAATTTGCCCACTGGCAGGAGAAGCAAACGCAGCACGGCGTGCTTCAGGAACGCGTGAGCGCGCTGAAGCCGCTGCTCGACACGCTTCCGGCAACACACGGCGAAGAGGCTGAGCCGGCCATTCCTGATGACTGGCGCGACATCCATAATGAATGCGTGTCGCTGCAAAGCCAGCTCGCCGCCCTGCAGCAGCAGGAGGCGCTGGAGCGCGAGCGCCTGCAGCAATCGCAGACGCAGTTCACCGCGGCGCTCTCCGCAAGCTATTTTGCCGATCGGGACGCGTTCCTTGCCGCGCTGCTGGATGACGATGCTATTCGCCGCCTCGAACAGTTGAAACAGTCGCTGGAAAACCAGATACAGCAGGCCGCGGCCCTTTCCGGCCAGGCTAATCAGCAGCTGCAGGCGCACCTTGCGCTGCGCCCGGAAGAACTTGACGCGGATGCGTCTACCCTGCAAAGCCAGCTGCAGCAGCTGGCGCAACGGCTTCGCGAGAACACGACGCATCAGGGCGAGATCCGCCAGCAGCTTAAGCAGGACAGCGATAACCGTCAGCACCAGCTGGCGTTGATGCAGCAAATTGAAGAGGCCGCGCGCCAGGCCGACGACTGGGGTTATCTCAACGCATTGATCGGCTCCAGCACCGGCGACAAGTTCCGTAAGTTCGCGCAGGGGCTGACGTTGGACAATCTTGTCTGGCTTGCTAACCAGCAGCTTAACCGCCTGCACGGCCGTTATCTCCTACAGCGTAAGGCCAGCGAAGCGCTGGAGCTGGAAGTGGTCGACACCTGGCAGGCCGATGCGGTGCGCGATACGCGCACGCTCTCCGGCGGCGAGAGCTTCCTGGTCAGCCTTGCGCTGGCGTTAGCGCTTTCTGACCTGGTCAGTCACAAAACGCGGATTGATTCCCTGTTCCTGGATGAAGGGTTCGGCACGCTCGACAGTGAAACGCTGGATACCGCGCTGGATGCGCTCGACGCGCTGAACGCCACCGGGAAAACCATCGGGGTGATTAGCCACGTCGAGGCGATGAAAGAGCGCATACCGGTGCAGATCAAGGTGAAGAAGATCAACGGACTGGGGTATAGCAGGCTGGACAGGGAGTTTGCGGTGGGGTGAGTGTTGGGTCGATTCGGTCTGGTGCCCTCACCCTGGCCCTCTAAACATCAAAAACGGCAACGCAAGTTGCCGTTTTGCGTTTACTCCGGCCATAACCACGCCGCGCCGCGCACGCCGCTGGAGTCGCCGTGGACGGCTTTGCGGATCGGGGTTTCGCACTCGCCGCCGAAGACCCACTGTTTCACCAGATTTGGGACCGTGGCGTACAGCCGGTCAACGTTGCTCATGCCACCGCCGAGCACAATCACATCCGGATCGAGAATGTTCACTACGTGGGCCAGCGATTTCGCCAGACGCATTTCGTATCGGCTAAGCGCCAGTTCGGCCACCGGATCCTGTTCTTCCACCAAACGCATAATCTCGTTCCCCTTGAGCGGCTGGCCGCTCAGGCGGTGGTAGTCGGTTGCAAAACCGGTGCCGGAGATAAAGGTCTCAATACAGCCCTGCTTGCCGCAGTAGCACGGCACCTCGGCGCGGTATTTAAGCTCGTCTTCATCCATCCACGGCAGCGGGTTGTGCCCCCACTCACCCGCCGTGCCGTTGCCGCCGATATGTGAACGTCCGCCAAACGCCACGCCCGCGCCGCAGCCGGTACCGATAATCACCGCAAACACGGTCTGCGCTCCTGCGGCTGCACCATCAACGGCCTCTGAGACCGCCAGGCAGTTAGCGTCATTCGCCAGGCGCACTTCCCGGTTCAGACGCTGGCTCAAATCCTTATCAAACGGCTGACCGTTGAGCCAGGTAGAGTTGGCATTTTTCACCACACCCGTATAAGGTGAAATGGAGCCGGGGATCCCCATCCCGACCGTGCCCCTCTCGCCCGTCGCCTGCTCGGCCATATCAACCAGCCGGGCAATCGTCTCGATCGTCTGGTGATAATCATCGCGCGGCGTCGGCAGACGGTGGCGGAACAGCTGTTCCCCCTGCTCGCTTAATGCGATGACTTCTGTTTTGGTGCCGCCCAAATCAATCCCAATACGCACAAGACTCTCCTCATTATTTTGATTATCAACAGAGTAGAAGCACGCTTCCCGATTAGCAATGCAAGCGATGCGACAATTCGTTATCATGCCCGCTGATTTAACGACAAGGCCGTGGAAATTATCATGCTGTGGTTCAAAAATTTGATGGTTTACCGTCTCAGCCGCGACGTTTCGCTGCGCGCAGAAGAGATGGAAAAACAGTTAGCCGCTTATAGCTTTTCCCCTTGCGGTAGCCAGGATATGGCGAAAACCGGTTGGGTTCCGCCAATGGGTTCACAAAGCGATGCACTGACCCACGCCAGCAGCACGGGTCAAATCATCGTCTGCGCCCGCAAAGAAGAGAAAATTCTGCCCACGCCGGTGGTTAAGCAGGCGCTTGAAGCAAAAATTTTCAAGCTGGAAGCCGAGCAGGGCCGCAAGCTGAAAAAAACCGAAAAAGACTCGCTGAAAGATGAAGTGCTGCACTCTCTGCTGCCGCGTGCCTTCAGCCGCTTCAGCCAGACGATGATGTGGATCGATACCGTTAACGGGCTGATCATGGTGGACTGCGCCAGCGCCAAAAAAGCGGAAGATACGCTGGCCCTGCTGCGTAAAAGCATCGGCTCTTTACCGGTCGTACCGCTGGCGCTGGAAACGCCGATTGAGCTGACCCTGACCGAGTGGGTTCGCAGCGGTACCGCGGCGCAAGGTTTCCAGATTCTGGACGAAGCCGAGCTGAAAGCCCTGCTGGAAGATGGCGGCGTGATCCGCGCGAAAAAGCAGGATCTGGTGAGCGACGAGATCGCCGTACACATTGAAGCGGGCAAAGTGGTCACCAAGCTGGCGCTCGACTGGCAGCAGCGCATTCAGTTCGTGATGTGCGACGACGGTTCCGTGAAGCGTCTGAAGTTCTGCGACGAGCTGCGCGATCAAAACGAAGATATCGACCGGGAAGATTACGCCCAGCGCTTTGACGCGGACTTTATCCTGATGACCGGCGAACTGGCCGCGTTAATTCAGAATCTGGTGGAAGGTCTCGGCGGCGAAGCGCAGAGATAACAGGCAAAACGTAGGCCGGGTAAGCGTTAGCGCCACCCGGCTTATTTTTATTTCAGGTAGCGGCACAGATAAGAGGTCGGTTCAGCGACCTGCAAATGAAATTCGCTGTGGCCAGGGACGTTGAAAACTTGCCCGGCAGCGTAAACTTTCCATTCCGTTTCACCCGGCAGTAAGACGTTCAGCGCGCCGCTGACCACCGTCATCTCTTCCGCTTCCGCCGTGCCAAAGGTGTATTCCCCTTCAGCCATAACGCCCACACTGGCGCGGCCAGTGCTGCTGCTGGTAAAACCGATGGATTTCACTTTACCGGAAAAGTATTCGTTACTTTGAAGCATGAACTGGCCCTTATATTCAGAGATAAAAATTCACTATAGGGGCCATGCTCATCACCTGTCACGCAAAATCATTACGTCAGAAGTTCTGAGGCCAGGCGAGCCATCAGAACGTTGGATAACAGCACCGGCACGTCCAGCGCCTTTTGCAGTAAATCCCGGTGATGCTGGTGAAAACCAAGACAGTCGAGAATCAATACATCCGCCCCTCTCTCCAGCAGCTCCTTCCCGGCAGCAATGAGTTTAGCCTCGCTGTCCCAGAAGGGGTTTGCCAGCGCATATAGGGGCGTTTTTTCGAGCACGTGCCACTTTGCTTCCTGGTTGTCCATAAGCTCCTCGATGGGCACAATGACCCCCACCTGATGCCCGTCAACAATGGAGGCTACCAGCGGAGGAATAATGCGCATCGGCTCAAGCAAAATCGCATTGCGCGCGATGAGCCCCTTAATCGGGGCGGTGCTCATCAGCAAAATAACGTCATATTGCTGATTATCGAGTACTTCTATTACTGCCTGCAGCGAACGCTCAATTTTCTGCCGAGAAACATGCGCCAGTTTACCGTCGCTTAATAACGTCGCCAGGGGATCCTCCCCCGCCTCTACAGCGTAGTCTTCCATGACCTCTTCCCGGCTCATCTTACCCAGCAGGCTGAGATGCGTGATCTGTTGTTCAGATACATGCTCGGTTAAGAGCGGTAACACTTCGCTTACAGGGACCACACCAATGGTGAGGATCGCCAACGTTGCCTTCATCTTCTTCGCCTTCCATCACTACAAAAACGTGTACACAGGTACAGGCTCTCTACGCTGTACAGTTCGTTTTTTCAACAAAACAGCACCAAGCGTAGCAGGCGATCTCTGCCCCGAAATGTAAAGATCGCCTGCCGATAACGGAGCTACCTGTAATAACTAAATATTAACTCCTGCTTAACATTTGCGATGAGTAAAAAGTGTGATTCAGGCACGGTATTGGAGCGTTTAGGAAAACATTCACGACTTTTCGGGATCTTCGTAGCGCCGTTTGGCATCCAGCGCTTCCTGTTCAGTCTCATGTTCACTGATCAGCGAGTCCGGTTTGGGGTGATCGGCACGCAGCTGGTACCAGGTGACGGTCTGGTCGCCATTGCCTTTTTCAACGGTAACAATACGTGCTTCGCGCGGATAGGGAGGTCTGGTTGGCATAGCTCATCCTTTTTTTATGTCTGAGCTATCAGTATAGACGGCGGTTAGCTGGCACACGCCAGACGCAGGGCAGTAATAATCTGAATTACCACATCTTCCGGGGCCGCAGAGGCATCCACGACATGGTGTGCCGCTTCACGGTAGAGGGCATCACGCTCGGCCAGCACTTCGCTCACCTCTTCGCTGAGCGGTCGTGACGTCAGCGCCGGGCGTTGTCCCTCTTCAGGAAATGCTTCAAGTCGCCCTACCAGAGCCGCCACCGGCGCGCAGAGATAGATCACAATGCCTTTTTCGCGCATAAAGTGACGATTACATTCGGCCAGAACAATACCGCCTCCCGTCGCAATGACGGCTGACGGCGTGGTGACCGCTTTCAGCGCGGCCGTTTCGCGGGCGCGAAAGCTTTCCCATCCCTCTTGCTCCACGATGTCTGCGATGGTTTTGCCGGCCTCGGTTTGCAGCCAGTGGTCGGTATCAACAAACTGACGATGACATGCGCGTGCCAGTTCCACGCCAACGGTGGTTTTCCCACAGCCGCGGGGGCCAACTAAAAAGATGGGTTGGGTCATAGCCAGGTGTTCCCCTTGATGCCGAATGGCTGAAGAGTGTAAAGAAATAATTGCAGAAGATGTGTCGATTACTTTACTGCAAAGCGGTACGGGATGACAACCCTGTGGAGGCCACACTGTACCACATATTGACAATAATTATCATTACGCCGTACGGCGCTTCACTTCCAGCAGCCATTTATCCAGTTCGGCAGCAAACTGCTGGCGATCGCGCTGGGACAGGCTGTCCGGTCCACCGGTCTGCACGCCGCTGGCCCGCATCGTATCCATAAAATCACGCATAGTGAGTTTTTCCCGAATGGTTGAAGGCGAATAACGCTCGCCGCGCGGATTGAGCGCCGCCGCCCCTTTCTCCAGCACTTCCGCCGCCAGCGGAATATCGGCGGTGATGACCAGATCTTCCGCGCTGCACAGACGAACAATTTCATTATCTGCCACGTCGAACCCGGCCGGCACGCGGAGGGAGCGAATGAACCGCGAAGGCGGGACGCGAATATTCTGGTTCGCCACCAGCGTCAGCGGCATCTGAACGCGCTCGGCGGCGCGGAATAAAATCTCTTTAATCACATTCGGACACGCGTCCGCATCAACCCAAATCGCCATGTTGTCTCCCCATAATGACTCTGCCGACTATTGTCGCCTGCATTTCGTTGTTAAGCTATCAATCAGAGAAAACAACGCATAATGACGGAGAATCATGATGGACAAGAAAATCGGGTTTATCGGCTGCGGTAACATGGGCAAAGCCATCCTGGGCGGCCTGATCGCCAGCGGGCAGGTTCTGCCGGGTCAGATTTGGGTTTATACCCCGTCACCGGATAACGTCGCCGCGTTGCGCGATCAATACGGGATCAACGCCGCCGAAAGCGCGCAGGAGGTGGCCCAGGTTGCCGATATCGTCTTTGGTGCCGTTAAGCCGAACATCATGATCAAAGTGTTAAGCGACATCACCTCCAGCCTGAATAAAGAGACGCTGGTCGTGTCGATTGCCGCAGGCGTGACGCTCGATCAGCTGGCGCGCGCGCTGGGCCACGATCGTAAAATCGTCCGCGCGATGCCGAATACCCCCTCACTGGTCAACGCCGGTATGACCTCCGTCACCCCTAACGCGCTGGTGACTTCAGAAGAGGTGGCGGACGTGCTGAACATTTTCCGCTGCTTCGGCGAGGCGGAAGTGATTGCCGAATCCATGATCCATCCGGTGGTCGGCGTGAGCGGTTCAGCCCCCGCGTACGTTTTCATGTTTTTAGAAGCGATGGCGGACGCCGCCGTGCTCGGCGGGATGCCGCGCGCGCAGGCGTATAAATTCGCCGCGCAGGCAGTGATGGGCTCCGCCAAAATGGTGCTGGAGACCGGTAAACACCCGGGTGAACTGAAGGATATGGTCTGCTCCCCGGCCGGTACCACCATCGAAGCGGTGCGGGTGCTGGAAGAACGCGGGTTCCGTTCTGCGGTTATCGAAGCGATGGCAAAATGCATGGAAAAGTCAGAGAAGCTGAGTAAATCCTGATGTCTGGCCGGGCGTCAGGCGGCCACTTCGGTGCGGCCGCGCCCGGCATTTTTCGCCTTATACAGCGCCACATCTGCCGCCTTCAACCATTCCCGATAGTGTACAAACTGCGGCCCCCAGGGGGCCACGCCCACGCTGATGCGCAGAGGCTCCTTCGGCGCGCACGGTAACGACAGCGTTTCCAGCCGCGCGTGAACCCGCGACATGACGGCGATGGCGCTTTCAGCGGCCGTCTGGGACATAATCACCGCGAACTCATCCCCGCCAAACCGGCCTATCGCATCGCCTGACCGTACCGACATCTGAAGCTGGCGGGTAATGGCCACGATGGCCTTGTCGCCTGCGTCGTGCCCCCAGGTATCGTTGATGTTTTTAAAGTGGTCGATATCAATCAGCAATATCGTGGCGGTGCAGTGGCTCCGGCGACAGTGCTCAAATTCATTGCGCAGCAGCATTTCCCAATGTCGGCGGTTAAACACCCCGGTCATACCGTCACGGGTGCTCATCATTTCCAGCCGTCGCTTATGTTCCGCCAGCCTGACGGCCGTTCGATGGCTAAGCCAGGCAAACAGCATGGGATAAAGCATAAGGACAGGAAGCGTTAAGCCCCACTCCAGCGCCCCCGGATTAAAGGGCAGCGCTCTGCCAGCAAGCGGTAACGTAAGCAGCGCAGTAAGCAGGGTGAGCACGATCCCCGCGATAAAAAGGCGGCAGCCGCCAGAGCCCATCATGTTCATCCCCACCATCATCACCAGCGCCGCAGTGGGTAATTCATACATCCCCATCACGCCGATCCAGACCCCGGCTATAACGGCATCCATCTTGAGGTTAAAAATTTCCTGCTGATGAGGTGAAGCGGCGCGGCAGGATAACTGCCAGGCAAAGTGCGGCCAGATGAATGCCCACCCCACCAGCAACAACCACCAGCCGCCGGGTAAAAAATGGCTGACCAGAATTTCCGCCACCGGGACAAACATCGCCGCCAGCCCGACAACGCGCGCCAGCCGGGCTCGCCTGGCAAACTGGATGCCGGTACGGTGAGGGTCATCCTGAGAAAGGGTTAAACTCCACTCTTCCCGAATGCGCTTTTTGTAGTAATAAATGTCATCATTCATCATTTTTGGGAATATTCTGAAACATTTTCCCAAATTATAGAGAGGGGGTCTGAGGGGAAAGTATGAAATTTCGGGTGAGCCGCCGGAGCCGCTCACCCGTTAGAACTACACTTTTTTCTTCAGGCAGGCACTCATGAACTTGCTGCGATCGTCGCCCTTGAGGGACTGTTCGGTTGCTTTCGCATTACACTCGCGCATTTTTTGCTGCTGCGGCGTCAGGCTTTTTTCGCCGGGTTTCGCGGCGCCGTTTTTCAGGCAGTCGCTCATGTAGGTTTTACGTGCATCCCCCTTCAGACTCTGGGACGTCGCCTGTTGATTACAGGTGGTCATGCGTTGCTGTTGCGGCGTTAATGTTTTTTCTTCCGCGTTCGCCGAGGAGATCAGGAACAGGCCGGAGAGCAGAGTAACCAGTAATGTTGTTTTCATTGCACCATCCTTTTGTGAACGTTCCCTGTAAGTCTGGTTCGTGACCGGAAAAAAACCACCCGGCAGATGTGATTTCCGCCGGGAATTTATCATTTCAGTTCCAGCGCGCATGAATTGACGGTATCAGCATCAATGGCAGGGGTAATTAACAGGGAATGTAACGCGCTAAAAAGCGCGCTCTGTTTCAATTTATTTTCTTCATGTACAAATACAAAAATAAAACAGAGCGACTCCAGGCATCCTGCATGACAATCCTATGACATGTCAGTAACGGCTTAACTGCGCGGATGCCTCAACAGCTTCTTTACGTATTGCTGCAGCAACTCGGCATCTTCTGGCGGAACCTGCGTATCGGGCCGCGCCTTATCCAGCGCTCCTTCAATGCTTTCAATTAACGCCTGCTGATCCGATGTTGCCATCTGCCGCAGCAGCGCGGTGACAACTATTTCCAGCGCTTCGACCTGGGCGACCAGCTCTTTCGACTCCTCTTCCTTTTGTGCAAGCTTAACCAGCAACTCAGCAATGAGATTCTTCATCGTGCTATTTCCTTATGGGATTTTCTCTGAAATTAACACCAGGAATGAAATATGCAAAGCGGAGAAAAGTATTATCTTATGCAAAAGTGACATTGCCGCCAAATTAGCGCAGCGATCTTTTCAGCGAAACGTTTTTCTATAAAAAACGCCGCATTTTGTTATATAAAAATGCGGCTACCATAAGAATATATAATACATCTGCGAAAAGATTATTTCGCTGATTTCGCCTCCGCTAATTGTCTGCGGCGACGCAGGGCAATTGCCAGCTGGATAATATTGATTAAAACGACAATCGCCGTCGCGGCAAATACCCAGCGAAAACCCGCCATTGCAGAAACGGACGCACCAATAAGCGGACCGGCGACGTTGCCTAAATACATAAACGACTGGTTATAGCCAAAAATACGCCCCGTGACCTGGTCGCTGGAATATTTGACCAGCAATGTCTGTACGGCGGGCAACATAGCGCCATCCGCAAAGCCGAGTAAAAACCGCAGCACGCCCAGCTGAAGCGGAGAGGTAACAAACGACATGGCGAAAAAGAGCACCACCGCAAAAATCAGCGTCGCCATCAGGATGCGCGCCGTGCCGATCCTGTCGCCCAGTTTTCCCAGACGCGGGGCAGAGATCAGCGCGGAGACGCCCGGCACAGCGGCAATCATGCCGCTGAGAAAGGCGATATTGTTGCTGTCCGGCTCCATCGACTTGATAAACAGCGCCAGAATCGGGCCGACCGAACCGTTGCAGAGCTGGATCACCATGGTGGTGACAAACAGGCTAATCACGAGTCCCGGGTATGGCAGCGAGGCGAAGACGGCCTTGCCGTTCAGGCGCTCAGATTTACTGATAACGGGGCGGCCCCCCTCTTTGATAAGAAAGAGCGTAACCAGAAAGCTGATCACCAGCAGGATTGCGGTGATGATGAATACCGCGCGCAGACCGACATGGTCAGCCAGAAAGCCTCCCAGCAGCGGGCCGCCGATAACGCCGCTGATCTGGGCGGTAGAGAGCGTACTCAGCGCCCAGCCGCTGCGCTCGCGCGGCACCTGAGAGGCAACCAGCGCCATGGCGTTGGGAATATACCCGGACGTCAGCCCCATCACCGCCCGCAGGAAAAACAGCTGCCAGACGTTGGTGGCGAAGGCCTGGAGCAGAATAGCAATCGCCATCCCGAGGGAGGCGCGCAGAAGCATCAGCTTACGCCCTTTCCGATCCGCCAGGCTGCCCCACATCGGTGACACAATGGCGGAGACCAGAAACGTGACGCTGAACGTCAGCCCGGACCACATGGACAGCGCTTCGTGGGAGCTGACCCCCAGCTGTGACACGTACAGCGGCAGGAACGGCAGGATCTGGCTGATGGCAAGCCCGGTGAAGAAGCAGCCGAACCAGACCGAGATGAGATTAACTTTCCAGGATTCCATACAGAAATAGTCTTCATTTTTAGGCGAATTCGCCGTCAGATTAGCAAGTTACGCGCCTTAACGTCGCACCAGAGATGCGGCCTCGCTGACTTTGGTGTTTTATCTTCCCAGTCATCATATTTGTGAAATAAGTCACAATTCATCCATTTTCTGGCGGAAGATTATGCTTCAGCGGCAGAGACCAAAGCCGCGCATTCCCAGATGAAAATGGCTGGCGTGCGCCGCGTTATATTCCGGCCCAAGACCGTTTCCGTAGTAACCGCAGCTTGCCGCCAGCAGAGCCTTCAGCCAGGGCTGCGTTTTTGCCGATTTCCAGCCGTTAAGTACCGTAACGCGCTCTCCGTTCGCCAGCCGAAAAGCGGCGATATCCAGCGCCTCTGCCGTGGCATGCTCGCTGCGCCGCGCATCGGGCCGGTGGTAGATATTGCGGCAGGCAAAGCTGCCGAGGTGCTCAATGCGCGTCAGTTCACTGCCGGTAAAGCGTTTAGTCAGGGGCCGGGCCTGCTGGCTGACAAACAGGGCTGAGCTGAGCGCCAGCGGACAGCTGGCAAGAAAACTGCCGTTCAGGCTCACCGGGCCAAAGTCACGCACGCGCACGACGTTGTTCAGCGGGCATTCCCCGCCGCTGTCAGCGACCGCCTGGGTGCGGATCAGTTTTTTTTGATTAGCCTGCGCTAACAGGCTCGCGCAGGCTTCGGGCGTTAAGTGCCGCAGCTTATACTGGGTAATGCGGCCAGGCGGGTCGTCCAGGTTCAGCGGCGTGAAAGGGTTGTAGTAAGACGGCAGCCAGCGATAGCCCGCCGTTGCGATTGCCCCAAGGATGAAAATGGTCAGCAGCGTTTTTCCTTTCACTCTCCCCCCTCACTGTTCCCCAAAACATTATGGCAGAAGGCCGCGAAACCCGCAGGGCATCGTGGTATGTTATTGGCTTTTCGTCAGACTGGAAGAGAGTGAGATGGCAAAGCAGCGCGTAGGTATTGTCTTTGGGGGAAAATCAGCGGAGCACGAGGTGTCATTGCAATCGGCTAAAAATATCGTTGATGCGATCGATAAAAGCCGTTTCGACGTGGTGCTGCTGGGCATTGATAAACAGGGCCAGTGGCATGTTAACGATGCCAGCCAGTATCTGCTGAATGCCCACGATCCAGCACACATCGCCCTTAATCCTTCGGAAATTAGCGTCGCCACCGTACCCGGCGTCGTGAAGGGTCAGCTCATCGACGCAGGCAACGCGCAGGCTCTCGCCCAGATCGACGTGGTCTTCCCCATCGTGCACGGCACCCTCGGCGAAGACGGTTCCCTGCAGGGAATGTTACGCATGGCCAACCTGCCGTTCGTGGGCTCGGACGTGCTGGGCTCCGCCGCCTGCATGGACAAAGACGTCACCAAACGCCTGCTGCGCGATGCCGGGCTGAATATCGCGCCGTTCGTGACGCTCACCCGCGCCAACCGCGACAAGCACAGCTTCGCGCAAATTAGCACTGAACTGGGTCTGCCGCTGTTTGTGAAGCCAGCCAACCAGGGCTCCTCCGTGGGCGTCAGCAAAGTCACCACCGAAGCAGAGTTCACGCAAGCCGTCCGTCTGGCGTTCGAGTTCGACCATAAAGTGGTGGTTGAGCAGGGGATCAAAGGTCGCGAAATTGAGTGCGCGGTGCTGGGCAACGATTTCCCACAGGCCAGCACCTGCGGTGAAGTGGTCTTAAACAGCGACTTCTACTCGTACGACACCAAATATATTGATGATAAAGGCGCCCAGGTTGTTGTTCCTGCGGATATCGATCCGGCCATTAACGATAAGATCCGGGCGATCGCCATTGAGGCCTATCAGACGCTCGGCTGCAGCGGCATGGCACGCGTGGACGTGTTCCTGACGCCGGAGAACGAGGTGGTGATCAATGAAATCAACACGCTGCCGGGTTTCACCAATATCAGCATGTATCCAAAACTGTGGCAGGCCAGCGGGCTTGGCTACTCTGAGCTGATCACCCGCCTGATCGAGCTGGCGCTGGAGCGTCATGCCGCCGACAGCGCCCTGAAAAGTTCCGTTAACGGCTAATCGGCACCCTTAGCCGTCTCCTCCGCTGTCGTCTCTTCCGGACGGCGGCGGATTATCAGCCCTGCCAGCCAGAAACTGATTACCCAGGTCACCAGGCCCACGGCATAGGTTTGCCAGCCTTTCGCTTCAAATCCCAACAGCCCCACGACGCCGTTAAGAATAAAGATCAGCCCGATAGCAAAGGCGTAGTAGTGCCAGTCACGGCGAAGTTTGGACGTGAGCTTCATAACAACTCCGGCAGGAAAAAAAGACATCCTCTCACAGTTTCACCGCCAGGTCTGTGGCAGATGCGGAAATTCTGAAATGCGGTGCAGTTTCATTTAAGTTAACAAATTGTGACATGCTGCAGAAATCAACAATCCAGGAGAAATCCTGAGCGAAAATTACCACGATTCTGATATTGACAAATGCGATGACCTGTCAAACTCACCCCGTAAGACGCGTATTAAAACAGAGTGATATTTCGGGAGGTCAACATGGCTGACTTTACATTGTCGAAACCGATTTTTGGCGGCAAACCAAAAACCTCCACGGCGGGTAATATCGCGTATGCCCTGTTTGTCCTGTTCTGCTTCTGGGCTGGCTCCCAGCTGCTTAATATGCTGGTGCACGCGCCGGGCGTTTATGAACACCTGATGCAGGTGCAGGATAACGGACGCCCGCGGGTTGAAATCGGCTTTGGCGTGAGCACGCTGTTTGGCCTCGTTCCCTTCCTCGCGGGGTGTATGATTTTAGGCGTTGTCGCGCTCGTCCTGCGCTTTCGTCGTCGCCATTAAAGCCCCATACAGCGAGCCCGGCGATCGTCCACGCGTTTTGCGAACCAGGCGGTGGTCAGGTTACGCGTGATCTTCGGGCTTTCCAGCTGAATCCCCGGCAGAATTGCCCTCGGCAACGTTTTCCCACTCTTCTTATCGGCAAGCGCAAACACTTTCTTGTAGAGTTCCGTTTTCTCAAATGCCAGGCTGTCGCCTTTCTCAAGCTGACGGCGAATGTCGCTGTTGCTCATATCAAGCGTTGTCGATAATTTCCGGATCGCCCGCTCGGTGCTTCCCGCCTCGCTGCTGCCGTAGGCGATAAGATCGCCGTCCAGCGCCAGCTTGACGCCGCTTGCGCGGCTAACCGCGCTCTGAAACGCCGCGTTACGGCTGGCATACCAGCCCGCGTTAAAGTCTGCAAAGCGGTACAAGGGCTCGCTGTAGTTCGCCGGATAGTTCAGCAGATGATACGTGCCGAACCACAGCCCGCCGCGCAGGGAGAAGACCTCCTGACGCACCGTACCGTCAATTTCCCACGGGTAGCCGTCGGTATGCTTCTCGGCAAACGCAATGCTCACCTGCATCGGGCCGCCGGTGTGAACCGGGTTCAGTGAGCCAAACAGTTTCTGCCCCATCGGCACCATGTTAATGAAATCATCAAAGATGGCGCTGAGCTGTTTTTCGGTTTTCACCGTGTCCAGCCGCTCGCTGTAGCTTTTGCCGTTTGGCGAGGTGATTTTCAGCGCGGTATGCACGAGGAACACCGGGATATGCATCGATTCCGCGCGGCGGTCGATCTCTTTCCAGGCAATTTTGTTGAGACCCGGCACCACCGGGTCTGACTGGTACATCGACTCCTGCTGCGCCACCGCCAGCACCGAGCAGATATTCTCCTCGGTTGGGGCAATCTTCTGGCTTTCAAAGGTTTTTGCCAGCGCATCCGCCCACGCATTGCGATCCTTCACGCTGGCGGGCATTTTTTGCCGTACAACGCTTGCGACATCCACGGGCTTCTCGCCCTTTTTAAGCGGAGCAGCCCCTTTTTCGGCACAGCCCGCCAGAACGAGGGCAGCCAGCAAGGACAGCGGTAACGCACGCGGTACGGCAAAAGACATAGCAACTCCCTGTATTAGCTAAATGTGTTGGTGACTTCCTGCAGGTCCCGATCGTCCAGCTCATGTTCAAAGCTGCGCAGACGTTTGTAGATGGACATCAGCTCCACCAGCGTGGTCCAGGAGTTGATCAGATACTGGAACGAGTTTCTGACCTGATCGAACACGTTGGTAATCTGGGTCAGTAAGCCCAGCGTGATTGTTCCCGCAACAATAGACGGGAACAACAGGAATAGTCCAAAAACAGTATCGACCTGCAGATAGAAAATACGGGCAATATTGAAATACATGTAGTGGAAATAGAGCCGGAAATAGTTGAAACGGACGTTGCGGAACAGCTCTTTTATCGTCGGGGGCGCAGCGCGCGTTGGGTCGTCCTCTCCGTAGACCAGCTCCTTACGATAGGCCGCTTCCACACGCTGATTCTTAAACTCTAAGCCCGGCAGCTTAATCCCGACGACGGCAAGCAGGCCTGTGCCCATAAGCGACCAAATCAGCGCCGGGATGAGCAGGCCGTACGGTAAATGTCCGACAATCGGCAATGCTGAAATATGCGGAGAAAGCGCGACCAGAATCGGTAAGAACGCAAACAGTTTCAGGATGGCATTAAGCAGGCTGACGCCCATATCCTCAAGCGTTGACGCAAAACGCATGGTGTCTTCCTGAACACGCTGAGCAGCACCTTCAATATGGCGCAGACGCTCCCAGTGGGTCATGTAGAATTCGTTCATCGCCGTACGCCAGCGGAAGACGTAATGGCTGACGAAGAAATTATTCAGCACCGCCACGGTGACAGCGATCATGGCAATGCCCATAAAAATTTTTAACTGATTATAAAGCTCGCCAATTGGCACCCTGTTAGGGGCGCTCAGCGCTTTCTGGATGAGATCGTAGAACGGGGCATACCACGCGTTAATGGCTACGCTCACTTCGACCAGAAACCAGGTGACAAAAATAATCAGCGACGTTCCGAGAATGGACCACGTCTGCCAGCGATGAGGGGAATAATTAAACCAGAACAGCGCAAACAGCCCGACGCACAGCGCGTAATAGGCATAAAACAGCAGATAGCTGAACGACCAGAAGCGCGCCGCGCTAATCGGCACCTCGCCTGTCGCCCCCACGATGCGCGTCAGCCATGCACCGCCGCCCGCCAGCCAGAACACGACTGCGATCAGTGCCCAAATAAATGCCGACAGGAAAAAAGGCCCCGGCTTTGGGAAAAAAGACTTAAACATGATACTTCCTTCTTGTTGTTATGGTTGTTGCTGTGCTCAACACATTACCACACGAATACCTTGCCCGAGCCGGACCCCGGCTCGGGCAAAAAGGTCAGACCCGTGGGTTGATTATTAGTTCGCTTTCCAGTTTTCGAGAATTGTTTCGGTGCGTTTCACCGCGACAGGGTTCGCTGGCGCAATGAAGTTTCGCCAGACGTCGTTGTGGTGGTGAATCAGGATCTGTGCTTCGGCAGCCGGGCGGTTGGCGGTGGTGTGGGCATCTTCCGCCACGGTAATGTGGTAACCCCGGCTGACGCCATTCTTGACCGTGGCGTCAACGCAGTAATCGGTGGCGCAGCCGCAGATGACAAACTCGCGAATGCCCTGCTCGCGTAACAGCGCCTCAAGCCCGGTGTTATAGAAGGCATCGCAGGCGGTTTTGGTCACGTACAGCGCGCCGGCAGGTTGATGGAGTTCAGGCAGCAACGCAAACCCGTCACTTCCCTCTTCCAGCCCCCCGGCCTCGGCATGCTGAATAAAAATCACCGTGTCGGCAGCCTGCGTAAGCTGGTTGATCAGAGAGACACACGTCTCGCGCTGATGACGCGGGGTTTCAAACACCCCGTTCTGCATATCAACCACCATTACCACACGCTTTTCAGACATACCGTTCTCCGCAAGATTGAGTAACACTGGTGCCTATCATAAGCCCGATGTCACAAAATGGGAGAGCGCTCGCAGGGAAATTCTTCATATTTACCCATGGTTACGTTTTTCTCGCTATGGTTATGCTATTCGGGGCATTGCACGGTGCCGATTAGTAGTATAAATACCCATTACTTTCCTCATTCACTTCATGGATGCTTTTCGTTGAAACGTTGTCTGCTCTCATTTGCCGCGCTGTGTGCGGTGAGCTTCTCCACCGCCCAGGCAGCCCAGCCGCTGACGGCGCCCGTTTTGGCTTCCGATATTGCCGATCGCTACGCGAACCTTATCTATTACGGCAGCGGCGCGACAGGGATGGCAATGGTGGTCATCGACGGCAACCAGCGCGTTTTCCGCAGCTTTGGTGAAACGCGTCCAGGTAATAACGTTCGTCCGCAGCTGGATTCCGTTGTGCGCGTCGCGTCCTTAACCAAGCTGATGACCAGCGAAATGCTGGTGAAGCTGCTCGACCAGGGCGTGGTAAAGCTCGACGATCCGCTCAGCAAATACGCCCCGCCGGGTGCCCGCGTGCCGACGTATCAGGGCACGCCAATTCGCCTGGTGAACCTCGCGACGCACACCAGCGCTCTGCCGCGCGAGCAGCCGGGCGGCGCGGCGCACCGCGACGTTTTTGTCTGGCCAACGCGCCAACAGCGCTGGAACTACCTGAGCACCGCCACGCTGAAATCCGCCCCGGGCTCGCAGGCCTCTTACTCGAACCTGGCGTTCGATCTGCTGGCGGATGCGCTTTCAACGGCGGCGGGCAAACCTTACCCGCAGCTTTTTGAAGAGCAGATCACGCGTCCGCTGGGCATGAAAGACACCACCTTTACCCCTTCCCCGGACCAGTGCAAACGCCTGATGGTGGCAGAGAAAGGCGCAAGCCCCTGTAACAACACGCTGGCGGCCGTGGGCAGCGGCGGGGTCTATTCCACCCCTGGCGACATGATGCGCTGGATGCAGCAGTTCCTTTCTTCGGATTTTTACTCCCGCAGCAGCCAGGCCGATCGTATGCAGACCCTTATCTATCAGCGTACTCAGCTGCATCGCGTCATCGGGATGGACGTGCCGGGTAAAGCCGATGCGCTCGGCCTGGGCTGGGTCTATATGGCGCCGAAAAATGGCCGTCCGGGCATCATTCAGAAAACCGGCGGCGGCGGCGGATTCATTACCTACATGGCAATGATTCCGCAGTCCAACGTGGGCGCGTTTGTGGTGGTCACCCGTTCTCCGAACACGCGCTTCGTTAATATGAGTGACGGCATCAATAACCTGGTGGCCGAACTGAGCGCCAATAAAGCCCAGGTGCTTACTGCGTCTAACTGATCTTAATATTCCGTGGGCAAGCGGTTGATGCTGACCAGCTTGCCCCGGCTCATATTGATGTAGTTCCCCTGACGCAGCGCAGCCAGGACTTCTGCAACGACCGAACGTGAAATACGTGTGCTACGCTGAATATGATTCATAACGCCAATTTTTGAGCGCAGCGAGTCATCCCACTCGGCCATATTGATCAACATCGCCCGGATCTGACTATAAGAGTTATTTCCCACCAGCTGCAGGTCACGCTTGCCCAGAATATGGTTAATCCATGACACCCAGCAGAAAGCATCCTGCCAGAGATGATTTTGCTGAATAAGTTGACGCGTGGCAGAGGCCGGTAAATAAAATCCAGAACAGGTTGTGTGTGTCATCATGGAATATTCCAGATAACTATCATTTATCCATGCATTCAAACCATAGATAAAAGGTGCCTGCGCAATGCCCATCAGAAGTTCATCAGATTTACGATGGATAGCAGTAAGACCAGACTGTATTATAAAAGTAAATGGCTCATCATCATTATTGCCGGTTGTTATTAATTGCTGTGGTTCGATCTTAAAGGGGGTACCGGCGACTTCCAGACATTTTGCGAGCCGGCTTAATTCAGAAAGTGGTTTCGCATTAACGTTCATGCATACCTCAAAGCATCTGTATCTGTCGGTTCTTTATTATTTTTAAACCATATAAAAAAGCGGGGGAAAATATCCCCCGCGCTTTCTATTTACCAGGTATATTTCACACCCAGGTTTGCTCCCCAGTTCTGGTCAACGTCGCCGCCGCCCAGATAAGTCGCATCGGTGTAAGCACTGAAGTTTTTGGTGAAGCTGAACTGGGTGCCCAGCCCCACGCGAACCGCAGAGCCTTCGACGCCGTTATCAATGCTGTCAGAGTTGATATCAGCATTATTGTCAGCATCGTCATAGACGTAAGCCAGCTTGAAGTACGGGGTCAGAGCCTGTTCGCCGCCGTAGTTGAAGGTATAACCCGCATCCAGGCCAAGTTCATAACGCATGCTGTCGTAAGACTGACCATCGATACGCATGTCGTTGCTCAGCTGGTAGTCGTCGCCTGACTGGAACAGGCCGGAAATCGCCGCATAAGGGGTGATATAGCCTGAGAGGTTTGGTTTCCAGTCATAGCCCAGCTTCATCCCGAAGCCAACAGCGTCAGAGGTGGTGTCACCGTCAACATACTGACCGTTGCTCATGGTTGCAGAGAGGTCATTGTTAAAGCGGGTGTAGTTCAGTGAGCTGTCGAGGAAGACGTTGTTCGCAAACGTCGCAGACGCGTAGATCATCGCAGTCTGGCTGTCCTGATCGACCTGACCCGTACGATCGCTGATATCGCCTTTCGCAAAACCAGCTGCACCACCGACGATCCACTTCGCATTATTACCGTCAATCTGCGTGTCCAGACCGACCATAATGCCGCTTACGTCCTGATCGTAGCTGACGGTGCCGTTATCCGCGTCAAAATTGCCGCCGAAATAGCTCACCCACGCTCCGCCGTTGTCTGCCAGGCCATGACGGCTGTTGGTCAGACGCGTACCCACGGTATCCTGCTGGAGATTCCAGATATTGGTGTTGGCAGAAGGAATGCTCAGCGCCATGTTGGCGTAGTCAGTCAGCTCTTTCTGCTGGAGAACAACGGTGTCACCCTCCTGCTGCGCCTGATAGGTGTAAGCACCTAAATCAGCTTTGTTTGCAGCAGTAAAGCTGGCTGCGGTATCCGCGTTATTGTCGTAGACGCGAACGATCTCTTTGTTTTTGTAGTCGGCAACTGAACCAGCGCCGGTTGCATCGTCGATGCGCACCTTGTAGTTACCGGCAACGTCACCGTTCACCGCCAGATGGCCGTCGGAGTTCAGCGCGACAACACCGTAGTCATACTCCGCGTTGTAGCGATCGTTGGTGATATAGCGTGCGTTGTTCAGATCGCTGTTCAGCACATAATCGCGGCTGGCAACGTTGAGCACGCCGCCATCGGTCAGTATCATATTGTGCGTATCAACCTGACCCAGACCCAGCGCCAGCTCGGCACCGTTGTCTACGGTAATGGTGTTGGCATACAGCTCTGCTGTCTCTTCAGTCAGTGCCGCACGGCTATAGCTGTCCAGATACAGGCTGTCGGTTGCCACGGCTCCGCTGTCGCCAATATTCATGGTTGAAGCATTGGTCAGGGTGATTGAATCCGCCAGCAGGCCGGAGTTTTCAACATTGACCTGAGACTGGTTGTTCACCGTCAGCGCATCAATGTTGGAGACCTTGCGGGTATCCCACTCGGAACCGTTATCCAGCGCCACATTGAACAGGCCGCTTTGGTACACCTCTTCACCGGCAACGTGACCGTTGCTGTCGAAGGTAGAATCAGGCCAGATGCTGTTCGGGGACAGAGCGTGCCAGTCAACGTTGCTGTAGCCCTGGCCATACATCTGCGCAGTGCCGATAGCTTCAACGCTGGACTGCGCTGCACCGACCCACTTGCTGCCGTTAGTCAGCGTAACATCCAGTGTATCGGTACCGTCCCAGCCGTTGGTGGTTGGGTTATAGACACCATCTTCAGTGGTATCCGTTGCCGGATCGCCATTCTCGTAGAAGTTGTTATCAAAGGTGCTGGAGAAAAGAATGTCACCCGTTACGGTAGAGTGATCGAAGGTAGCGGTGGTCTGCATGGCGTTATCAGACGCGCCGGCCGCAACGATCAGCGCCGCATCATCCGCAGCCGAGGCGTTGGTTTCACCGTAGTCGCTCGGCTTCGCCGTTTGACCGTAGAACCCGTTGGTGCCCAGATCGCTGTACGCACCAGAGGTCAGTACGGAGTCTTTCACCACCAGCGTATCGGTAAAGACATTGCTGCTGTTAGCAACGCCTTCAACACCGTCGTATGGTGTGTTATCCAGTTCCTGATAACCCTGCGTCAGCGTGATACCCGCGACGTGGGAGTTGTTCTGAATTACGATATCAGATTCAACGTCCAGGGTAATTGCGTTACCCAGACCATAGGTGTCCAGATAATGCGTTTCAGTATTCTCGCCATTGACGACATCATACGCGTAATGCTCGTAGGCATCGTTGATGGTGGAGTTATCAACGGTCAGACTAAAACGATCGTACTGGGTATGACTGGTGCCGTCAGTATCCACGCCATCTGCACACGTCGTGGTCATACACTCTGACGTGATCATGCCGTTAATGGTGCTGTTAGAAATACTCAACGCGTTCGCACGGCCATTGACCCCATCATCCAGATAGTAAGTCGAAATAACACCGTTTACGGTTGATTTATTGATGACCGGATAAATGTCACCATCATGGGTGGCATCCGAGTAATCCCAATCTGCGTAGCCATAATACCACGGCGTAGATGCGGTATTATCATATCCAAAAGTATTATATGTCGTACCGGAAATATCTTTCGCATTAGCCTGAGAAGCGATAGCCAGCGTACAAGCTAATGCAAGTTGAGATACAACCAGTTTCTTTTTCCATGTTTGCATTGGGTCATCCCTCCTCAGGGACGTAAGCATGTTTGTCCGTAAATCAATTAGCAATGTTTAATTGCGGAGTGAATTATGCAGTTTCATTCAGAAAAGGTTCAATGAATGATTCATTTAAGTCCGTATCCAGACAATCAGCAGATGTAAAACGAGAGAAAAAGAGCGCTAAATATAAATACTATAAAGAAAAAGTCAAAATAAACTAAACAAGCAAAGGTGATATAAGTTTTATAAACAGATCATTTTTATTTATACATTCCCTTCGTAATAGAATTAACATCAATAATTCGAACCGACATTCCGCAGGATTAGTTAATTATATATAATTCAGTGGCAATCATAGACAGGCCGCATTAATCGGTATCAAAATGCCCACTTTAGTAAAACACCTCACTTCACTTTGAGGTACACTAACCTTCTTTGTTCCACAAACATCAGGCATACCATGACCGATTTAATTGCACGTCCCCGCCGCCTGCGTAAGTCACCCGCACTGCGCGCCATGTTTGAAGAGACAACACTGACCTTAAACGATCTGGTGTTGCCGATTTTTGTTGAAGAAGAGATTGATGACTACAAAGCCATCGAAGCCATGCCGAGCGTGATGCGCATTCCTGAGAAGCATCTGGCCCGCGAGATTGAACGCATTGCCAACGCGGGGATCCGCTCGGTGATGACCTTCGGCATCTCCCACCATACCGACGCCACCGGCAGCGATGCATGGAAAGAAGATGGCCTCGTGGCCCGCATGTCCCGCATCTGCAAAGATACCGTGCCAGAAATGGTGGTCATGTCCGACACCTGCTTCTGCGAATACACCTCCCACGGGCACTGCGGCGTACTGTGCGATCACGGCGTGGACAACGATGCCACCCTGCTGAACCTCGGCAAGCAGGCGGTCGTGGCTGCCGCTGCGGGTGCGGACTTCATCGCGCCGTCTGCGGCGATGGACGGACAGGTTCAGGCTATCCGTCAGGCGCTGGACGCGGCAGGCTTTACCGACACCGCCATCATGTCCTACTCCACCAAGTTTGCCTCCTCCTTCTACGGCCCGTTCCGTGAAGCGGCGGGTACGGCGCTGAAGGGCGATCGTAAGACCTACCAGATGAATCCGCTGAACCGCCGGGAAGCGATTCGTGAATCCCTGCTTGATGAAGCCCAGGGCGCAGACTGCCTGATGGTGAAACCGGCTGGAGCATACCTTGATATTCTGCGCGACATCCGCGAGCGCACCGAACTGCCGCTGGGGGCATACCAGGTGAGTGGTGAATACGCGATGATCAAATTCGCCGCGCTGGCCGGTGCCATCGACGAAGAGAAAGTGATCCTCGAAAGCCTGGGCGCGATCAAACGCGCGGGTGCGGATCTGATCTTCAGCTACTTCGCGCTGGATCTGGCCGAGAAAAAAATCCTCCGCTAATCTTCACCAAACTGCAATACAACCGACATCTGCTCCTTCTACTGTCTTCGCAAGACGGCAGGAGGAGTAATCATGTTTAGCCTCGATAGCGTTCTCGACGATCTTTGGCCTCAGGCGAGGCCTGCACCCTGGCAAAAAAGTCTGTTAAAAAGGCTGTTTTACGAAGAAGAATTCCAGCAGTTTGCCGCCGCTCACCGCCACCTGAAAGGACTGGATATGGTGGAGCAAGTTCTGGAGCACCTTGATATTCTCTGCACCGTTTCCGCCCGCGATCTCGAACAAATCCCCGAACATGGCCCGCTGGTTATTATTGCCAACCACCCGACAGGCACGCTGGACGGGCTGGCGCTGATGTACGCCGTCTCCCGCGTGCGGCGCGACGTTAAAGTCGTGACCAACCGGATGCTGACCCACCTTGAGCCTCTCAGTTCGCTGTTTATTCCGGTGGACAATATGGGCGGCAGGACGGCGAAATCGTCTCTGGTTCAGATGGAGCAGCATCTGCAAAACGCGGGCGTGCTGATCTTCTTCCCGGCGGGTGAAGTTTCACGCCCCACGCGCAAAGGCATTCGCGATAAAAAATGGCACTCCGGCTTTATCAAACTCGCCAGCAAGCTGCGCGCCCCGCTGCTGCCGGTGCATATTCAGGCGCATAACAGCCTGCTCTTTTATGCCAGTACGCTGGTGTCGCCGACATTGTCGATGCTGCTGCTAATGCAGCAGATGTTCCGCCGCCGCCACAGCCAGCTGCCGATTAAAATCGGCCAGCAAATCGCCTGGCATCACTGGCATAGCGCCACTCTTTCGTCACGTGAGATGGCCGAGCAGTGCCGTCAGCACGTGATGCGTCTTGGCAAGGGATTGCCTGGCGTCTTCAAAACCCAGTGCGCCATTGCCCGTCCGGAAGACCGGGCCACCCTGAAACGCGAGCTGGCGCAGGCGGAGTGTCTGGGTAAAACCAGCGACGGTAAAACCATCTACCTGTGGCAGCGCAACGGGCAGGAAGAGGCGCCTCTTCTGCGCGAACTGGGCCGCCTGCGCGAGATTGCGTTTCGCGCGGTGGAGGAAGGGAGCGGTAAACGCCGGGACACCGACAGCTACGATGACGATTATCTGCACCTGATCCTCTGGGATGAAGAGGATCTGGAGATCGTCGGGGCGTATCGCTTTATGCCGACGGCCATGCAGATCGAAAAACGCGGCGTTGAAGGTCTGTACAGCTACAGCCTGTTCCACTACGACGACAAAATGCATGACGTGCTTGAGCACGGCATTGAGCTTGGGCGCAGCTTTATTCAGCCGCGCTACTGGGGGCGTCGAGGTCTGGACTATTTATGGTCCGGCATCGGGGCTTACCTGGCGCGTTACCCACATTATCGCTACCTGTTTGGCCCCGTCTCCATCTCCGGCGGCTTACCGCCTGCGGCACGGGATCTGCTGGTCGCCTTTTACCGCCTGTGGTTCCCGGCGACGCATCCGCTAGCCGCGTCACGTCAGCCGTATCCGGCATCCTTACCGGACGTGCTGGCACAGTTTGGCGGCGTGGATTACGTGGACGATCTGACGAAGCTGAAATCCCTGCTCGGCAATCTGGGCTGCGGCATACCGCCGCTGTATAAACAGTATTCCGAGCTATGCGAGCCCGGCGGCGTGCAGTTTATTGATTTTGGCAGCGACCCGGCGTTCAACAATTGCGTAGACGGTCTGGTGCTGGTGGATTTGTGCTACCTGAAGGCGAACCGCTATCAGCGGTATATTGAGGCGCACCTTTAATTGGCCGGCAATTGTGCACCGTTTTCGCCGGGTAGCGCTGCGCTTACCCGGCCTACGGGTACTACAGGATCAGGGGCGGTAAAACGGCTTATCGCCCAAAATCGTCGCCCGCTGCATAATCCGGCGCTGCGGCAGATAGTCCGCGTTGGCGTAGTGCTGCGTCACGCGGTTATCCCAGATCGCCAGGTCGTTCTCCTGCCAGCGCCAGCGCACCTGAAACTCCGGTTTAGTGATATGTGCGAACAGGAAACCTAACAGCGCGTCGCTCTCTTTTTCCGTCACGTCCACAATGCGCGTCGTGAATCCTTCGTTCACGAACAGCGCCTGCTTGCCCGTGACCGGATGGGTGCGCACCACCGGGTGCAGCAGCGGCGGATGCTTCGCCACCGCTTCCAGCCAGCGCTGATGCTCCTCTTCGCTTTTACGGTACTTATATTCCGGGAACGATTTTTTGAAGTCGTGCTCCGCCCGCAGGCCGCTCAGCAGTGTCCGGAACGGCGCAGAGAGCGCCTCAAACGCCGCAATCCCGCTCGCCCACAGCGTATCGCCGCCGGTCTCTGGCAGTAATTTTGCTGCCAGAATTGCCCCGGCGGGCGGCGTCTCGATAAAGGTGACGTCCGTGTGCCAGTTGTCGTTGTCCGGCGGATTATCGTTGTGGGTATCCAGAACGATAATCTCCTCCACCCCTTCCGCATGCGGATAGACCGGGTGAATATGCAGGTCGCCAAAACGCAACGCCAGCGCGCGCTGCTGCTGCGGGGTGATCGCCTGCTCGCGAAGGAACACCACCTGATGGCGCAGCACCGCGTGGTACAGCTGCTCAAACTGGTTATCGCTCAGCGGGCGGGACACATCCAGGCCCGACACCTGCGCGCCAATATACGGCCCCAGCGGGGTGATGGTCAGTCGTTCACTCATTGTATTTCTCCATGCCAGGGCGTCAGGCGGCGCTGTAGCGCGCGCAGCCCCAGTTCTAATCCGAAGGCGATCGCGGCAATCACCGCGATCCCTGCCAGCACCACGTCAGTCGCCAGGAACTCTCCCGCCGACTGAACCATAAACCCTAATCCTCGCGTGGCGGCAATCAGCTCTGCCGCCACCAGCGTGGACCAGCCCACGCCGAGGCCAATGCGCAGCCCGGTTAAAATCTCCGGCAGCGCGCCGGGTAGAATCACGAATAGCAGCACCTGCGTGCGGCTGGCGCCCAGCGACTGCGCCGCACGAATGCGCACCTGCTGGGCACTCTTCACGCCCGCCAGCGCCGACATGGCAACCGGCGCGAAAATCGCCAGATAAATCAGCAGAATTTTCGACGTTTCGCCGATGCCGAACCAGATCACCATCAGCGGCAAATAGGCCAGCGGCGGCACCGGGCGGTAAAGCTCAATCAGCGGGTCAAGGATGCCGCGCACCGTCGGGCTTAGGCCCATCGCGATCCCGACCGGGATACCGATAACCACCGCCGCCAGCAGCGCCACCAGAATGCGCGTCAGGCTTGCGCCGAGATGCTGCCAGAGCGTAGCGTCCATAAAGCCCTGCGGCCCGGCGATGGAGATGAGTTTCGCCAGCACCTGTCCCGGCGGCGGCAGAAACAGCGGGCTGACCCACTGCTGGGCCGCAACCGCCCACCACGCTGCGAGCAGCACCAGCAGCGTACCGACGCTCAGCGTAATTTGACGTGAGAAAGGCCAGCGCAGCGCCGGACGCGTGCGGCGCGTTTTTTCACTAAAGACGATGCTCATGAGAAGGCCTCCCGCTGTTCGAACACGCGGCTTAAGACATATTCACGCTGCTCAATAAACCGCGGATCGGATTTGATGCTGCGCACCGGCTCCCCCGCGACGTAGCGACGGGCAAATTCAAGCGGCAGCCGCTCCAGCACGCGCCCCGGCCCCGGCGACAGCAGCACCAGCTCGGTCGCCATAAACACCGCCTCTTCGATATCGTGGGTAATTAACAGCACCTGCTTGCCCGTCTCATGCCACAGGCGCAGCAGCAGGGTTTGCATCTGCTCGCGGGTAAAGGCGTCCAGCGCCCCGAACGGCTCGTCCAGCAGCAACAGCTGCGGATTCGCCGCCAGCGCGCGGGCGATCCCGACGCGCTGACGCTGGCCGCCGGAAAGCTGCCAGATAAAGCGTTTTTCCGCCCCTTCCAGCCCCACTTTTTTCAGCATCGCCCGCGCGGTTGCCAGCCGCTGTTCACGGTTCACACCCGCAAGCTGGAGCCCAAACGCCACGTTCTCCTGCACGTTGCGCCACGGAAGCAATCCTTCGTTCTGAAAGACCACGCCGCGCTCGGCGCCAGGGCCATCCACCTTTTTGCCTTCCAGCTGAATGGTGCCGTGCTGATACGGTACAAACCCGGCGATCAGATTCAGCAGCGTGGTTTTTCCGCAGCCGGACGGGCCGAGCACCACCAGCAGTTCACCGCTGCCCAGCGTCAGGTTGATGTCCTCCAGCGCGGGTTTACCACCGTAATCGGCATACAGGTTCGTAATGTTCAGCATGGCGGACTCCTTATTTCACAAAGCGGTCGGTGACGTACTGACTGTAATCCGCCGCGACCGCAGGCACTTTGCCCTGCTCTTTCAGGAAGGTTGCGGTATCTACAATCGCTTTGCTCACCGGCCCGTTTAGCTGCTGCACCTGCTGCGCGGGGGTCAGATAAGTATTGCCTCTCACCAGCCCCGGCACGTCCGCTTCCGGCACGCCGCTCAGGCGGGAGAGTTTTTCCAGATTGGCGGGCTGCTTCAGCCACTCTTCCGGGTTGCTGATGTACGGCTGCTGGGCGGCAATTGCGCTTTTGGCGAAGGCTTTCACCACCTCAGGATGTTTCTCGGCAAAGTCTTTGCGCACCACCCACACGTCGAGGGTCGGCGCGCCCCACTGGCCCACTTTCTCGGAGTCGGTCAGCACGGTGCCGTCTTTTTCCAGCTCGTTTACTGCCGGTGCCCACACGTAAGCCCCGTCAATATCCCCGCGCTGCCAGGCGGCGATAATCGCCGGCGGCTGAAGATTGATGATTTGCACCTGCCCCGGCTTGATGCCCCAGTGTTTGAGCGCCGCCAGCAGGCTGTAGTGGGTGGTGGAGATAAACGGCACGGCGATGCGTTTGCCGATCAGGTCTTCCGGTTTGGTGATGTTTTTCTTCACCACCAGCGCTTCGGAATTACCGAGCTGCGAGGCGAGGAGGAAAACCTCAATCGGTACCTGCTGGCTGGCCGCGACCGCCAGCGGGCTGGAGCCGATATTGCCAATCTGCACGTCGCCGGACGCTAACGCACGCACGACGGACGCGCCGCTGTCGAACTTGCGCCAGTCGACTTTCGCGCCGCTCTCCTTCGCAAAGGTATTGTCCGCCTGCGCAACTTTCGCCGGCTCAGCCGAGGTTTGATATGCGACGGTAACGTCCACCGCCTGCGCCTGAAATGCCCACAGCGCCAGCGCGCCGAGAAGTGTGATTCGCGATGAAATTGCCATAATGCCTGCTCCCCTGTTGTTATGAGGGCAGTATTTCCGGCGCGGGAATTTTGATAAAGGAATAAAAAAGAATCGCTAATGACGATTCGTTTTTAGAAAAAAAGCGGGAAAGGATAGTTGATTTTGTGCGGTTGGTTTGTGCCGGGTGGCGCCTGCGCCTTACCCGGCACAAACTCAGCGCTGCGCGTTCAGCTCTGCAATATCCTTCGGCGTGGTGCGACAACATCCGCCGATTAACTTCGCTCCCGCCGCCAGCCACTGCGGCAGATACCCCGCCAGCGTCTCGCACGCTTCGCCGTGGTGGTGCCAGGTTTTGGTTACCGCATCATAATGCTCGCCCGAGTTCGGGTAGACCACCAGCGGCAGCGGCGTCAGGCTTTGCAACTGCTTCAGCGCCGCCGTGGTGTTTTCCAGCGCGATACAGTTGATGCTCAGCGCGACGACCTGCGGATAGTCCTCCAGAGAAGAAACCACCTCCCGCAGCGGCGTGCCGTCGCTCAGGTGCTCGCTGTCGCGCAGGGTGAAGGAGAACCACGCCCGCGCGCGGGGATACGCCGTCAGCAACGCGGCCAGCGCCTTTATTTCCGTGAACGACGGCAGCGTTTCGCAGGCCAGCAGGTCTGCACCCGCGTCCAGCAGCGCTTCCACGCGCGGGCGGTGGAATTCTGTGAATTCTTCGGCACTGCGCACGTAGTCGCCGCGATACTCTGAGCCATCCGCCAGATACGCGCCGTAGGGCCCAACGGAGCCCGCTACCAGCAGCGTGCCCGCGTGCGGGTTTTCGGCCAGGTACGCTTCGCGCGCCTTACGCGCCAGCTCCACGCTTTTGCCAATCAGCGCGCGGGACTGCGCCTCATCCATACCGCGTGCCGCAAAGCCCGCAGGCGTGGCCTGGTAGCTGGCGGTGATCGCCACCTGCGCGCCTGCGCGGTAGTAATCAAGATGCACTTCACGGATAAGATCCGGGTTTTCCACTAGCACTTTGGCCGACCAGAGGCTGTCAGCAAGGTTACAGCCGCGCGCTTCCAGCTCCGTTGCCATTGCGCCATCCAGCACCACAAACGGCTGTTTTTCAAGGATGGCGGTAAGCGGATTATTCTGCGACATGTTCAGGCTCCTGCGATGTCATATTTCGGGTCAGGTAGTAGGCACCATAACACAGGGCGACGAACGGAAGCCCGCAATAAAGGGCAATGCGCTGGCTGGGGTCAAACCACAGGCCGACGCAGGCCACCACGCAGAGGATAAAACCGAACACCGGCACCAGCGGATACCACGGCGCGCGGTACTGCAGCGCAGAGAGCGGCTGGCCGGACTGCAGATGACGGCGACGGAAAACGAAGTGCGACGCGCAGATGCTGATCCACACCGCCACCACCGCAAAGCCAGAAATGGCCGAGAGTGCGACAAACACCGTGTCCGGGGCCACCACGCTTGAGAATAGCGCCAGCACGCCGCCGAGCATGGAAACCGAGAGCGCCGTCAGCGGCACGCCGTTTTTATTTACGCGGGCAAAGCAGCGCGGGAGCGTTTTCTCATTCGAGAGCGACCACAGCATGCGCCCGGACGCATATAAGCCAGAGTTCGCCGCCGAGAGGATCGCCGTCAGGATCACGAAGTTAAAGATATCAGCGGCATAAGGAATACCGACCTTTTCAAACACCAGCACGAACGGGCTTTTTTCCACGCCCGCCTGCTGCATCGGGATCAGCGCCGCCAGCACAAACACGGTGCCGATAAAGAAGATGATCAGCCGCGCGATGGTGGTGCGGATCGCAACCGGAATGACCTTGTGCGGATTTTCCGTTTCACCCGCTGCGATGCCGATAAGCTCGGTCCCGGAGAAGGCAAAGTTCACCGCCACCATGGTCATCAGGATCGGCAGGCCGCCGTGCGGGAACCAGCCCTCGGCGGTGATGTTGCTTAAGCCCGGCGCGGGTGAACCGTCCTGCATCGGGATGAAACCAAAGACCGCCGCCCCGCCGAGGATGATAAAGGCGATGATGGTGACGACCTTCACCAGCGAGAACCAGAATTCCCCTTCGGCAAAGAAGCGCGTGGAGATGACGTTAAGGCCGAAAATCACCACGCAAAAGACTACGCACCACGCCCAGACGGGCACCTGCGGGAACCAGTACTGCATGCAGAAGCCCGCGGCGGTAAAGCTCGACCCGAGCGCCACCGTCCAGGTGAGCCAGTAGAGCCACGCCACGGTATAGCCCGTCGCCGGGCCGAGATAGCGGGCGGCATAGACGTGGAACGCGCCGGTTTCCGGCATCGCCACGGAGAGCTCACCCAGACACTGCATCACCAGCCAGACCACCAGCGCGCCGATCAGGTACGCCAGCAGCGTGCCCGCCGCACCGGTGGTGGAAATGATGTATCCGGTATTGAAGAATAACCCTGTCCCAATCACGCCGCCCAGCGAGAGCATTATCAGGTGGCGTGTTTTCATGGTGCGCTTAAGCTGTCCATTTTCTTGTTGTGTTTGCATATTACCTTCTATACGTATGGACATCTAAACATCCAAAGAAAGTGTTATACCGCGATTGTTAATAAAAAGCTAGATGACCAGACGCAAACGGGCACGCCGCGCGCTGAGTCTGGGGTGGGTTGTGAGGATCACATAAAGAATGGGACGCCAGGCCATAAGCACCTCCGCAAGCAGATACTAACAGCATGGTGCGGGAACGTGCGATCTTCGGTCAGTCGAAAGTGCTATCCGTGAAGCGCAAATTCATACTGCGATATTGCTGAACTGACCGCCGGGTTGGTAATTCTCGCAATCGGTTCTATAGTCGTCACAGTTTCTTAGTAACCAGGACTGACTGATGCGCTTTAACGGACTGACCAAAGGTTTCTTTATTTTCATTCTCGCCCTTGTGACCTGGGCCTTCTTCGACGTGCTGTCGCCCTACTTCTCCGCGATACTGTGGGCCGCTATTCTGACCGTCATCTTCAACCCGGTAAAAAACAAATTGCGCGCCGCGCTGGGGGATCGCAACGGGCTGGCCTCGCTGCTGACGATTGGCATTATCTGCCTGATCGTCTTTATCCCGCTAATGGTGATCCTCTCCTCGCTCGCCATTGAGCTGAACGTGGTTTACACGAAGCTTCAGGAGAACAACACCCAATTCCCGGAGGTGGTGGCGAGCATCTTCAACCACTTGCCGGACTGGGCCAGCGGCTTCCTGGCGGATCACAACCTGACCAACGCGGCGCAGATCCAGAAAAAACTCTCCGACGTTGCGCTGCAGGGCGGGCAGTATCTGGCGGGCAGCGCGTTCCTGATCGGCAAAGGCACGTTTGGCTTTGCGATTAGCTTCGGCATCATGCTTTATCTGCTGTTCTTCCTGCTGAAGGATGGACCGTATCTGGTACGCCAGATCCTCGACTCCCTGCCGCTGTCTGATTTTGTTAAACAGCACCTGTTCGCCAAGTTCGTCGGCGTCTCCCGGGCGACGGTGAAAGGGACGGCAGTGGTGGCCGTCGTTCAGGGCACGCTCGGCGGGATCGCGTTTGCCATCGTGGGCATCGACGGCAGCGTGCTCTGGGGCGCGCTGATGGCGTTCCTCTCGCTGGTTCCCGCCGTCGGCTCGGCGATTGTCTGGGTGCCAGCCGCCATTTACCTGTTCGCCACGCACCAGCTCTGGCAGGGGCTGTTTATTGTTGGCTTCTTCGTGATTATTGTCGGGCTGGTGGACAATATCCTGCGCCCGCTGCTGGTGGGGAAAGACACCAAAATGCCGGACTACCTGATTTTAATCACTACCCTCGGCGGTATGGAGCTGTACGGCATTAACGGCTTTGTGATTGGGCCGCTCATCGCCGCGCTGTTTATCGCCTGCTGGAACCTCTTCTCCGGCCGCGATCACGCGGGCAATGCCGAAGAGCTGGACGCCGAGTTCATCGAAGAGGGAAAAAACTCTCCAGATTTGTAGGGACGTGACGATAACGACCACATCAGGCGGCGCTGTGCCGCCTTTTTTTTCGCCTTAAATCATACGTTTTCTATAATTTGAAGAACGCCATCCTCTTTATGCAGTAAAAGGATCTCCAGGTGCGAATCGCGACAATAACCAACTGGGCCTACGGTGCCACGGTCTGCCTGACTATCGCCTCCGGCATTATCATGCTGATGGCCTCCGGTGCTGACACTGCCGAACGTCAGGCCATTGAACTACGTCAAAATTTTGATGAGCTTACAGAAAATATTGAAACCGACGCCTGGAAACAGTCCGATTTAGCGCGCCTGTATGTCATCAAAAAAAATCCGCAAATCCTGGATGAGTACAATGCGTCAGAGAAAAAACTGAAGAGCATCGAGCTGAAGCTGGAGAAACTGCAGGACACCGGCGCTTCAGATGACGAGCTGGCCCTGCTACATGATGGTTTAAAAATCATTGATGCACTGCAGGATGAGCAGCAGGCAGCACTGACGAGCGCGGCCCGGGGTGAAGATGCGCAGGCCGTTGCCCTGCTCTATGGCATGCCCTACGAGCAGGAGCTTGAGCGCGCACAAACCCAAATCGATCGCTTTCGCCAGATACTCGACAAACGTGTCATTGCCTCCGTGCGGGAGGCGACGAAAAAATCGAAAGCGCTGCGCACGGCTTCTGAAGTGATGGTTGGCCTGACCGCCCTGCTGTTCTTGTTTGTGCTCGGCTTTATATTAAAACGCCGCGTGCTGCGCCCGGTGGTACGCCTGAGCGACGTGGTTCACCGTCTGGCCTCTCAGGACTTCGCCGTTGAAACGCCCAACTTTAACCAGATTGATGAGATTGGCGATATGGCCCAGGCCATCCGCATCTTTCGTGAAAACGGCCTTGCGCGACAGCGTCTGGAAAAAGAGCGTGACGCCGACTGGGCCATCCGCGAGCTGCTGGCGCGCATGACGCAGCGGCTGCAGGGGTGTGAAAACTTTGACGATGTGATCAACGTGGCGGAGCTGTTTGCGCCCAATATCGCGCCGGGGATAGCGGGCCGGCTCTACGTTTTTGACCGCGATCCGTGGCAAATGCGCTGCGTCGCCCAGTGGCTTTCACCGGCAGATGATGAGGCCACGTTCCACCCCGATGCGTGCTGGGCCGTGCGTCGCGGTCAGAGCCACCCGCCGGTTAACGGTGAACCGGATGTCGCCTGCTATCATCTCCCGGAATCACAGGCGGAAAGCGCACTGTGCGTACCGCTTATCGCCCAGGGCGAGGCCATTGGATTGCTCTCGTTCCAGAACATCACCCCGGAAAATGCTCCTGCACGCGCGTATCTGGAACTGATGGCCGAGGCGCTCGGACTGGCGCTGGCGAATCAGCGCCTGCGCGACGCGCTGCTGGAAAAAGCCTTGTTTGACCCGCTTACCGACCTGCGTAATCGTCATCATCTGGAAGACACCCTGCACACGCAAATGACGCAGGCCATGCGCAACGGCGAGCCGTTAAGCTGCATGATGATCGACATCGATCACTTCAAGAGCATTAACGACCGCTTTGGTCACGAGGCCGGCGATCAGGTAATCAAAAACGTGGCGACGATTGTTCAGCGGGCCGCGCACGACGGCGGGCTGGCATTCCGCTACGGGGGCGAGGAGTTTCTGGTTCTGCTTCCCGGGGCCGGTGAAGCAGAAGCGCACGCCTGCGCGCAGAAGATTTACAACGGCGTGCATGCGCTATCGCTTCGCTACGGGCTGACCGAGATTGGGCCGGTGGATGTGTCGATTGGTATCGCCAGCTATCCAGAGCATGCTCAAAGTGACAACCTGCTGCGCGCCGCGGACGTGGCACTGTACCGGGCGAAAGAGCTGGGACGCTCGCGAATTGTGAGTTTTGGGATGCTGGAGGCGGGTTAAGAATAAGACGCTTTTTTCATGACGGAGACACCCGCGTCATTGTTCCATGGTCAGAAGATCGATCATGGCCCGGGTGACAGCCGACTGACGCCGGTGAGGTGCATAAATCAGCGAGAAAGGCCGGCTATTCGTCCGGACGGTGACCTGATCTTCACCTCAAGCAGCCTCAATGACCACTTTGCTGGCGCGGTCAAACCCGGTCATGAACGCTACGAGCTATGGCGTTTACCGCTCAGCGCTTCACCGGGCGCAAAAAAGTAACGGTGCATGTGCTGAACAATCGCTAAATATGACAACGCCGCCCATCGGGTGGCGTTTTTTTTACCTGTCCATCACAGGTACATTCTTTGAGGTGAGGAAATAACGCTCAATTAAAGCGATCGTTTTTTAAACGTAAGAGAGTTTATTCAAGTAAGCGTAGCGTGCCTCAAAAAAAAGAGGTGTTGTATGTGATTGAAATCACTCTTCAGCAACCTCATAACCACTTGATTACATTGCAATTATCCCTCATTCGCGTACAGAAGTTATAGCGACGCAATAAAATACATAAACTACTGTGATAACTAAATTATAATTCATATACTTCTGTGCAAAAGTGGAGGCCATAATGCGATTAATCCTAATGCTGGTATGCTGTCTGGTTCAGAGTTTAGCCTGGGCGGGTGAACTGCCGAAACCCGCCGGAAAACCCATTTTGACGATTTACGGGAATATAGAAAATACTAACGAAGATGGGAAAGCAGTGTTTGATCTCGCAAGCCTTGAAAAACTCGGGATGGTGAGTTTCAAGACGACATCTCCCTGGTATACGGGCAGGACGAAGTTTGAGGGTGTTCCAATGAACAAACTCATGGATTATGTTGGAGCAAAGGGTTCTGTCGTTAATGTTATTGCCCTTAATGATTACGCAACCGCTATTCCTCTCAGCGATTTTAAGAAATATAACGCTATTCTTGCCTTAAAGATTAATGGCGAATATATGCGTATCCGCGATAAAGGCCCATCATTCATTGTATACCCTTATGACAGTCTTCCTGAGTTGAATAATCAAATTTATTACTCGCGTTCAGCATGGCAGGTTAGCAAAATGAAGATTGAATAGCAGTTCAGGAGAACATAATGAACAGGATACTGGTTGGTATCATTTTTTCTCTTTTTATCACGACGGGATATATTGCATTTCTTGTTTACGATCGTCAGCAAGAGCTGCAAAAACTGACTCATTACACTGAGTCCTGGTCCGTGGCTCAACTGGTATCAGAGTATTACCGATTTGAATCATGGCTTGGTCTATACGCAACCGATACCGATGACGTTACGATAGACCAGGCCCGCATGCGTCTCGAAATTATGCTCAGCCAGGGCGAGTTACTGAACGGGGGAGACTTAGGCCGCTATATTGAGAGCGATAAAACGCATCAAGAGATCGCTGCACGCCTGAAAGAAATACTGGCGTATCTGGACAGTAACCTGGAAAAAATGAGCCATGAAGAATTAAAAAAGTACCTGGCAAATATGCACCTGCTCGACGCGCCGCTCAGTCAACTGTCTTCAAGCGCATTAACCAAAGATATTAACACAATTAATGAATCTAACCATAAAATACAGATCCTATATTATATTTACTCCGTACTTTCGTTACTTCTGGTGATATTAAGCTTTATTCTGGGATTCTTAATGATCTATCAGAATAAAAATATTCTTAAAGCCCACATGCAGGTTAAAACCCTCGCTGACGAACTACAGCGGTCAAAAGAAACGCTGCAAATACAGAATTCGAAGCTGGAATATGATGTGTATCATGACTCCCTTACCGGCATGAAAAACCGTCTATTCTTCTGGGACGATCTCAATAAAATTACCCTTCAGGCAGATAAAAACCATACCCCTGTCACGGTGATGTTATTTGATTTAGACCGGTTCAAAGAGGTCAACGATACCTATGGCCATGACGCCGGCGATTTACTGTTGAATCAGGTATCCCGACGGCTTACCTCAATGAGTAACGCGACGGATACGTTTTACCGCCTGGGCGGTGACGAATTTGCACTTCTCTCCAGCGGCCTGACCGAGAACGCAGCGGTTTTGCGCGCCAAAGAGATCAGCGCTCACATCAGTCTGCCCTATACGATCAATAACCAGCTGATAAAAATTGCCACCTGTGTAGGTATCGTTTTATCTGATAATGAGCGGCGCTCGGATTATCTCTATAAATTTGCCGATCTGGCCCTCTACGAAGCCAAAAAAGAGGGCTCACAGCAGATAAAAGTCTTCCGTCAGTGGATGCTGCAGAAGCTGCAGGAAAGCAGAACCCTTGAGCATGATATGGCTCTCGCGATCAGCAACCATGAATTCGTTGTTTATTACCAGCCTATTGTCGATTCATTCAGCAATGAAATTTACGGCTATGAAGCGCTTATTCGCTGGATACACCCGGTAAAGGGGATTTTGTCGCCTGATTACTTTATTTCTGTTGCTGAAAAAACAGGGATGATCAATGAGATTGGCAAAAATGTGCTTGAACTTGCCTGCCGGGAGGCGGTTTCCTGGGCGGTTCCGGCCAGAATCTCGGTAAACGTCTCACCTGTTCAGCTGGGGACTAAATCATTTACTGCAATGGTTCAGTCCATCCTGAAAGAGACAGGCCTGCCGGCCAGCCGCCTTGAGCTGGAAGTTACGGAGTCTTCGCTCTTCAGTGACAGCAACACGCCGCTCACTATTCTCAAAAAACTCAGATCGCTGGGGGTAAAAATCTCCATTGATGATTTCGGAACGGGTTATTCCTCGCTCTCGAGGCTGAGTGAACTCAATTTTGATAAAATTAAAATTGATAAATCCTTTGTGAATCCGATATCCACCCAAGACGATGCGCTTAATATCGTAAAACTGATAACCGGCATGGCGAAGAGCCTCAATATGCGGGTCATTGCAGAAGGTGTGGAAACCGAAGCGCAGCTTGAACGGCTTCAGGCGCTGGGCTGCGATCTCGTGCAGGGCTATCTGTTCGGAAAGCCACAGGCTGAAATCGATAAAAATATAAAAAACGGTACAGTGTGATCTTACCGGGATCACACTTTTCAACCCTGGGTATACACATACAATGACCGGGTGTTATCATTCACCCCGTAAATACCTTTCAACTCAATCCGAGGCTTTGATGCTGGAGAATGTAATCATCCGATAATCAGCTCCCCGACCTTTTCAGGCCGGACTGATTATCAATGCGCCGAAATCGAATGCGGACACCGCTGTGTGTTTGCACGTTTTGCACATGATGATTAAACAGGTTTTCCAGTATGAATTTATCCCGTCAGGAACAGCGTACCTTACACGTTCTCGCCAAAGGTGGCCGTATTGTGCACGTCCGCGATACGTCCGGCCGCGTCACCGCCGTTGAATGCTACACCCGCGAAGGGCTATTGCTCAGCGACTGCACGCTCGCCGTCTTCAAAAAGCTCAAAACCAAAAAGCTGATCAAATCCGTTAACGGTCAGCCCTACCGCATCAATACTACCGGGCTGAACAACGTCCGTGCCCAGCCTGATAATCGTTAAGGAGAGGACGATGGATATCCCACGCATATTTACTGTTAGCGAAAGCGAACACCGCATTCATAACCCCTTCACACCAGAAAAGTACGCCACGCTCGGGCGCGTGTTACGCATGAAGCCAGGCGCGCGCCTTCTCGATCTCGGCAGCGGTTCGGGAGAGATGCTTTGCACCTGGGCACGCGATCACGGGATTTCCGGTATTGGCATCGACATGAGCCCGCTCTTTACCACGCAGGCAACGCGGCGCGCAGAGGCGCTCGGCGTCAGCGAACGCGTCCATTTTGTGCATAACGACGCGGCTGGCTACGTGGCTGATGAACAATGCGACGTGGCGGCCTGTGTTGGCGCCACATGGATTGCTGGCGGCGTCGCCGGGACAATGGACCTGCTGGCACAAAGCCTTAAGCCCGGGGGAATCATGCTCATCGGTGAACCTTACTGGCGACAGGTTCCCGCAACGGAGGAGACGGCTCGGGCTTGCGGCGTCTCCTCCACCGCAGACTTTCTCACCCTGCCCGACCTTGTCGCGTCTTTCGATCGCCAGGGCTATGACCTGGTCGAAATGGTGCTGGCAGATCAGGAAGGCTGGGACAGATACGAAGCCGCGAAATGGATGACCCTGCGCCGCTGGCTGGATCAAAACCCCGACGATGGTTTTGCACAGGAGGTGCGCGCGGAGCTGACGGCAGCCCCTAAGCGCCATGTGGCTTACACAAGGGAATATGTTGGCTGGGGCGTGTTTGCGTTAATTGCACGATAGGAGGGAGTGGCGGTATAGCCTTTTGGGGCTATACCGGCCTTAAGCATGAAGCGCTCAGCATTATGAACGCTGCGCTACGCCTGGCATGAAAAAAACTTCTATCATTGTTTTTTTCGTTACCGCAATCACAGGCGCTTTATGGACACCCCTTCTTTTCTCTATTTATTGCTTTTCCCGGCCAAAAAGATGATGAAAGTGGGTAAAGCCAATAATATCTATAACCGCATTCAGTCGCTAAAACGGGTCTGGGGCGATGTGGATTATGCCCATTCTTACCGCATTGCGTTACCGCAGTCCGAGGTCTTTAAGCTGGAAAAAATGCTGCATTTTCTTTTGGCCAAATATCAAACGGGCATTGATGCCGGCGACGGCTATACCGAGCTGTTTTCCATTGAGGCGCTGGAGCCCGCCATTAAGCATATTCATTACGTCATTGAGCATGGGGTCATTGATGCTCAGCTCCTTCAGGGAATCGAAAAGCCACAGCTTCGGCCCGGCAAAAGCGCGGCGCATCGCCACGCGAAAATGAAAAAGCGGTCAGATACTATGATTAACAACGTTGTCAGGGTGACGGAACAGTTCAGCAGGATAAATCGTTTACTGCTTATCTTGCTATTTAAGCAGCACCGCCTTCGTTATCAATATGACATTGAAGGTAATACCATACTGTTTCGGATAGCAGACAACCGTACTGACCAACGCGATGCTCACAAAATAATGCGCATGTTCAGCTTTTTTATTGAAGACTTCAGATACTTGGGAGGGACCAACTACTGCTCGGGGGTCTTTGGTGAAGGCACGGTCACGCAATACAACGTGGAGTTGATTTCAGGCGACCCTGACGCACATCCTCTGGTAGCCTATCTCGCCTCGCAAACAGAGCGCTTGTTTAATAAATTGCCATCGCGATCGGCGTTATTAATGGAAGATCTGCCGATACTGGAATCGAGCCGAATCCTGCGTAGGGTATTACAGAGTGATGACGAGGATTAAGTTGCTTATGCCGCGACACTTCTTGCTATTCAAGGGCAAGACGACGTACTGTCATCAAGACAGATGCCCTCTGGTGAATCCTGTATCGCGCTGTGGGAAGTCATGGATTATCGGTACGCCAGTTATATCTGGTGCTAGAAATCGCCGCTGAGGGCTTCTGGTGAAGCGTAGAAGGGATTGATGGGACTGCATGCGCTGGTGTGGAAAAAGATATGCATCTATGACCGCCAGGACGGGAGAATTTCGCCAGGTGAGGGTAGACCTTCTACCCGTTGTGGTAACGTCGCCGTAGTGGCTTTGTATCTGCTGGTGAATAGAAAAATATGCTTTTATGGCGTTTAATGCTCTGGCAGGATCAAAGGCCTGAAACCTGAAGTTGTGGGGTGACCAGACAAACTCATCCAAAATCCTTGAACAAGTAAACTCACCTCAAATCCTCCCGAATGCTATCCTTCTGTTGATCAAATCGCTGTTGTATACCCCGCTTCACGCCAACGCGCCGAAAAGCAATACCTGACCAAAAAAGCCAATTTGGCGAAGAAAAGCGCTTTTCACCGAGGGCCTGGGCTGACGGCCTAGCAGCGGTCCAACAGAGGCGGGGATATTTTCAGCAGGAGAATGTAAACTGGAAGGATAAAACAACGGGACACCCACGGGGGCGGGTTGTGAAAGTATTTCCTGTTATCTTCGACCTTATTGCACGTAAAATGACCAGACACATTTTGGGAAGGAGTCTTTAATGGATATTGCGCTGCTCAACAGGGGCTGGAACAGAACATGGTCAGATACCATGGTAAATCTGGAAGCCCGGAAACTCGTCGAAACTGCAAATCGGCTATCAGCATTCTATTTGCAAGATGGGATAACACGTATCAAGTTTGTCGAAGAGATAAGGCAGGTCGTAGAGAAAGAATTTGAAACTGCACGACGGGCCAAAACCGATGAAGAATGCATTGCATGCATCAAAAATCTGCGTGCCGAAACAGATAATCTGCAAGAACAAGAACGCCTGTTAAGAACCAGAGCCGCCCAACTTTATGCAAAGGTCGAGTTTGTCAGGGAAAACAATAAAATTGTCGGATATGTTATTTCGGCAATCCATATAGTGGTATCTGGAGCAGCATTATTTGGTGGGATGGTTATGATGTCCACTATGACCCCTGTTGGAGTTCTTGCAGGAGCCGTTTTATTTGTTGATGGTATTAACGGTATAACAAAAGAAGCAAGCCATCTTCGCTATGGTGAACAATCCAAATCGGAAGGGATTTTTGCTGATGGCGCAATGGAGACCGCACAATTTATGGGGTTTAGCCCAAAAAGTGGATTAGCTCTTTATAATACGGTGACTCTAGGGGCGAGTGTCTATAGTATCTTCGGCTTAGCAAGGAAACCCGGAGCTTGGCGATTATTCCGTTGGCTGCCGCGTGATTACTACCGAAAAGTTGACACAATGAGCAAGCCTAAGCTAACGATGAAAATCGCTGGATATGGTGTCAAAGCGAAAGTCATTTTTGATCTTCTGGCTACTGATAACAGTACTAATTAAGATTTGTTCGCTCTACAGAATCGCCAGGATTTATAAGCAAGTACAGGCGGTTGTATAAAAATTGCAACCGCTGCGCCACAAGAAAGGCCAATAGCACCAGAGAAAACACTCTGCTCAGATGCGAACATCACAAGAAAAATGAATACAGCAAGGCAACCGGATACAACCCACACGGCTAGAATAAATCGCCTGGCCAGGTCCCTGATTGCATTCCCCAACGTTCCACCATAGCTTTCAACGTTGTTCTTTATCTTCTTCAAATCCGATGGTGTAAAGCCAGAACTCAACAAAGCCTCATCAGTAACATCCATATTGTCCTCTCCGCATTTCTTAACTGGCAATGGCACACATAATCATAATGATGAACTTTACAGTAATCCATATGATGTTTGTGCAATGTAGCAGATTTCAGACAATAGAAGCCATAAAGCCCCGTTAGTGGTAAGAAGACAAGCGGAGCGTAGCGACTTCATCTGGCCAACCTGGTTGGTTTCGCTTTGCGAAAGTCACCAGTGACCAAATCAGATTGTCAGAGGGATCACACCTTATCAGGGTGCTCATGTACCTTTCGGAGCGTGAGCGAAGCGCTGGCAGAGCCTGCATATCGTGTGCAGGTACGTTTACCACTATTCACCTGTTTACGTGGCTCATACGGCCACACATCAGGCTTAAATGCGTGTGATCAATCTGTTTCGGGAGGATTTTAGATACGTTGGCAGCGTCATCAGCTTCGAGATGATAGCGGTTCGTGGGGACTGTTCACGCTTTGTACCTGCTCGAGCTTTACAACTACAGGCCGCTACGTGCTAACATCCCTGAGTAGCCACTGTTAACCATAGCGGAAACTGTTGGTCATAGAATCCCTTAAAAAAAAAGATTGTACCTTGAGAGCGACAACCGTCTTAAGTTATTGTTTTTGAAGGATTTTTCTGCGTGAGTGCCGATAATAGGAGTCGAACCTACGACCTTCGCATTACGAATGCGCTGCTCTACCAACTGAGCTATATCGGCCCTGAGAGGCCGGTTACGAGTGTAACCACGGGGCAAAAGGTTAGATCTAACCGGGTGATGCGTCAATGCCCTTTTGAATCAAACGGCTATTTTTGCATCACCCGTGACTATTTACGCACGAATCGTATCGTCACCGAAGCCGATCCACTTATAGGTGGTCAGCGCTTCAAGGCCCATCGGACCGCGCGCGTGCAGTTTCTGCGTGCTGACCGCCACTTCTGCGCCAAGTCCGAACTGGCCGCCGTCCGTGAAGCGGGTGGAGGCGTTCACATATACCGCAGAGGAATCCACTTCATTCACAAAGCGATCGGCATTGCGCAGCGTACGCGTCAGGATCGCGTCAGAATGCTGCGTGCCGTGTTCACGAATGTGCGCAATAGCGTCGTCGAGATCCGCAACCACCTTCACGTTCAGATCCAGCGACAGGAACTCGTCGTCGTACTGCTCCGCTTTTACGGGAACCACGCTAGCCGGGCCACCCTGGAGCAGCGCGAGGGCATTGGTATCAGCGTGCAGCGTCACCCCGCTCTCCGCCATCTGCTTGCTCAGAGCAGGCAGGAAAGCGCTCGCAATCCCCTGGTGCACCAGCAGTGTTTCCACGGTGTTACAGGTGCTTGGACGCTGGGTTTTGGCGTTGACGATAATCTTCAGCGCTGGGTCAATTTCGGCGCTGTCGTCCACCACGATATGGCATACGCCGATGCCGCCCGTGATGACCGGAATGGTCGACTGCTCGCGGCACAGCTTGTGCAGGCCCGCGCCACCGCGTGGGATCAGCATGTCGATGTATTTGTCCATGCGCAGCATCTCGTTGACCAGCGCGCGGTCAGGGCTCTCAATCGCCTGCACGGCACCCGCCGGCAAGCCACACTCTTCCAGCGCCTGCTGGATGACTTTCACCGTCGCGGCGTTGGTGCGCCAGGTCTCTTTCCCACCGCGCAGAATGGCGGCATTACCTGTTTTCAGGCACAGGGAAGCGACGTCAACCGTCACGTTTGGACGGGCTTCATAAATCACGCCGATGACGCCGAGCGGCACGCGGCGACGCTCCAGACGCAAACCGCTGTCGAGCAGCCCACCGTCAATCACCTGCCCTACCGGGTCGGCCAGATTACAAACCTGACGGACATCGTCGGCGATACTTTTAAGACGCGCCGGGTTCAGCGCCAGGCGGTCGAGCATCGCTTCGCTCATGCCGTTTCGACGCGCTTCCAGCAGATCCTGCTCGTTGGCAAGCAAAATGTCCTGAGACTGTGCTTCCAGATAATCAGCGATTTTTTCCAGCACGCGGTTTTTCTCGCGGCTGGAAAGGAGCGCCAGTTTGTAAGAGGCGGCCTTCGCGGCTGCGCCCATTTGTTCCAGCATGTTCTGGCTCCTTAACGAATAATCATGTCATCGCGATGCACGGCAACCGGGCCATATTCATAGCCCAGAATAGCGTCGATCTGCTGCGAGTGGTGGCCCGCAATGCGGCGCAGGGCATCGCTGTTATAGCGGCTTACGCCATGCGCGATGTCGCGACCTTCCAGGTTACGGATGCGGATCACTTCACCACGGGAGAAGTTGCCTGTCACGCTTTTAATTCCTTTAGGAAGCAATGAACTCCCTCGTTCCAGAATCGCCGCGGTTGCCCCTTCATCAACGGTGAGTTCACCGGCAGGCGGCGCGCCAAAGATCCAGCGCTTGCGGTTCTCCAGCGGGGATTCCTGGGCGTGGAAGCGGGTGCCGACGGAAATGCCTTCCATCACGTCGCCAATCACGCCAGGGCGGCTGCCCGCGGCAATGATGGTGTCGATACCGGCGCGGCACGCCACGTCGGCGGCCTGCAGCTTGGTCCCCATCCCGCCCGTTCCGAGGCCGGACACGCTGTCACCGGCGATGGCGCGCAGGGCATCGTCGATACCATGAACATCGGTAATCAGCTCGGCTTCCGGGTTGGAGCGCGGGTCGGCGGTGAACAGCCCCTGCTGATCGGTCAGAAGCAGGAGTTTATCGGCACCGGCCAGGATGGCGGCCAGCGCAGAGAGGTTATCGTTATCGCCCACTTTTATTTCAGCGGTGGCAACGGCATCGTTTTCGTTGATAACGGGAACAATATTGTTGTCCAGCAGCGCGCGCAGGGTATCGCGGGCGTTCAGGAAGCGCTCCCGGTCTTCCATATCCGCACGCGTCAGCAGCATCTGCCCGACGTGAATACCGTAGATAGAGAACAGCTGTTCCCAGAGTTGAATGAGTCGGCTTTGTCCCACGGCGGCCAGCAGCTGTTTAGAGGCGATCGTCGCGGGGAGTTCGGGGTAACCCAGGTGTTCACGCCCGGCGGCAATCGCCCCGGAGGTCACAATCACAATACGGTGCCCTGCGGCATGCAGCTGAGCGCACTGGCGTACAAGCTCAACAATGTGGGCGCGATTTAGGCGGCGCGATCCGCCTGTTAACACACTGGTACCGAGTTTTACCACCAGCGTCTGGCTGTCACTCATGATTCTCTGCCGTTCAACGATAAGGGAAAGTAATGTCGAACGAACGTTTTAACAGGAGTCAGCCCGGTTGCCAACTGCCTTAATGCATCACCAGGCACTTTGTTGCGCGGGATCAGGAAGCGTAGCGGCAGAATTTGACAAATTTATTACCGTAATAATAAATCACAGTTTTTTAAAATTATTCTTAGTTTGTCATAAAAGTTTCATTCCAGAACGATAAAACCCTTCCTGTTTTTTCACGGGACTTAAGCATCAGCTTATCGTCCAGCGAATTTTTAAAGCGCGTTTATAAGACAGGATCGAAAATGAAAAAGAGCACTCTGGCATTAGTGGTTATGGGCGTGGTGGCTTCCGCATCTGTTCACGCAGCAGAAGTTTATAATAAAAACGGTAATAAACTGGACGTGTACGGCAAAGTGAAAGCTATGCACTATATCAGTGATGATGACACCAAAGATGGTGACCAGACTTACGTTCGTTTCGGTTTTAAAGGCGAAACCCAGATTAACGATCAGCTGACGGGCTACGGCCGTTGGGAAGCTGAATTCGCAGGTAACAAAGCTGAAAGCGACTCCTCGCAGAAAACACGTCTGGCGTTCGCCGGTATTAAACTGAAAGACTTTGGTTCACTGGATTACGGCCGTAACCTGGGCGCGCTTTATGACGTCGCGGCATACACCGATATGTTCCCTGAGTTCGGCGGTGACGGCCTGGCACAGACCGACAACTTCATGACGAAACGTGCCTCCGGACTGGCCACCTACCGCAATACCGACTTCTTTGGCATGGTAGACGGTCTTGATATGACCCTGCAGTACCAGGGCAAAAACGAAAACCGCGACGTGAAAAAGCAGAACGGTGACGGCTTTGGTACGTCTCTGGCCTATGACTTCGGCGGCAGCGATTTCTCCGTCATTGGTGCTTATGCCAGCTCCGATCGCACCAACGCGCAGAACCTGCAGGCGCGCGGTGAAGGTAAAAAAGCCGAGGGCTGGGCAACCGGTCTGAAATACGACGCGAACGATATTTACCTGGCCACTATTTATTCTGAAACCCGCAATATGGCCCCTATCTCCGGTGGTTTTGCAAATAAAGCGCAAAACTTCGAAGTGGTTGCACAATATCAGTTTGACTTTGGTCTGCGCCCATCCGTGGGTTATGTACAGTCCAAAGGTAAAGATATCGAAGGCATTGGCGACGAAGATATCGTGAAATATATTGACGTGGGCGCCACGTATTACTTCAACAAAAACATGTCCGCGTTTGTTGATTATAAAATCAACCAGATTGACGACGATAATAAGCTGGGCGTGAGCAGCGATGATATCGTTGCGCTGGGTGTGACGTATCAGTTCTAAGATTATCCAAATAAGAAAATCCCGGCATACAAGCCGGGATTTTTTTGCCCAGGGTAAATGCGGTCTGCTGCCCTCACCCCGGACCTCTTCCACAGGAAGAGGGAGAAACCATTACGCGGTCAGCTTCACCGCTTCGCTGGAAAAGTCATCCGCTGGCTCGAACTTAAGGTCCAGGGTGGCCAGCAGCGCGCTCGCTTTGTCGTGGAACTCTTTCAGGGTGTATTCCAGGCGATCGATCACTTCCTGATCTTTGATGGTAGTAGCCTGCCAGTTGCCGTCTTTGTTAAACAGGCCAAACTGATAGCTATACGTAAAACGTTTCTCCTCTGCTTCCATTTCCATCCACCAGCCCCAGAATTCACGTTTTTCGGGTGCAGGCTTCACGTTGACGCATACAGCCAGGCAGTCGAAAAAAAAGCGATTCTCTTCACACTGCTCTTCTCGAATATACGGGCCGAGAGCCATAAATTTCTTGATCAGCCTACTTTTCGGGTGTCCACTCGGTAACGTCATTGCGATCTCCTTTTGTGAAGCCACTGTTTTACCAAACCAGCGAAATTTAGCAATCTATTAACACACTCTCTGGGCGATCCAGCGCGTGATCTCTTTCAAGGCTTTGTCAAAATTCTGATACACCGGGCTGAACGGCACCTCAAGCAATTTGCCATCCGCAGATGACGAAGTGATTAAGCGCGACTCTTCTTCCGGGCTGAACGGATCGTTTTTCCAGAAACCGGACAGCATCGGCGTCGGGCAGCGGCGTCCAAGCAACCCTTGCGTTTTTAACGAGTAGCGATTGAGTTCGACGCGCAGCGCTTCGTCTGAGGCATCATGCATGCCAAGTCGACTGGCAAGGACGTCCAGATACATCTCCGGCACGCTGCCCTGACGGGCAGGATCGCTGAGCAGGGCGTGAACCACCGGGCCCAGGCAGGCGACGGCCTTCAGACGTGAAGATTCAAGGTAAGCCAGACGCACCGCAACGTTGGCACCAAAACGGAAGCCGAACGCCGCGACGCGGGTGTGGTCAACCCATGGAACATTTTCCAGCGCTTTAAGCGCATGCTGGTGCAGCAGGCTAGAATCCTGCGTTAACTTCCACTTCGATGAGAATCCAATAGAAGGCATATCGAGCGTCAGCATCGCGATCCCTTTTGGTGCGAAGTAGCGCTCATACAGGCTGTAATAGTCGATTTGCAGGGAATCCAGCCCGCCGCACATTAGCACGGTCGGGAACGGGCCTTCGCCTTCAGGCATGTGCAGGAACCCGGTGACGGGCGCACCGCCCGGAACGGCGAACTCAAGCTCGCGCATCTGACCCGGCAGACGTTGAGCAGCTTCCTCATAGGCACGATTCGCCAGCGCCTGAGCCTGCTCGGCCAGCTCATCCCCTTTCAAATGCGGATAGGCGGCGATGGCGTAGAGGTTGGCCGCATGCAGCCAGTGCTTGCCGCTTCGCGTGGCATCCTCTTCCTGGCTGGCTTTTTGCTGCCAGAGCATCGCCTGTTTAGACCATTCGTAGATCCAGTTCCCGCCCCGGTAGCCGACCACCGTGTCGTAGAGCTCGCTGTCGGTACGCTCCGACTCGCTCATTACGATACGCGCCTGCACGTCGAGGATTTCACGGGGATCGATACCGCGCCAGATCCACATCAGGCGGTTAATCATGCGATACCAGTGGGGCACGTTTTTACCGTCTAACGCAGACTGGACGGCAGGCATGGTTCCCGGATTAAACCGACGGACCAGCGTCGACGTTTCAGGGTGTTTGAAACGGGGTTTGAAAAGCGTCTCGGTGAGATTTGCCTGCGTCATTGCGTTGCCTCCATGGATACGTCATATAGTGCCCATTGTAACGCGTGGCAGGCCAAAAAGAACAACGCCCGGCATAGCCGGGCGTGTAAAGTTACGTACTGGTATTAACGGCCTGAGATAGGCGGCACGAAGACCACGCCCATATCCCACGGCTGTTCAATCCAGGTATCCTGCGGGATATCAATCACGTAATCGTCGACCAGCGGACGACCAGCAGGCTTCGCAAAGATAGTGACGAAGTGCGCTTTCGGGTACATTTCGCGAATAGCGACCGCTGTACCGCCGGTGTCCACCAGATCGTCGATAACGATGAAGCCTTCACCGTCGCCTTCAGCGCGTTTCAGCACTTTCAGCTCACGCTGGTTATCATGGTCATAGCTGGAGATGCAGACGGTATCGACATGACGAATACCCAGCTCACGTGCCAGCAGCGCCCCCGGTACCAGACCGCCACGGCTGACGGCAATAATGCCTTTCCACTGTTCGGAAGGCATCAGACGCGCAGCCAGTTTGCGTGCGTGAATCTGCAACATGTCCCAGGTGACGACGTATTTTTCGCTCATGTGAAGTGTCCCAGCCTGTTTTTATACGGCTTAAAAAGTGTTCGAGGGGGAAATAGGTTGCGCGAGATTATAGAGATCTGGCGCACTAAAAACCAGTGTTTAGCGCTCCCTGCCTGAGTTTTTACATGCTTTATGCTACCAGCCAGCAGAGAAAGTGGTATTCTCAGTTGCATCTCGCAAGCCTGTCTTGTGGTAACTATTAACCTGCTAACCCTGTGGCCTGCAACCCTGTTTGCAGCGCCTCGACAAGGAGACTTATCGTGTCTGAACTGTCTCAATTATCTCCGCAGCCGCTGTGGGATATTTTTGCCAAAATTTGCTCCATTCCACACCCTTCCTACCATGAAGAACAGCTTGCCGAACATATTATGGGTTGGGCAAAGGAAAAAGGTCTGCACGCAGAGCGCGACCAGGTTGGCAACATTCTGATCCGCAAACCAGCTACCGCAGGCATGGAAAACCGTAAACCGGTTGTACTGCAGGCGCACCTGGACATGGTGCCACAGAAAAACAACGACACCGTTCACGACTTCACTAAAGACCCAATCCAGCCGTACATCGACGGCGACTGGGTAAAAGCGCGCGGCACCACCCTGGGCGCGGACAACGGCATCGGTATGGCCTCTGCGCTGGCGGTGCTGGCTGACGACAGCGTTGAACACGGTCCGCTGGAAGTGCTGCTGACCATGACCGAAGAAGCGGGCATGGACGGCGCGTTCGGTCTGCAGGCGAACTGGCTGCAGGCAGATATCCTGATCAACACCGACTCCGAAGAAGAAGGCGAGATCTACATGGGCTGCGCGGGCGGGATTGATTTCATCTCCACCCTGCCGCTATCTCGCGAAGCGATTCCTGCGGGCTTCCAGACCTTCAAGCTGACGCTGAAAGGGCTGAAAGGCGGTCACTCCGGCGGTGATATTCACCTGGGCCTGGGTAACGCCAACAAACTGCTGGCACGCTTCCTGGCGGGACACGCGGCCGAGCTGGACCTGCGTCTGGTGGACTTCAACGGCGGCACCCTGCGCAACGCGATCCCACGCGAAGCCTTTGCCACCGTGGCGGTGCCAGCGGCGAAAGCGGACGAGCTGAAAAAACTCTCCAGCGTCTACCTGGATATCCTGAAAAACGAACTGTCGGCGAAAGAGAAGAACCTGACCGTGGTGCTGGAATCCGTGTCTACGGATAAAGCCGCCCTGACCGCGCAGTCTCGCGATAGCTTCGTTCAGCTGCTGAACGCGACGCCAAACGGCGTGATTCGCAACTCTGACGTGGCGAAAGGCGTTGTGGAAACCTCTCTGAACGTGGGCGTGGTGACCATGAGCGACGACAGCGCGGAAATTATCTGCCTGATCCGCTCCCTGATCGACAGCGGTAAAGAGTATGTAGTAAGCATGCTGGAATCTCTGGGTGCGCTGGCGGGCGCGAAAACCTCCGCCAAAGGCAGCTACCCTGGCTGGCAGCCGGATGCAAGCTCTCCGGTGATGGCACTGGTGCGTGAAACTTATCAGCGTCTGTTCAACAGCACCCCGAACATCCAGGTGATCCACGCGGGTCTGGAATGTGGTCTGTTTAAGAAGCCGTATCCGGACATGGACATGGTTTCCATCGGGCCAACCATTACCGGTCCACACTCGCCGGATGAGCAGGTTCATATTGAAAGCGTCGGCCATTACTGGACGCTGTTGACGGAACTGCTGAAGGCGATCCCTGCGAAGTAATTTGTCGTCTGTTGCCCGGCGGCGCTACGCTTGCCGGGCCTACGATGAGTGTAATCTACAATCCCAAAACCAGCTGACGCTCCAGCTGCGGATCCAGCAGCGTGACGTGCAGTCCCACCAGCCTCACCCCTCGTCCGCCTCGTCGTTCTTCCCACGCCTTTTTCGCTGTTGCGATAAGATCTTCTTTGTTCAGGCGCGGCCAGACGTGCTCCTGCGTCGTCTGCTGAAAGTCGTTAAATTTCAGCTTGATGCCCTGTCGGGCAATCAGTAAATCAGGCTTTACTTTGATCAGGCGTCGCTCCAGCTCCGGATAGAGCTGTTCCGTAATAATGGTTTCGCATTCTGACCAGTCATGGATGTCTTCGCTCAGCGTGCGCTCAACCCCGACCGATTTACGAAGCCGTTCGTTGTTTACATCGCGGTCGTCAATGCCCTGACTGCGCTCCCACAGCACGCGGCCAAACTTCCCAAAGCGCTTGAGCAGCATAGCCAGGTCGCTTCGCTGCACGTCTTCGCAGGTGCGTAACCCCATACTTTCCAGCTTCGCGGCGGAGACTTTGCCTACGCCGGGGATTTTGCCAAGCGGCAACGTTTTTAAAAACGCCGGGACCTCTTCAGGGGTGATGACGTACTGGCCGTTGGGTTTATTTAAATCGGAAGCAATTTTGGCGAGAAATTTTACCGGCGCGACGCCTGCCGACGCGGTGAGATTCAGCTCGTTGAAAATGGTCTGGCGGATCTCCTGCGCCATCAGGGTAGCGGAGCCGTGACAGTGCAGGCTGTCGGTGACGTCCAGATAGGCTTCGTCCAGCGAAAGCGGTTCAATCAGTGAGGTGTAGCGGGAGAAGATTTCGCGTATATGGTTTGACGCTTCTTTATAGGCGTCAAAGCGCCCGGGCAAAAGAGTAAGGTGCGGACACAGTTTCAGCGCCATCGCCGTCGGCATGGCGCTGCGCACGCCAAATTTGCGTGCAGGATAGTTGGCGGTGCTGATCACACCGCGCTGAACGCGGCTGCCGCCAATGGCGATGGGAATATCCCGCAGCGCCGGGTTGTCACGCATCTCCACTGCGGCAAAAAAGCAGTCCATATCGACATGGATTATTTTGCGCATCGGTCATACCACACATGTATTTATATACAGTATAACAAAAGGCAAAAAATGCGTCAGCTATTTTCCTTACTCACGGTTGTCATATAAACGTGTTACAAAAATTCGTAATAAAACCTTTATATACATACATTTAGAAAATCAATGGAGCGTAATTATTCATGAAGAAAATTCTCTCGATTTCGTTACTGTTTCTGGCGAGTGCTGCATCTGCTAGCCCTGCGATCGTTGCCCACCGGGGCGGGACTGCGGATGCACCTGAAAATACCCTGCCAGCCATTAAGCTCGCCCTCGAAAACAAAGCAGATATCGTCTGGATAACCGTGCAGCTCAGTCGGGATGGCGTACCGGTTCTCTATCGACCTGCCGATCTGAAAGCGTTAACCAATCTGAAGGGAAAGGTGTCACAGTATACCGCTGAAGAACTGGCAAAGGCGGATGCCAGCGTGAAGTGGAAAGATAAGGGCCTGCCGGAAAACCTGCTTAATTCCCCGATACCGACGCTGAAGTCGGTGCTGAGCGCCTGGCCAGATACGCGTTTTTTCATTGACATCAAATCGCCGGATGCCGATCCGGCGACCATGGGCAACGCGCTGCTTAACGTATTGAAAGAGACCAACAGCCTGAATCGTGTTCGCGTTTATTCAACCGAAGATCGCTATATGGAAGCATTGCCTGTCGAAATCCCCCGCTTTGTCACGCGCAGCGAAACCCGCACGCGCCTGGCCACGATTTCGTTGAGCCATGAATGTCTGCCTCCTTCACAAAAAATGGACGATTACTGGTATGGGCTTGAGTTAAACCGAAAAGTAGAAGTGGTCGAGAAATTCACCTTAGGTGAAGGTGTCTCTCCTGCAACATTAACGTGGGACAAAGAGGCCGTTGACTGCTTCCGCTCTCAGGGCAATGCCCATCTGATTTTTATCGGCGTGAACTCAGTAGAGGATTACCAGAAGGCGAAAACACTGGGTGCCGAAGGGGTTCTTGTAGACTCACCAGCCAAAGCCAAAAGCTGGGCAAAATAAATGATAAAGGCCGCACGAAGCGGCCTTTTCCTAGATAATTCTCTGCTGGTCCCGGGCCATGCGCTTTTTACGCGCATCGCACGGTTCGGGGCAGTCGCACACCTTTTCCATTCCGATGGAAGAGATACCTCCACAGCTGCCCTGAATGCTTTTACGCTTGATTATCCAGCCTAAAGACATACCGAACACCACCAACAAAAACACCGCAAAGGTTGCCAGAAAGGTCAACATTATTAGCCCCCGAAATCATCAAGGAGGATGTTTTCATCTTCCACGCCGAGATCTTTGAGCATCTTGATCACGGCGGCGTTCATCATTGGCGGACCACACATATAGAACTCGCAGTCTTCCGGTGCCGGGTGCTGTTTGAGGTAGTTTTCATACAGCACGTTGTGAATGAATCCCGTATAGCCCGTCCAGTTATCTTCCGGCTGCGGATCGGAGAGCGCCACGTGGAAGGTAAAGTTCGGATTCTCACGCGCTAGCTGTTCAAACTCATCGTCGTAGAACATTTCGCGCAGCGAGCGCGCACCGTACCAGAAGCTGATTTTACGCTTGCTGCCGAGACGCTTGAGCTGGTCAAAGATGTGTGAGCGCATAGGGGCCATACCCGCACCGCCGCCAATAAAGACCATTTCCGCGTCGGTATCTTTAGCAAAAAACTCGCCGAACGGACCGGAGATCGTCACCTTGTCGCCTGGCTTAAGGGACCAGATATACGACGACATCACGCCAGGCGGCGCGTCAGGCACGTTTGGCGGCGGCGTGGCGATACGCACGTTGAGCATGATAATGCCCTTCTCTTCCGGGTAGTTAGCCATGGAATAGGCGCGCAGCGCGGGCTCTTTTACCTCGGAAACAAAGCGGAAGAGATTAAATTTATCCCAGTCGGCCCGGTACTCATCGGGCACGTCGAAGTCCGCATACGCCACGGTGTGCGCCGGACAATCAATCTGGATATACCCACCTGCACGGAACGGGACGCTCTCCCCTTCAGGGACACGCAGCTTGAGCTCTTTAATGAACGTGGCTTTGTTATCGTTCGAGATAACCTCGCACTCCCATTTTTTCACGCCGAAGATCTCTTCCGGCAGCTCAATCTTCATGTTCTGACGCACCGCGACCTGGCACGCCAGGCGGCACCCCTCTTTCGCTTCACGCTTCGTAATATGCGACAGTTCAGTAGGCAGAATATCACCGCCCCCCTCTTTCACCGTCACACGACACTGCCCGCATGAGCCGCCTCCACCGCAGGCTGACGAGACAAAAATCCCGTTGCCCGAGAGCGTATTAAGCAACTTGTCCCCTGCCGGAGTGCGGATCTGGTTCTGCGGATCGTCATTGATATCAATGATCACATCCCCGGAATTAACCAGCTTTGCGCGCGCCGCCAGAATCAGCCCTGACAGCACCAGTACTATCAGCGTGAACATCACCACGCCAAGAATAATTTCCATCTGTTAGCCCTTATAGCTGCACACCGGAGAAGGACATAAAGCCCAACGCCATCAGGCCGGTGGTGATAAAGGTGATCCCTAAGCCACGCAGCCCCGCAGGCACGTTGGCATATTTCATTTTTTCACGGATCCCCGCCATGGTGACAATCGCCAGCATCCAGCCGATACCGGAACCGAAGCCGTACACCACCGATTCACTGAAGTTGTAATCGCGCTGAACCATAAACGAAACGCCACCGAAGATGGCGCAGTTCACCGCGATCAGCGGCAGGAAGATCCCCAGAGCGTTGTACAGCGACGGGAAATACTTATCGAGGATCATCTCCAGGATTTGTACCAGCGCCGCAATCACCCCGATGAAGGTGATGAAGTTCAGGAAGCTAAGATCGACGCCTTCCACCAGCGCGCCGTCCCGCAGCACGAAGTTGAACACCAGGTTGTTAATCGGAACTGAAAGCCCCAGCACAACGGTGACCGCCACGCCCAGGCCAAATGCCGTCGAGACCTTTTTAGAGACGGCAAGGAACGTACACATGCCCAGGAAGAAGGCGAGCGCCATGTTTTCAACAAACACCGCGCGCACAAATAAACTCAGGTAATGAGCCATTGTCGGTTACTCCTTTTCCTGCTGCTCAGGCTTCAGCGTACGAATCAGCCAGATCAGCAAACCGATAATGAAAAACGCGCTTGGGGCCAGCAGGAACAGGCCGTTCGGCAGATACCAGCCGCCGTTCTGTACCGTATCCAGCACCTGAACGCCAAACAGCTTGCCGCTGCCAATCAGCTCGCGCAGGAAACCGACCGTCAGCAGGATCACACCGTAGCCCAGGCCGTTGCCGATACCGTCCATAAAGCTCGCCAGCGGCGGCATTTTCATGGCGTAGGCTTCAGCGCGCCCCATCACGATGCAGTTGGTGATAATCAGGCCGACAAACACCGAAAGCTGTTTGGAGGTTTCGTAGGCGAAAGCGCGCAGTAGCTGATCGACCACGATCACCAGCGAGGCGATGATCGCCATCTGCACGATGATCCTCACGCTGTTGGGGATGTGGTGGCGGATCATCGAGATAAACATGCTGGAAAACGCCGTCACCAGCGTTACCGCCAGCGTCATCACCACCGCCGTTTCCAGCTTGGTCGTTACCGCCAGAGCCGAGCACACACCCAGCACCTGCAGGGTTATCGGGTTATTGGCTAAAAGTGGGCCAATCAGCACCTTTTTAACTTCTTTCAGTTCACCCGTATCAGCCATTGTTCAGCGCTCCTTCACGTACGTTCTTCAGGAAGGGACCAAAGCCCAGTTCACCCATCCAGAAATCAAAGCTGTGCTGCACCCCGTTAGAGGTGAGTGTGGCGCCGGAAAGACCGTCCACGGCGAATTCATCCCCAGGACGCGCGCCTCCTTTCACCACCTTCAGCGCAGGCTGACCGTTATCATTGAGCACTTTTTTACCGATAAACTGCGCACGCCAGTTAGGGTTTTCCACTTCGCCACCCAGCCCCGGCGTTTCGCCCTGATCGTAATAAGTAATACCTTTGACCGTGCGGCCATCGGTATCCAGTGCCACAAACGCATACATCATTGACCATAAGCCGTTGCCGTAGATGGGCAACACGATTTCCTGTATGCGCTTCTGCTCGTCACGAACGAGGTAAATCTCCGCGACATTGCTGCGGCGCTTAATGCCAGCCGGATCCTGCGAGGCGTCAAGCACGGTGCTCATCTGCGGATCCTTTAATGCCAGCGCCTGGTTATATTTCGCCGGGTCTTTATCCATCAGCTCGCCGGTTTTTAAATCCACCAGCCGTGCGGTAATACGTTCGGCAAACACCGCTGCGACGTCGTCCTTCGTCATGCCTTCCTGCATCAGCCCGGCAACGGCCAGGATGTTGCGCTGTTTATCCAGCGCGCGCTGTTCCTGCTGCAGCGGCTTTAACCCTACGGCGGAACCGGCAACCACGATGGAACAGACCAGACACAGTACCAAAACCACCAGCAGCGTTTTGCTGATGCTGTCGTTATTTTTAACCTCAGCCACGCGCCTTCCTCCGCTTAATGTTGGCGCGCACGACCAGGTAGTCGAACAGCGGCGCAAACAGGTTGGCAAACAGAATGGCCAACATCATCCCTTCCGGATAGGCCGGGTTGACCACGCGAATCAGTACACACATCACGCCAATGAGCGCGCCGTAGCACCATTTCCCCCTGTCGGTAAAGGAGGCCGAGACGGGATCGGTGGCCATGAACATCATGCCAAACGCAAAGCCTCCCAGCACCAGGTGCCAGTACCACGGCATGGAGAACATCGGGTTCGTGTCTGAACCAATAAGGTTGAACAGCGTCGCGGTAAGCACCATGCCGAGCATAACGCCCGCGACGATGCGCCAGGACGCCACGCGGCCAAAGAGGATGATGGCCCCGCCGATCAAAATCATCAGGGTAGATACTTCGCCAATGGAGCCCGGAATGTTGCCAAGAAACGCGTCAAACCAGGTCACGGGCTGGCCGGTAGCATTGTTGACCAGCGTTTCGCCGCCGCCTGCCGCCCACTGTGAAAGTGGCGTCGCGCCGGAGAATCCGTCTGCTGCCGTCCACACCAGGTCGCCCGAAATCTGCGCCGGGTAAGCAAAGAACAGGAACGCACGCCCCGCCAGCGCCGGGTTGAGGAAGTTACGACCGGTGCCGCCGAAAATCTCTTTGGCAATCACCACGCCAAAGCTGATCCCCATTGCCGCCTGCCAGAGCGGTAGCGTGGGCGGAACAATCAGCGCAAACAGAATGGAGGTCACGAAGAAGCCTTCGTTGATCTCGTGTTTGCGGATGATGGCGAACAGCACTTCCCAGAAGCCGCCCACGATAAAGACGGTCATGTAGATCGGCAGGAAGAAGACGGCCCCCAGCGTCATCATGCTGACCCAGCCTGCATCAGCCGCAAAGCTGACGCCCAGCGACTGCGCCAGACGATAGTGCCAGTCAGACTGGATCACCTGCGCCAGCTGCTGGGCGTCGTACATATGATGCAGCGCCGGAATGGTTTGCAGACCAACGTTGTACATGCCCCAGAACATGGCCGGGAAAACCGCAAACCACACCAGGATCATCATGCGTTTCAGGTCGATGGCATCGCGAACGTGCGCTGCCCCTTTCGTCACCAGACCCGGAGTGTAGAAAATAGTCGTCGTCGCTTCATACAGCGGGTAGTACTTTTTGAGCTTCCCTTCGGTAAAGTGCGGCTCAATTTTTTCAAAGAGGTGCTTTAATCCCATGGTTATCCTTCCTGCTCAATGCGGGTTAACACCTCGCGCAATACGGGTCCATATTCGTATTTACCCGGACACACATAGGTACAGAGCGCCAGATCTTCTTCATCCAGTTCCAGACAACCGAGCGCCTGCGCGCCGTCGGTATCGCCTGCCAGAAGATCGCGCAGCAGCACGGTAGGCAGAATATCCAGCGGCATTACACGTTCGTAGTTGCCAATCGGAACCATCGCGCGCTCGCCGCCGTTCGTGCTGGTAGAGAAGTTAAAGAGCTTATGACGCAGGAAGTGGCCAAGCGTGGTGCGGGTGACAGAGTATTTTTCTGCACCAGGCAGAACCCAGCCGAACAGCTCTTTCTCACGCCCTTCCAGAACGACGCTCACCTGAAGATGGAAACGTCCCAGGTACGCGTGCGCATTGACAGCGCGGCGGCCGCTGAGTACCGAACCGGAAATGAGGCGGTTTTCACCCTCTTTCGTTTCCCTTGACAGCAGTTCATTAATGTCTGCTCCCAGAAGCGTCTTAACCAGACGCGGGTTTGCGGCCTGCGGCCCGCCGATAGCGATAATCCGTTCAGCGCAGAGTTCACCCGTAGTAAAGAGCTTGCCGATGGCAATGACATCCTGATAATTAAGGTGCCAGACCTGTTTTTTAAGGCTCACCGGCTCAAGGAAGTGGATATGGGTCCCGACCAGACCCGCCGGATGCGGGCCGGAAAATTCATTAAACGTAACCTGTCCCTGCGGATGGCCGCCAAGCTTGCTGCCACTGGCCTGGCAAACGTGCACTTTTCCGGGCGTCAGGCGAGTCAGAACGGTCAGCCCGGCATCAAAGGCTTTACGCTGCGCCAGGATAATGGGCTGCGGGTCTGCGCTGAGCGGGTTGGTGTCGATGGCCGTCACGAAAATGGCAGCCGGGGCGGTATCAGGAACGGGTGATTTGCTGAAAGGACGCGTACGCAGCGCCGTCCACAGGCCGGACGCGAGCAGCTGAGCCTGCACATCTTCGCGGCTAAGCGTCGCGAGATCTGCCGCATCATAACGAGCAAACTCACGCTGTTCATCGCCTTCAATGCGGATTACCACCGACTGCAGCACGCGACGCTCGCCGCGGTTGATCGCTACCACGGTGCCGCTGGCGGGGGCCGTGAACATGACGCCGGGATTTTTTTTGTCTTCAAAGAGCGCCTGCCCTTTGATCACGCGATCGCCCTCCTGCACCAGCATTGAAGGACGCATGCCCAGATAATCGTCACCTAAAATTGCGACATGACGGACGCTTGCGCCACACGAGACGTGCTGCTCAGGCACGCCTGCAATCGGCAAATTAAGTCCTTTTTTTATTTTAAACATGTGGTTAGCAGGTATCCATAAACAACAATCCAGTGGGCGCAAAGTGTAACATTTTCCCCTTCTCTCGGGCAGGAGATCCACCGTCGGGCGCGCCAAATTGCGAGCTATTACGCAAAGTTCCTGGAGTCAGCGCGTTTTGGATGGTTTATAAAGTAAAACTAATTTGTAAACTCACCGCCCGGCTCTTGCGAAAATCTATAGCGGTGCTAATGTGAGCGCACCTAACAGAATAATCTGATTTCGGGTCTCTTTTGCCGTCCTGGCAAGTTAGTCCAGGTTTTATCAAGGAATTTGTAGTATGCGTAAAATCGCATTGTTCATTGCGATGCTTCTGATTCCGTGCATGTCGTTTGCCGGGCTGCTCAGCAGCAACAGCTCCACCACGCCGATCAGCAAAGAATATAAACAGCAGTTAATGGGATCCCCGGTTTATATTCAAATTTTCAAGGAAGAGCGCACGCTCGATCTGTTTGTAAAAATGGGCGAAACATATCAGCTGCTTGATAGCTACAAAATTTGTAACTATTCCGGCGGGCTGGGCCCGAAACAGCGTCAGGGCGATTTCAAAAGTCCGGAAGGTTTTTACAACGTTCAGCGTAACCAGCTAAAGCCGGATAGCCGCTTCTATAAAGCGATCAACATCGGTTTCCCGAACGCCTATGACCGTGCTCACGGTTATGAAGGGAAATACCTGATGATCCACGGTGCCTGCGTGTCTGTCGGCTGCTACGCGATGACCGACTCCGGCATTGATGAGATTTTCCAGTTCGTAACCGGCGCACTGGTCTTTGGGCAGCCTAACGTTCAGGTCAGCATCTATCCGTTCCGCATGACCGATGCCAATATGGCGCGCCATAAGTACTCTTACTACGCCGATTTCTGGAAACAGCTGAAGCCGGGTTATGACTACTTTGAGCAGACCCACAAGCCGCCGGTAGTCTCTATCGTCGATGGCCGTTACGTGGTCAGCAAACCGCTGAGCCACGAAGTCGTCCACCCGCAGCTGGCGTCAAATTACACGGTCCCCGAGACAAAATAGCACCCACTCGCCTGGCATAATCTTTTGCCAGGTTTCGTTGCCCGTCAGCGGCTGCGTTGCAATGACTGTGACCACATCGTTCGGTGTGGTCTCTTTCTGAAAATCTATCTCCACATCCTGATCGAGCAGCGTAGCAACGCCAAACGGCGCACGGCGCGTGATCCAGAAGAGATTCGTCGAGCAGAACGCCATCACGTAGCGCCCGTCAGACAACAGCATGTTAAACACGCCTTTTTCACGCAATTCGGCTGCCAGCGTCGCGATGTATTTGAATACGGCGGCCATATTGCCGGGCGTGCGCGGATAACGTTCCGTCAGCTTATGCAGCAGCCAGCAGAAGGCCTTCTCGCTGTCCGTTTCGCCCACCGGACGGAAGTTGCCCGTTTCCAGAGATTTATAGCCCGTAAGCTGCCCGTTGTGCGCGTAGGTCCAGTTACGGCCCCACAGCTCGCGGGTAAAGGGATGGGTATTTTCCAGGGCAACTTCGCCGCGGTTTGCCTGGCGAATATGCGCGATCACCGAACAGGATTTAATGGGATAGTCCTGCACCAGTTTGGCAATCGGTGAGTTAAAGCTGGGCTGTGGATCTTTGAACGTGCGACACCCTTTGCCTTCATAGAAGGTGATGCCCCAGCCGTCTTTATGCGGCCCGGTTCCCCCACCGCGCTGAACCAGCCCGGTGAAGCTAAAGCAGATATCGGTTGGCACATTGGCGCTCATCCCGAGCAGTTCGCACATACATCACCTCCACAACAGCGGGGGGCACCGGCGCCCCCCAGCGAAGTCTTACTTAACCATCTCTTTTTCGATCAGCTGGATCAGGATGTGGATCACTTTGATGTGAATCTCCTGAACGCGATCTGCATAGCCGAAGTGCGGAACGCGAATTTCGATATCCGCCGTACCGTCCATCTTACCGCCATCTTTCCCGGTCAGGGTGATGACCTTCATCCCTTTTTCACGCGCGGCGGCGATCGCTTTGATCACGTTCGCGGAGTTACCGGAGGTAGAGATACCCAGCAGCACGTCGCCTTCACGGCCTACTGCCTCAACGTAGCGGGAAAAGATGTGGTCGTAACCGAAGTCGTTGCCTACGCAGGAGATGTGGCTCACGTCGGAAATCGCAATCGCCGGGTAGCCCGGACGGTTTTCGCGATAGCGTCCGGTCAGCTCTTCGGCGAAGTGCATGGCGTCACAGTGGGAACCGCCGTTACCGCAGGAGAGCACTTTGCCACCGGCCTTAAAACTGTCGGCCAGCAGGACCGCCGCGCGCTGAATAGCGTGAATATTGGCATCATCTTTCAGAAAGTTCGCCAGCGTTTCCGCCGCTTCGTTCAGTTCGTTACGAATAAGATCCTGGTACATGAGGATAATCCTTCAGTATTGATGAAATAACACAGTGGAGTGTACCGGATAGCGGGAAAAGCGAGAAGCTAAAGCCATGCGAATCGTCCGGCGTTTTGATTTTTTGTGCCGGCGAAAACGCGAACAATGTGAACCAGGTTGTAATTATTTTGTAAACACATTGCTAAAGGAATTCACATCAACTACAACCATATCATCACAAGTGGTCAGACCTCCTACAAGCAAGGGAGCTTTTCTTTATGATGATTTTGAGCATTCTCGCAACCGTTGTACTGCTCGGTGTGTTGTTCTATCACCGCGTCAGTTTATTCCTGAGCAGCCTGATTCTTCTGGCCTGGACGGCTGCGCTTGGCGTCGCAGGTCTCTGGAATATCTGGATTTTGGTCCCTCTTGCCATCATTCTGCTGCCGTTTAACCTGGCCCCGATGCGTAAGTCGATGATCTCCGCGCCGGTATTTAAAGGCTTCCGCAAAGTGATGCCGCCGATGTCGCGCACCGAGAAAGAAGCGATTGATGCGGGCACCACCTGGTGGGAAGGCGATCTGTTCCAGGGCAACCCGGACTGGAAAAAGCTGCACAACTATCCGCAGCCGCGCCTGACCGCCGAAGAACAGGCCTTTATTGACGGCCCGGTGGAAGAAGCGTGCCGCATGGCGAACGACTTTGCTATTACCCACGAAATGGCCGACCTGCCGCCGGAGCTGTGGGCGTACCTGAAAGAGCATCGCTTCTTCGCGATGATCATCAAGAAAGAGTACGGCGGTCTTGAGTTCTCCGCTTACGCGCAGGCTCGTGTGCTGCAAAAGCTGGCAGGCGTCTCCGGGATCCTGGCGATTACCGTCGGCGTACCGAACTCCTTAGGCCCGGGCGAACTGCTGCAGCACTATGGTACGGAAGAGCAGAAAGATCACTATCTGCCGCGACTGGCGCGCGGTCAGGAAATCCCGTGCTTCGCGCTGACCAGCCCGGAAGCAGGCTCCGATGCAGGCGCAATCCCGGATACCGGCGTGGTCTGTATGGGAGAGTGGCAGGGCCAGCAGGTGCTGGGCATGCGCCTGACCTGGAACAAACGCTATATCACCCTGGCGCCTATCGCCACCGTGCTCGGCCTGGCCTTTAAGCTCTCCGACCCGGAAAAACTGCTGGGCGGTGAAGAAGATCTGGGCATTACCTGTGCGCTGATCCCAACCTCGACGCCGGGTGTGGAAATTGGCCGTCGTCACTTCCCGCTGAACGTGCCGTTCCAGAACGGCCCGACCCGCGGCCAGGATATCTTCGTGCCGATTGACTACATCATCGGCGGCCCGAAAATGGCCGGTCAGGGCTGGCGAATGCTGGTGGAATGTCTGTCGGTGGGTCGCGGTATTACCCTGCCGTCGAACTCAACCGGCGGCCTGAAGTCCGTCGCGATGGGAATTGGCGCTTATGCCCACATTCGCCGTCAGTTCAAAATCTCCATCGGCAAGATGGAAGGTATCGAAGAGCCGCTGGCGCGCATCGCGGGCAACGCTTACGTAATGGACGCCGCTGCATCCCTGATTACCTACGGCATCATGCTGGGCGAAAAACCGGCCGTGCTGTCCGCGATTGTGAAGTACCACTGTACCCACCGCGCGCAGCAGTCGATCATTGACGCGATGGATATCGCGGGCGGTAAAGGCATTATGCTCGGCGAAGGCAACTTCCTGGCGCGCGGCTATCAGGGCGCACCGATTGCCATCACCGTGGAAGGGGCCAACATCCTGACCCGCAGCATGATGATCTTCGGCCAGGGTGCGATTCGCTGCCATCCGTACGTGCTGGAAGAGATGGCCGCTGCGCAGAATAACGACGTGGACGCCTTCGACAAGCTGCTGTTCAAACATATCGGTCACGTGGGCAGCAACAAGGTGCGGAGCTTCTGGCTGGGCCTGACGCGCGGCCTGACCAGTGCGACGCCAACCGGCGATGCGACCAAACGTTACTACCAGCATCTGAACCGTCTGAGCGCCAACCTGGCTCTGCTGTCCGACGTTTCCATGGCGGTGCTGGGCGGTAGCCTGAAGCGTCGCGAGCGTATCTCCGCCCGTCTGGGCGACGTGCTGAGCCAGATCTTCCTGGCCTCTGCGGTGCTGAAACGCTACGACGACGAAGGCCGTCAGGAAGCGGATCTGCCGCTGGTGCACTGGGGCGTGCAGGATGCGATGTATCAGGCGGAACAGGCGATTGACGACCTGCTGGCGAACTTCCCGAACCGCTTCGTGGCTGGCGCTCTGCGCGTGGTGATCTTCCCGACCGGTCGTCATCACCTGGCGCCGTCCGACAAGCTGGACCACAAGGTGGCGAAGATCCTGCAGGTTCCGAGCGCAACCCGCTCCCGCATTGGCCGCGGTCAGTATCTGGCGCCAACGCCGCATAACCCGGTGGGCCTGCTGGAAGAGGCGCTGCTGGACGTGATGGCCGCCGACCCGATTCACCAGAAAATCTGCAAACAGCTGGGTAAAAACCTGCCGTTTACCCGTCTGGACGAACTGGCGAAACAGGCGCTGGCCGGTGGCATTATCAATAACGACGAAGCTGCGCTGCTGGTGAAAGCCGAAGAAAGCCGTCTGCGCAGTATTAACGTGGATGATTTCGAACCGGAAGAGCTGGCGACGCAGCCGGTAAAGCTGCCGGAGAAGCATCGCAAACCTGAAGCGGCATAACCCGCTTCGCTCTGACAAACCCCGCCCGGTGCGGGGTTTTTTATTGCCACATTTTCTCGTAATGACGTGCTACAGTGTCAAAAAGGGGTCGTTTGAGGAGTCTGTATCGTGCCTGGTTTGAAGATTTCGATTTTGCAGCAGCCTTTAGTGTGGATGGATGGCCCTGCCAACCTGCGCCACTTTGATCGTCAACTGGAAGAGATTACCGGGCGAGATGTGATTGTCCTGCCGGAGATGTTTACCACCGGCTTTGCGATGGAAGCGGCGAAACAGTCGATGCCCCAGGAAGAGGTGGTCGCCTGGATGCATGCCAAAGCGCAGCAAACCAACGCGCTGATCGCCGGGAGCGCCGCACTGCAGACGGAACGCGGCCCGGTGAACCGCTTCCTGCTGGTTGAGCCGGAAGGGAAGGTGCATTTTTACGATAAACGCCACCTGTTCCGCATGGCCGATGAACATCATCATTATGAAGCCGGTAACGAGCGCGTGGTGTTCGAGTGGCGCGGCTGGCGCATCCTGCCGCTGGTCTGCTACGACCTGCGCTTCCCGGTGTGGTCGCGCAACCGCAACGATTACGACCTGGCGCTGTACGTCGCCAACTGGCCCGCGCCGCGCTCGCTGCACTGGCAGGCGCTGCTGGTGGCTCGCGCGATTGAGAACCAGGCGTACGTGGTGGGCTGTAACCGCGTGGGGACGGACGGCAACGGCCACCACTACCGCGGCGACAGCCGGGTGGTGAACCCGCAGGGCGAGATTATTGCCACCGCCGAACCGCATCAGGCGACGCGCATTGATGCTGAATTATCGTTAACGGCGCTGAAGGAGTATCGCGAGAAGTTCCCGGCGTGGCAGGATGCGGATCCGTTTAGCATCGGGTGAAAAAATGCCGGGTGGCGGCTACGCCTTACCCGGCCTACCAATGTTGCTTGCTTCTTTTAACTCACTAACGCCTGCCCGTCCTTTCGGCTTTCCGTCGCGGCCACGTAGTGCCCTTCCGGCATACGATAGATCACCTGCGCACCGCCGAAGTTGTAATCCTGGAGCGGATCTTCCACCACGATCTGATGCCCGCGCTCGCGCAGCGAGGCAATGGTGTTGCGATCGAACGTCGATTCAACAATCACCTCCCTGCCCTGCACCACGCGCCAGCGCGGCGCGTCGATGGCCGCCTGCGGGTTTTGCCCGTGCAGCATGATGCGCAGCGCCATCTGCATGTGCCCCTGCGCCTGCATCGGGCCGCCCATCACGCCGAAGGACATCAGCGGCTGGCCGTTGCCGTCCATCGCAAAGCCCGGAATGATGGTGTGGAAAGGACGCTTGCTGCCCGCCAGCGCGTTCGGGTGTTTGGGATCGAGCACAAAGCCGCAGCCGCGGTTTTGCAGGCTGATTCCGGTATCCGGCACCACAATGCCTGAACCGAAGCCCATAAAGTTGGACTGGATAAACGAAACCATCATCCCGCTGGCGTCCGCGGTGCTGATGTAGACCGTGCCGCTCTGCCTCGGTGAACCGTACACAAAGTCAGAGGCGTTATCGCGATCGATAAGCGCCGCACGCGACTTCAGATAATGGTCGCTCAGCAGCTCTTTTGCTGCGAACTCCATATGTTCTTCATCCGCCACGTAGCGGTCGAGATCCGCCAGCGCCAGCTTCATGGCTTCAATGGATAAGTGCAGAGACTGCACGGAGTCCGGATGATGTTTCTCAATGCCGCACTGCTCCAGAATACCGAGTGCAATCAGCGTGGCGATCCCCTGCCCGTTGGGCGGCAGCTCCTGTACCGAGCCGCCCGCGAAGTCGCGCGACAGCAGGTCAACCCAGTCCACGCGATGGTTTGCCAGATCTTCCGCTGACAGGTGCGCGCCGTGCTCCTGGGCGAAGGCGGCAATTTTCTGCGCCAGCTCGCCGCGGTAAAAGGCTTCACCGTTGGTTTTGGCAATCAGCTCCAGCGAATGAGCCTGCGCCGGGTTACGGAAGATCTCCCCCACGCGCGGGGCGCGGCCTTCCGGCGCAAAGCAGGCGCTAAAGCCCGGCTGATCTTTCAGCTTGTTATAGCCGCGCTGCCAGAGATGACCAATCAGCGGTGAGACCGGGAAGCCGTTGCGCGCGTAGTCAATCGCAGGCTGCGCCAGGGTGGTCAGCGGTAGCGTGCCGAAGCGTTCCGCCAGGGCCACCCAGCCCGACACCGCACCCGGCACCGTCACCGCGTCCCAGCCGATTTCCGGCACTGCGGTTTTACCGGCAAACAGATCCGCATGCCAGCTGGCCGGCGAGCGCCCGGACGCGTTCAGGCCGTGAAGTTTTTCTCCGTCCCAGACGATGGCAAAGGCATCGCTGCCGATGCCGTTGCCGGTCGGCTCGACAACGGTCAGCGCCATGGCGGTGGCAATGGCCGCATCGACGGCATTACCACCCAGCTGCAGCATTTTCATTCCCGCCTGCGCCGCCAGCGGCTGCGAAGTGGCAACGGCGTTGTGGCCCATCATCGGCGGGCGGCGTGAAGCGTAACCGGATGTAAAATCAAGCGCTTTGGTCATCATGACTCCTTAGTCGTGGCGCGGATCGAGCGCATCGCGCAGCCCGTCGCCAAGTAAATTAAAGCCCTGCACGGCAAGGAAAATCGCCACGCCGGGGAAAACGGACATCCACGGCGCCTGCTCAAGGAAACCTTTCGCGGTATTGAGCATGGACCCCCAGGACGGATTGGGCGGCTGCTGCCCCAGCCCTAAAAACGACAGGCTGGCTTCGGCAATAATCGCCGAGGCAATGGCCAGCGTGGCCTGAACCAGGATCGGCGACATCACGTTTGGCAGAACGTATTTAATGATGATCCAGCGATCCGGCAGGCCAATCGCCCGCGCGCCGTCGATGTACTCTTCGTTGCGAATGGCGATCACCTGCCCGCGCGTCAGGCGGGCGAAGATCGGCATCGCCGAAAGACCGATGGCGATCATCGCGTTGGTCAGGCTCGGGCCTAAAAATGCCCCCAGCGCGATCGCCATGATCAGGAACGGACAGGCCAGCAGCGCCTCGATAAAGCGCGAGATGACGCCGTCCCACATCTTCTGGAAGTAGCCCGCCACCAGCCCCAGCGGCACGCCGATGACCACCGCGATAACCACCGACATACAGCCCGCCATCAGCGAGGTTCGCGCTCCCCAGATAATGCGGGACAAAATGTCGCGCCCCAGCTCGTCGGTGCCGAACCAGTACATCGCTGACGGCGCTTTGCGCACCGCGAGGAAGTTGGCTTTAACCGGGTCAAACGGGGCGATCCACGGCGCCAGCAGCGCCACCAGCACAAAGAAACCCACCACAAGCGCGCCAAGCACCGCGCTTTTATTGGCGAGGAATTTCTTCAGCACCCGGTTCTGCGCGCGCGGCAGCGCGGGGGCTACGGTTTGCGTCGTCAGTTCCGCCATCGTTAACCTCGCATTTTCGGGTTGATAAGGACATAAAGCACGTCGGCCAGCAGGTTGAGCAGCAGGAAGCCGATCGCCACGATCAGCACCACGCCCTGCACCACCGCGTAGTCACGGTTGAACACCGAGTCGACGATCATCTTGCCGAAGCCCGGAATGGTGAACACCTGCTCGGTCAGCACCGCGCCGCCCAGCAGCTCGCCGAACAGCAGCGTGGTGAGGGTGATCACCGGTACCAGCGCGTTGCGAAACGCGTGCTTTAGAATGACCGCCTTCGGCAGCAGCCCCTTGGCGCGTGCGGTACGGATATAATCCGCTTTCAGCACCGCAATCATCGAGGCGCGGGTATGGCGCATCAGCGTCGCCGCCAGCCCGGTTCCTAGCACGGACGCGGGCAGCAGCAGCGTGCGCAGGTTCTGAAGCGGATCTTCACTGAACGGCACGTAGCCGGACGCGGGCAGCCACTGCAGGTTCACCGAGAAGACCAGAATCAGCAGGATCCCCAGCCAGAAGTGGGGAATAGAGATCCCCGAGATCGCCACGAAGTTCGCCCCGTGATCGACCCAGCTGTTTTTATTCACCGCCGCAAGGATCCCCATGCTGATGCCAAACACCAGCGCAATAATCATCGCCAGCAGCGACAGCTCCAGCGTAACCGGTAGCTTGCTGGCGATAAGCTCTGTCACCGGCTCGTGCGTGCGCAAGGAGACGCCAAGATCGCCCTGCAGCGCCCGCGTCAGCCAGTGGAAATACTGAACCGGGATCGGCGCATCCAGGTTCAGCTCCGCGCGCAGCTGGGCGATCACCGCCGGATCGCGTTCCTCACCGGCCATCGCAATCAGTGGGTCGCCGGGCAGCAGCTTTTGCAGCCCGAACACCATCATGCTTACCAGCAATAGCGTCGGGACGGCCAGCAGCAGACGTTTGCAAATCAGTTCCAGCATGGGTTCTCCTCAGGACGTTTATTTCGCCAGCGTCAAACCCGCCAGACGCACGATGCCGTCCGGGTAAGGCTTAAAGCCCTGCACGCGCTTGTTCAGGCCAAAAATGCGCGGCTCGAAGTAGAGGTAGGCAATCGGCATGTCGGTTTGCAGCTGCTTCACCACCTTGTCATACAGCGGCTGGCGTGCGGCCTGGTCGGTGCTCTGGCGCGCCTGCGTCAGCCACTCATCGACCTGCGCGTTGCTGTAACGGCCGTCGTTAAGCGTGCCGTTGCTGTGGATAAAGCCGTAGATGCTGCCGTCCGGATCCGGGCGACCCGACCAGCCGGAGAAGCTCAGCTGATAATCACCGCTCTGCTGGCGATCCAGCAGCGTGGCAAATTCGGTCATCTGCAGGTTCAGCGTGAAGCCGGCCTCGGCGACCATCGCCTGCAATACCTGTCCCACCTGCTGCGAGGTTGGGTTGTTCGGCACCAGCAGGTTGACGGTCAGCGGCGCGGTGACGCCTGCCGCTTTGAGCAGCGCTTTGGCTTTATCAACGTCGCGCGGCGGAACCGGCAGATTCACGTGATACGGGCTCACCGTCGAAAACGCCTGGTTTGCCGGAGTGTAGAGGCCTTCGAAAACCACCTGGTTTAACGCTTCACGGTCGATGGCCTGAGAAAACGCCTCGCGCACGCGGGCATCTTTGAACGGATCGTTCGCCGGGACCTTGCCGTTGTTAATATTGAAGGTGATCCCCTGATAGCCCAGGCCGGTGACCTTCGCCAGCGCCAGCTTGCTGTCGGCTTCGACGGTTTTGACGTCGCTGGCGGCGATGCCTTCGGTCAGATCCAGATCTCCCGCGCGCAGGTTCGCCAGACGCACGGAGGCATCCGGGATCGGCAGATAGATAATTTTGTCGAAGTGGTAGGCGCCTTTGTTCCAGTAGTTGTCGAAGCGGGTCAGAACGATGCGGTCCTGCGACACGCGGCTGTCGAACTTGTACGGGCCGGAACAGACCGGATGGGCGGCAAAGTCAGGCTTTTTCGCAGCCTCGGGCGCCATCATCGCGCCCGCGCGGTCGGTAAGCTGCATCAGCAGCGCGGCGTCCGGCGTTTTCAGGTGCAGCGCTATCTGCATCGGGCCGGTGACCTCTACCGATTCCACGGAGGAGATCTCGCTTTTCCGCAGGGAGCCTTTGAGGGTCAGGGCGCGGTCGAGGTTGTATTTCGCGGCGGCAGCATCGAATTTCTCTCCGTCATGGAAAGTCACGCCTTCGCGCAGATCCATGGTCAGCGTTTTGCCGTCGGCGCTCCAGGCCCACGATTTCGCGAGACCTGGCACGACCTTCAGATGCTCGTCGACGTCCACCAGCCTGTCGCACAGGGAGGCAAACACGAAGCGGCCATAGTAGGTGCGCGCCAGGTGCGGGTCGAGCATGTCCGGGTCTGCTCCCAAGCCGATTCGCAGCACGCTTTCAGAATGGGCGGGCAGCGCCGCGCCAAGCAACATAACACTTCCCAGTACGGTCAAAAGAGAATTACGCATTGTCATTATCATGAGTTCCTTGAAGGAAGGGAGGAGTGAGTGGCCGCGTGTTCAAACAGCGCGCGGCGGCGCAGAAAGGCTGCGGATGGCGGTGCGATCTGGATAACGCTGCGATCGCGGTTAATTTCCTGCCAGCGGTGGCAGGCAACCTGACGCCCGCCGTCGAACACCTGATTAATCGGCTCGACCTGGCGGCATTCGTCAGTGACGTACGGGCAGCGGGTGTGGAAGCGACAGCCCGACGGCGGGTTCGCCGGGTTCGGCAGATCCCCCTGCAGCAGCGGCGCGTCGCGCTCAACACCCGGCTGCATCTGCGGCGCCGAGGCGATCAGCGCCTGGGTGTAAGGGTGCAGCGGTGCGTCAAAGATCTCGTCGACGGTGGCAAGCTCAACGATCTGCCCAAGGTACATCACCGCCACGCGGTCGCTCATGTGGCGGATCACCGCCAGACCGTGGGCGACGATCACCATCGTCAGCCCCAGCTGGTGCTTCAGGCTCTCCAGCAGATTAACCACCTGCGCCTGCACCGACACATCCAGCGCGGAAACCGGCTCGTCGCCCAGCAGCAGCTTTGGCCCCGAAGCCAGCGCGCGCGCAATGCCAATACGCTGGCGCTGCCCGCCGGAAAACTCGTGCGGATAGCGCCCGGCCCAGGCGGCAGGCAGGCCAACGGTCTTGAGCAGCTCCGCGACGCGGTACTGACGATCCGCTTTCTTCATGTTCTGGTGCAGCCACAGCGGCTCACCGACGATCTGCTCCACCGTCATGCGCGGGTTCAGCGAGGCAAAAGGATCCTGAAAAATAATCTGCAGCTCGCGCCGGAGCTGGTTCAGACGGGCACCTGTGGCGTGGGTAATCTCCTCCCCCTGATAAAACACGCGTCCTTCGCTGGCGGCCAGCAGACGCAGCAGCAGTCGGCCAAGGGTGGATTTCCCGGAACCGGACTCGCCGACAATCGCCAGCGTTTCGCCCGGCATCACGGCAAGCGAAACGCGATCGACCGCCGTGACAAACCGGGCCGGGGAAAAGAGTTTTTTCGGACCGGGGAAAAGCTTGCTGAGGTCCCGAGCCTCTAGTATGGGCGTGGTCATGCGGTCTCTCCCAGGGCAATGTGGTGTTCGAGCGGCACGCGGAAGCAGGCGACCTGATGGCCCGCGCCGAGCGTGGTGAGCTGCGGTTTTTCATCATGACAGCGCGACTGCGCAAACGGGCAGCGCGTCGCGAAACGGCAGCCTTGCGGCATGGATTCCGGGAGCGGGACCGTTCCGGGAATGGTAGAGAGCTGGCCTTTGCGTGCGCCCAGCGAAGGGATCGAGCCCATCAGGCCGATGGTGTACGGGTGCTGCGGGTCAGCGAATATTGCCTCAACGCTTCCCTGCTCTACCACCTGTCCGGCATACATCACCGCCACCTGCTGGGCCACTTCAGCCACCACGCCTAAATCGTGGGTGATCATCAGCACCGCCGTGCCGGTTTCCTCTTTTAGGGTGTTCAGCAGGGTCAGGATTTGCGCCTGGATGGTGACGTCGAGCGCGGTGGTCGGTTCATCGGCAATCAGCAGTTTAGGGTGGTTGATCAGCGCCATGGCAATCATCACGCGCTGGCGCATGCCGCCGGAAAGCTGGTGCGGATACGCCTTGAGGCGCATCTCCGCCGCCGGGATCTGCACCTTCTCAAGGATCTGCAGCGCGACCTTCATCGCCTCCGGGCGAGTAACGTTCTGGTGACGCATGACCGCTTCACTGAGCTGATCGCCTAACGTGAAGGCCGGATTGAGCGAGGTCATCGGTTCCTGGAAAATCATCGCCAGCTCGCTGCCGCGCAGGTCGGCATACTCCCGCGGCGAGAGCTTGCGCAGGTCGTGGCGGCGAAACTGCATCTCGCCGCTGACAATCTGCGCGCTGGCGGGCAGTAAACCCATTAGCGCCAGTGAGGTGATACTTTTCCCGCAGCCGGACTCCCCCACCAGCGCCAGCGTTTCGCCCGCTTTGACCGTCAGGGAAATGCCGTCCAGGACGCTGACCGGCGAGCCGGAAAACTTAACGTTGAGATTATTCAGCCGGAGTACAGGCGTGGAGTCCTTAAACGGGATCGTCGTCATAGCGTGAAATCGTCCTCAAGGTGGATCGCCTGAATCAGGGCGTTTTGCAGGCTAAGCAGGTGTTCGCGCATGGCGGCCGCTGCTTCATTAGGCTGGCGATGGATAATCGCGGACATGATCTTGTGATGGTGGTCGTTATAGCTGTCGACACGTTCGGGCGTGCGGGCTAATTCACGCAGATGCTGCCAGCCGGGTTCGCGCCGCACGGCGTCAATGGCGTCAAACAGGCCGAGCATCAGGCGATTGCCCGCCGCCTCGGCAATGGCGCGGTGAAAGGCGCTATCCCAGAGTTCATTGAGATCGCGGTCATCCGGGCTGACCTTGTCGATGCGTTCCAGCATGCGCTGCATGAGCGCGAGGTTTTCCCTGGTGGCACGCAGTGCCGCAAGCCGGGCTAAGCCGGGTTCGATCTGTATACGAGCTTCCATCACTTCCAGCAGATTGGTCTGCTGAACCAATCCCTGAAGGGCCAGCGGTTCAACAGGGGCAGCCGGACCAATAAAGGTGCCTTTGCCCTGTTTACGCCAGATCCGCCCTTCTTCTTCCAGCACGTCCAGCGCGCGACGCACTTCGCGTCGTCCTACGCCGAGTGTTTCCGACAGCTCACGTTCCGTGGGCAGCGGAGTGCCTGGTGTTGACTCATGCTGGCTGATTAGCCCGCGCAGTTGCTCAAGCGCGGTGCTGGAATTGGCCAGAAACCGTGACGGTTTTTCCATATTGGTTCGCTCACTATCATCGTTATTTTCTTTTTATGAACGATAAGTTATTGATATGGCGTGCTACTTATCGTGCTAATGATTAAGCAATAAACGAACCAATTTTTTAATGGTTCAAAAGAGATTTAAAAAAGCGGTAGTAAATGAAGGGGTTACAGCAACGTATTGTTACAGATGCAAGCGGCATCCTGAGACGATAAAGGCCGAAAAAGAACATGAAACGCACAAAAACAGTGCAAATATTGCACTACAATAGTGCCATTGTTAATTTTTTGCACTATAAATGATAACAACAAGTTAACAAAAAGTAATAAATAAGGCGTGCTTACGCCTGAAAATGGCCCCCTTGCGAGGGCCGCGAAAGATTAAGGAACAGGCTGCCAAAGCGTCGCAGCCGCAGTCGGCGCCCAGTCGGACTGAGACGTGTGCCCCTGCACGCAGCGATACTGTGTGCCGTTATACGTGACAATTTCTCCAGTCTTATAGCGCGTACCGACTTTCCACTCGCCTTCCGGCTCAGGCGTCACAGACCCCTCTTTCGTCGTGGCTTTAAGCGGTGTACTGGCGAGAGACTGATGACCTTTGGCATTTTCGGCGATCACCTGGTAGCTGTAGGTTGTTCCCGCGCGCAGGCCGCTGTCGAAGATCTGCGTTCCGCTTACGGTGAGTAACTCCGCCCCATCGCGTAGTACATGGTATTTCACCGCGTTGTCTACCGCATTCCATTTCACCGTCAGGCTGTTTTCCGTCGAAGAAACCAGTGCCAGGCCGCCTGGCGCGTCAGGACGTCCCTCTTCGACCTGTACGGTTTCTACCTTAACCACGTTGCTGCTTTCAGAGATATTGTTCGCTGCATCACGTGCTTTCACGCTGTAGTGGTACACCACACCGCCGGCTTCTACTGCATTATCGGTCCACTGGGTGTCCGTTGAAGACCCGACTTTGATGTCATTACGGTAGATGTCATATCCCACTACGCCACGGTCATCGGTGGAGGGCTGCCAGGCAAGGGTGATAGTCAAGCCATTGTTCAGCACCTTCAGTCCTGCTGGCGCAGTTGGCGCGACGGTGTCCTGCGGGCGTTCAGGCGACATCAGGTCCGCGCGCTCTTTCATTTCATTGAAATAGTCAACCTGCTGCGGGATGGACAGCTGCTGATCGTTTGAACCCAACGTCCAGATAAAGAACCCACCATAGCCGTTTTCCGCCTGCCAGCCCGCACGGTTTACGTTGTTCTGTCGGTTTTCAACAAAGCGACCTTCTGGCCCCCACTGGGAGTTGATGGTCTGACCGAGAACGATTTTGCTCTTATCTCCCACCGCCCGGGCGTAGTTAGCCATCGCCACGTCATACTTAAAGCGTGGGCCGGCGTCATAGGCCATGACGTTGAAGAAATCGAAAACGTTTTTCCCCTGCGTCAACAGCGGCAGAACTTCGCCATGGTGTGAAGAGCGCGCCGCCTCAACGAAGGAACAATTCTCGGTTACCGCGCTGTTGGTGCAGTTCTCCGGGTCAGCACCAACGTGATAGGTGGTCAGGCTCAGCAGCTTTTTGCTGCCGGACGCATTGAGCTTGCTACGAACCCGTTCAGCCAGATCCAGCAGGTTTGCATTTTCCTCTGGCGTGACGCGATCGGGCTTTTCAAAGTCAAAATCGATGCCGTCAAGCTGAACGGTACCCGCCTTCTGGTAGTTCGCCATGTTACATTTGCCTTGCCAGTCGGCACTCAGGCATTCGCCAACCATCTCTTCCGGCTTCAGGTTCTTTTTATATACCGGGAAGTTGGTATTCAGCAGATTCACCAGATTCTGCGCCAGCGTTTCTCGCGTTTGCGCGTTATTCAGATAAGACCACATCGCGGAGTACGTCTCGCCGCCGAGCGCCAGCATCATTTTTTTCTCCGGGTGCGCCAGCTTCAGCTGACTCCACACGACATAGGCTGGCGCATTAATGTACCAGGGATCATATTGTGGTACTGCAACAATATTATCGGAACTGGACAGCTTACCGCTTGCATCCCAGCCACCAAATGAAAGCAGGAACGTATCCGCTTTCACCTCTTTCATATCCTCAGCGGACTCGACCGGAACGCCCCAGGAGGTCAGATAGGTGACCGCTCGCGGTGCCTGCGCCGCGAAAGCCGACTGCGCCATTAATGCGCTACCAATTAACAGAGATAATGTAAGTTTTTTCATCAAAGTTCCTTATTGCTTTGTGATGATAGTCCTGTGGATTACCTCGTAAATTGTCTTTTTTTTTAGCGCCGAGATCGTTGGGGATAATAGAGTGGTGAATCAGGAAACCCTCCGAGTTAAATAAGAAATATCTCTCGCATTTATAATAAATACTTCAACGACAGCACGGGAGAATTCTCGCATCCTGTAAGACGCTTCTTTATTTAATTTTCCCATCTTCACCAATTAAAAAAGATGGCATACCTGTGTTCCCACTCTTTTATCAGGGAAAATTCAGGAATTAATCACAACTATTATCCAACTAGGGACGCTCTCAATGAAATATGCAACAAACGTGATGCGAAAACAGGGTGGTTTCACCCTGCTTGAACTGCTGGTCGTGCTGATGATTATTGCGCTGCTGGCAGGATTTGTCGGGCCAAAAGTCTTCTCAAATGTCGACTCGGCTAAGGAGAAAACCGCCATGCGCCAGATGCGCTCGCTTGCTGAGGCTCTAGGGCAATATCGCCTCGACACCGGCAGTTATCCAAGTGAAACACAAGGTCTGAAAGCGCTGACTGAAAAGCCTTCCAACGCGCAAAACTGGAATGGCCCTTATCTTAGCCAGCATGTGCCGTTAGACCCGTGGGGCAATCCGTACCAGTGGCATAACCCCGCCCGGACAAAAGACGCCATTAATGAAGTCGAAATTACCTCCGGCGGTAAAGACGGTAAGCCTGTCACTTACGGGTTCTGAATATGCTGCGCCTGCCCTTATATTCGCTGTTTATCTTCAGCGTATTTTCCTGCCGTGCCGATTGCTGGCAGCTGGCGGGAGAGCGTTACGGCATTGAGCCAGAGCTATTACAGGCGATAGCGATAGTGGAATCCAACGGTAATACCCGGGCCATCAACAAAAATCGTGATGGCTCAATGGATGTCGGTCTGATGCAGATCAATAGCATTCACTTCGATGCGCTGCGTAAATTTCGTATTAGTCAAAAAGATCTGCTAACCGACCCTTGCCAAAGTGTCATGACCGGCGCCTGGATCCTGGCAGGTCAAATCCAGCGCTTTGGTTATACCTGGGACGCGGTGGGGGCGTATAACGCCGGAACGGCAAATACCCCCCAGCGCCGCGCGCTTCGTCAACAATACATAAGAAAAGTGGCTCCGCATTATGCCCGCCTTAAAAGGCAGAGCCATACACTGTCGCCAAAATGAAACCATATACCGTCACCATCCTCCAGGGGGGGAAACGCGTCAATCAGACCGTACTTGCCGCGTCGCCTGATGATGCCAGCGCCCGCATTATTGCCGGCGGCGGCATCGTTTTGCAGGTACAGGAACGCCCCGCCCGCAAGGAGAAACGCTTTCCACTGAATCTGTTCTTGCAGGAGCTTATCGCTCTGCTGGAAGCCGGGCTGGTCGTGGTCGAGGCCGTCGAAGCGCTGCGCGAAAGCAGCCGCGACGGTGGCACCTCGCTGGTTCTGGATACGCTGGTTAAAAAGCTCTACGAAGGAGCGCAACTCTCCCAGGCGATGATGGCGCTACCAGCACTGTTTCCGCCTCTGCTGATTAACACCGTTGCCTCTTCTGAGCAAACCGGACACTTACCCGAAGCGCTAAAGCGTTTTCAGTTTTACGAATCAAGAATGGAAATTCTGCGCAAGCGGATTAAATCAACCCTGCTCTATCCGACGATTGTCATTGCCGCCGGCGGGATAATTCTGTTCTTTCTGCTCGGCTTTATTATTCCGCGTTTTTCCGTGGTGTTTGACGGGATGAAGAACCCGTCCGCCAGCGCACAGCTTATCCTCTGGTGGGGACGCCTGACGCAAACTCATGGCTCGCTGCTGCTGGCCGGTTGCGCGGCAGCGGTTGCAGGCGTCGTGATGGCGGTGCGTAGCCCGCGCCTGCGCCAGCGCGCGCTCGGTTTGTTGCTGCGCATTCCCGCCTTACGCCAGCAGCATCAGCTTTCTGTGCTGGTACGTTTTTACCGCACGCTGGGCCTGCTGTTACAGGGCGGCCTTCCCGCGCCGGATGCGTTAAAGCTGAGCCGGGAGATCCTGCCCGCCACGCATCGTCAGCAGGTTGAACAGGTTATCCGCGACGTCGCCGCCGGCGAGTCGCTCTCCCGCATGCTGGAAGCCCAGCAGATGACCACTCCTGTCGCCAGCCGTCTGCTGCAGGTCGGCGAGCGCAGCGGCGAACTGCCTGCCATGTGCGAGCGGATCGCCGCTTTTTATGATGAATCGCTGGAACGCGCGATTGAAACCTTTAGCAAAATTTTTGAACCGATTCTGATGATGGTCGTTGGCGGCATCGTTGGGCTCGTCGTGTTTTTACTGTACATGCCCATTTTTGAACTGGCAGGAGGATTGCAATAATGTCTCACTCACCGTCTGTAGAACCCCTTTTCGACCTGCCAGACGAGCAGCGCTGTCAGGCGCTGGCGGAACTGCTGGACAGTTTCCCCGGCGCGTTAGAAGAAGCCGCCGGCTCCCTGGGGCTCACGCCGCTCTCACCCACACAGCTCGCCGACAGCGAAGAGGATTTCGAAGCCGTGCCGCTGACCGAATCGCTCAGCCAGCGAGCATTGCCGCTGCGCGTTAACGGTCAGCTCCACGTTGCGCTGGGCGATCCGTTTTCACTGGCGCTGCGCCAGTGGGCCTATAACGTGAATGCGCTCCCCGCGCTCGCCCCGCTCTCTCAGCTTAATGCCCGCCTTGATGAACTGGCAAAACAGCAGCGCACGCTCGATCAGCTGGAGCAGCAGCAGAGTGAAGAGAATAAAGAGGCCCGGTGGCTGGAGATCACCCCAGCAGCCATCGCCAGTGAACCCCACGCCGTCATTAAGCTGGTTAACGCCACGCTGTTTGATGCCCTGCAGAGCCGCGCCAGCGATATTCATCTTTGCGCCGTCGCGGATGGGTTGATGGTGAAGTACCGCATTGATGGCGTCCTGCACAGCATTCGCCACTGCGCCGGACTTCAGCAGGCGGAGCAGGTGATCTCCCGTCTCAAGGTATTAAGCTGCATGGACATTTCCGAACGACGCACGCCTCAGGACGGGCGCTTTAAGGCATTGATTCTCCAGCGTCCCGTCGATTTTCGCGTGTCCATCATGCCGGGCGTCTATGGCGAGGATGCCGTACTGCGCGTGCTGGATAAATCTCACGATCAAAACCTGCGCCTGGAGACGCTCGGCTTTGATGAACACACGCTGGGCGCGATTCGCCAGTTAACCCATCTGCCCCACGGTATGGTGCTCGTCACCGGGCCAACGGGGAGCGGGAAATCCACCACCCTCTATTCAGCACTCAGCGAACTCAACAGTGGTGAATGCAAAATTATCACCATTGAAGATCCCGTGGAGTACCAGCTCAACAGCGTGCTGCAAATTCCGGTCAACGATAAAAAAGGGCTCACCTTCGCCCGCGGCCTGCGCGCCATTTTGCGTCACGACCCGGACATCATCCTGGTGGGTGAGATCCGCGACGGTGAAACCGCTGGCATTGCCGTGCAGGCGGCGCTCACCGGCCACGTGGTGCTCTCCTCGGTTCACGCCAATGACGTCTTTAGCGTACTGGAACGTTTTTTATATATGCAGGTGGAGCCCGCCAGCCTGATCACCGCCCTTAACGGCGTCGTGGCGCAACGGCTGGTGCGCCAGATTTGCCCGGACTGTATTGATGACACCACACCCACAGATGACCTTCTCGCGGCGTGGCAATCCGGACCGCTGCAGCAGCTCACGCCCCGCTGGCGTCGAGGGCGAGGCTGCGATACCTGCCGCGACAGCGGTTTTCGCGGCAGGCTGGCGCTGGCGGAAGTGCTGCATTTCAGCGATGCGATGAAAGAGGCAATGCTGGCGCGATCGCCCCGGCGCAAGCTAAAGGAAGTGGCGCTGAATGACGGTTTTGTTCCGCTCTCGACCATCGCGCTGCGCGCCGTTGTCGAAGGCAAAACCACCTGGGAGGAGGTAAACCGTGTTATCACTCACTAACACCTGGCAGTGCGACATCTGGCCTCATGCCGTGCGGTTGCGCCGCAACAACGTGGTTCTCGCCACCCATGAACGCCGGCCAGATGAGTCTCTTGAAGCCGCGCTCGAAACGCTGCTGCGCCTGCGCCCTTCCGTCTTACCGTGGCGTGACGCGGTGGAGTTTCACCTCGATACCGACGATCTGACGTTTTTAATTCAGCCCTGGCATGACGGCGTGACCACACCGCAGGAACTGCTCCAGCTCGCCCGACAGCAGGCGGTTCTTCGCGCGAGTCCGCCCGTCGACTGGCAGGTGCGCTTCGAGACCCTTAACTGGCAGCAGTCAGCGCTGGCCGCGTGCCTGAAGCAACCTTGCTGGCACCTGCTTGTCGCGCTGGCGCGTCGGGAGCGGCTGCGTTTTCGCGGTGTTGTCACGCCGTTTCAAAAGCTGTTTAGCCACTTCGCCGCCGCACTGCCGGAAAACGGCCTGTTTGTGGCGATGAGCCCCCACCATAGCCGGATTGCCAGCCGTCAGCACCACAGCTGGCGCGACGTCTGGACACTCACCCTGCCACAGCAGGAGATAGATGCCCAGCTGCGGGTTATCGCCCGGCTAAGCGGAATGCAGGACTGTCCTGGCTACGTCATTCATACCGACGGTGAGCATCACCAGGAAGTCGCGCTACAGGAGAGTCCTCATGACGCCGCTGTTTACGCGTAGTTCCCCGTGGGCCGCACGCACCCTGCTGTTAACCGGACTCCTCTGTTTACCGCTCACCGGTGCCGTGATGTATGGCCTGTTTGAGCACCAGCGCCTTGAGCTGGAGACATCGCAGGTACAGCAGCAGCTCGCCCAACGGCAGCAGGTGCTGCGCCAGCTGCGTGAAGCGGAGCAGCGCCGGTTGCGCCAGGCTCAGCAACTGCAGGCCGTCCCGCCGGCCATCAAGCTGCTGGACAACATCGGCAGCGTACTGACGCCTGATATTGCGCTCCTGAGCATTGACGTCATTGCCAGTAAAGGCGATGCGCGGCTTACGGTGAATGCAGGCAATCTTGACGCCCTGCTCGCCTTTAGCGAGCGGCTACAGCAGTTGCCGGCGCATGTGGTGCTTGAGAACCATCGCCAGTCGGCGCAGGGCGATCCTGCCTGGCCGATTAACGCGGTACTCGACGTCAAGGTGACGACGGAGGCGCACCATGCGGCTTCAGAATAAACCCGCCGTGCTGCGCTGGCAGGCGGCGTTATTTGCCGGGCGCATCGGAACGGTTCCGCTCGTGCTCGCCGGGCTGCCCGCAGGACTGCTGCTGTTATGGCTTGGCGGCGTGCGGCCGCACACCATCCATTTGCAGGAGAACCTTGCCCGGATCCAGGCGCAGCTACAAACCGCGCTGCCGCTGGATAAACAGCAGCCGGAACTGCAAAGCCGCATCAGCCTCGGAGAATATCAGCAGGTCAGGCTCATTTTTGAGCAGTTCAGGAGCCGAGGGATGAAGGTCGACGCCAGCCGCTATCAGCTGGAAAACGACGACGGCAAAACCGCGCTACGGCTGGATATTCCGCTGCGCGGTGAATATCTGCCGCTGATGGACGCCCTGGAAACGCTAAGCCGCACTTTGCCGTTACGCATTGAGCAGCTAAGCCTGCGGCGCGCCGGGCCATCGGAAAGCCAGCTCAGCGCCACCGTGCAGCTTCGCCTGTTGAAGGAGTCGCCATGAAACTGCCGCGCTATTTACAGCTGGCGCTGGTGCTGACCGCCGGTGCTGTTTTCTGGAGCCAGTTTGCCGATGACGAGATATCGCAAGCGCCGCTTGAGGCGCAGCCGGTCTCACGCCCGCGCCCCGCGCCAGCAAAGCCGGAGACGGCTCACGCAACGCGCATCGATCTCTTTTCAACGCCACATAGCAGGGCGCAAGACGCAGCAGAAAAGCCGCCGGAAAACGATCGGCCTGAAGAGGCGACACCAACCGCACCGCCGCTACCGCTTCAGCTCCTCGGTGCCTGGTGGGAAAACCGTCAGAGGATCGTTGTGCTGACGGATGGCAAAGAGACCTGGCCGGTCTGCGAGCGCTGCAGGGCGGACGGCAGGATCTGGATCGGCAGTTCGCCGGTCAACAACTGGATTTTAAAAGCGGTGGCGAACGACCACCTCCTGTTTGAATGGCAGCCCACCCATAGCCAGCAGCGGCTGGAACTGGATGAGCTGCAATCGGAACCGACACATTAATCATGAAAAAAACTATTGCTCTCACTTTTTTGTTGTCATGCGCGCTACTGAGCGGCTGTGCACAACGTGCGGCGCCTCCGGTCCGGGAATCAGTGACCGCCTCGCCGCAGGTGCTGGTTAAGCGGCTTAAGGAGATAGATCAACAGCGCATCGCCAGCCCACAGGATATTGCGCTTCGCGCCGAGCAGGCTGACATCAGCAAAAAGCTGGTCAATGATTACCTGAAAAATGCCGATCTCGCGGTGCGTCAGAACAACTACACCCTGGCGACGCAAATGTGGCGCGATGCGCTTACCTATGAGCCCGGCAACCTGCGCGCCCTGCAGGGCTTACGCAAACTCGATGCCCGTAGAGCGCTGGATGCATTGTATAAGGAGGCGGTGGCTAACAGCACCCGCGACCCGGCACGCGCGCTGCACAAAATCCAGCAGGTACTGGAAGAAGATCCCAACTGGCCCCAGGCGCGCGCGCTGCGCGATCACCTGATGCGTGAGGTGTCGCGGATCAACCAGCCGGAGCAGCGTCTGAACCGGGAACTGCAAAAAACGATAGCGCTTAATTTTCGCGAGCACAGCCTGATGGCCATCTTTAACACTATCAGCCAGATGACCGGGGTCAATATCATTTTTGACAAAGATATTTCCTCCAGCACTACCGGCAGCCTGATAGCCAAACGCACCACTGCGGAAGATGCTATCAACGTGCTGCTGTTGTCGAATAATCTGCGGAAGAAGGTGCTGAACAGCAATACGTTGCTGATCTACCCCGCTACCGCGCAAAAAGAGAAGATCTATCGCGACGTGGTCGTCAAAACCATCTTCCTGGGTTATGCGAAAGCAAAAGAGGTCAACGTCGCCCTGCGCAATATGGTCAAGCTGAAGGATGTGCACGTTGATGAGCGAACCAATTCCGTCACCCTGCGCGGGCCAAAAGAGAACGTGGAAAAAGCGGAGCGCCTGTTAGTGACGCTCGACCGGCCTGAAGCGGAGGTCACGCTGGCCGTTGAGGTGCTGGAAGTAAATACCAACGATCTCGAAGCGCTTGGCGTGAAGCTGCCGCAAACCATCAGTGCGGGTTTTGCGAAAAGTAAAGGAGGTGATTTAAAGGGAAGCGGGATCCCGCTGGGCGACCTGAGCGCCAAAAATATCATGGTCGATATCGACAATATGACCATTGACATGAAAAAGGTGTTGAGCAACGCCAGAGTGCTGGCCAACCCGCGGATCCGGGTGAAAAACAATAAAAAAGCGCTGGTTGATATTGGTCAAACGATCCCGGTACTGACCACAACCGTCAATGACGGGATTTCGCAACAGAAAGTGGATTATCAGGACGTCGGCCTGAAGCTGGAAGTCACTCCGGAAGTCAGTATGGATGACAATATCTCAATGGAGGTGAAGTTCACGCTCAGTGCCCTGGGCGCCGAAGAACCCGGTGAGAACGGAGCAAAGTATTACCGCACCACGAAACGCGAAGCCAATACCACGCTCAGCAGTATGAACGGCGAGACCCAGATGCTGGCAGGGCTGATCAAGCAGGATGAAACCACGACCCAAAAAGGAACGCCGTTATTAAGCGACATCCCGGGGCTGGGCCGCCTGTTTAGCAGCAATTCCGACAACAAAGAGCGCACGGAGGTGGTGCTGTTAATTACGCCGACCATTGAGCGCAACCTCGATTTACCGGGAAGCCACGTCAGTACCATTGAGATGGGCAGCGACGATTTAACGGGCGACAGCATTCAACTGCGCGACCTGCAGCACGACGAGCCGGGGAGCGGGTTTACCGCACCGGCGCTAGCGCCGCCGGCCCATTTCCCTGACCGGGCGGCCACGCTGCCGCCACCGATCCTCGATGAGTCAGAGACGGAAAACGGAGCATCGTAATGCAGCGCCAGCGCGGTTTTACCTTGATTGAGATGATCGTCACGCTGGCACTACTCGCCACGCTTGCCGCTGCCGCTGCGCCGCTGATGCGTAACTACCATCAGCGGCAGCAGGAGACGCAGCTACGTGAGTCGCTGCGCACGCTACGCGATGCCATTGACCGTTATCACCAGGCAAGCGTGGACGGCATCATTGAGAAAAAAACCAGCGAATCGGGATATCCGCCGACACTAAAAAGCCTGGTGGAAGGCGTCCGGGATAAGACATCGCCCACTGGCGCGATGATCTACTTCCTGCGCCATATACCGCGCGATCCGATGTGCGATTGCGAGGGAAAAAATGATGAAGAGACCTGGCGGTTACGCGCATCCACGCAGCCACCCGGCGATTTCAGCGGCGGAGGGAAAGACGTGTTTGATGTCAGTAGTACCAGTACGGCCAGCGGTCTGAATGGAGTGCCCTATGCGCAATGGTGAAAAAGGTTTTACGCTCATCGAGCTGCTGGTGGTGATGGCGATCATCGCGACATTGATGACCCTGGTCGCTCCACGTTTTTTCCAGCACGCGGACAGAGCCAAAGAGGTGGTGCGCGAGCATAACCTGCATGCGCTGCGCAGCGCGATCGATCACTACCGCCGCGATCGCCTGGCGGGGCCATACAGCCTGGAGGATCTGATCGAGGCCGGTTATCTGCGCCAGATGCCGCTGGATCCCATCACCAACCGCCGCGATATCTGGGAGGCGAAGACCGATGACGAAGGGCAAATTATTGACGTCGAGACGCCACCCAAACCCGGGCAGGATCATCGCGATGCGTTCGATTAAACGACAGGGAGGTTTTACCTATCTGCTGCTGCTGATTGCGCTCTCCACGCTGGCGTTGTCGCTGCTGAAAAGCCGCGATGAGGTGCAGATGCGTTATCAGGCGCAGCAGGAGGCTGAGCTTTTATTTCGCGGGGATCAAATCCGCACGGCGATACAGGCCTACCGCGGCAACGGTGATGGCTGTTTTCCCGTGCGTTTCGAACAGCTGCTTATTGATAAACGCGGGCGAAAACCGCTTTATCACCTGCGCCAGCATTACGCCGACCCGCTAACCGGGAGTAAAAACTGGGGGATGATCCTCGATCCTCAGGGGCGCTGGATTGGCGTGCGCAGTCTCGGAAAAGGTACGCCACGGAAAAAAGTCGGCTTTCGTCACGATCCAAAACAATTTGCCAAAGCGAAAACGTATTACGACTGGAAATTTCAGGTAGAGAGCGATCCGCAGGCCCCGCTGCCTGCGGCTTGTGGTCGCTAATGCAATGATGTGGCGAGACCTGATGTCCCTGTCACGCAGTCTGGTCTGCCCGGCGTAACGGTACGAATAGGGCAGGCAACAGGCTCTGTAAGATGTTGCCTGCCCGCTTCGCTAATAGACGGGAATAGTCACTTTGCTAACCACTAAGGTAATGGTCGCCTTTGCGTCCCCTGCTTTCAGCGGGATTTTATATTCATCCGGCTGGGTAAAGAGCGCCATGTATTTGTCATCTGGCATATCTATGATGACGTCATCGTCTGCGGCGGTGGCTTCGATTCGTTGCAGCAGCTCTGCTTTAGTCAGAGGTTTGTTCCATCCGGCAACAATACGATCGTTTTTAATGTGAATCTCATTACTCTCAAGGACGCAGAGCGCATTTTGCTCACCGCCTTGAAGGCGATAAAGTCGGTTTTCCGTTAAGGTGTCAAGAGACGGGCAGACGACCTCTTTTTGCGAACCCGACTCTGCCTGCGTGTAGCTAAACTTCACTTTCAGGTTATCCCCGTGACGAACGCCCTGTTTTTTCCAGTCGCCACTGTCCCCGGTGAACATGCGGATCCCGTTGGGGATGATCGTGCTGGCGGCAGCAAAAAAGTCATTCCCGTTAACGGAAAAATAGGGCCGAAGCGTTAAAGATGAATCATTAATAATGGTGATCACCGGAGAGTTAATGGAACGGTAACTCTTTTTCTTATAACGACAGTTTTTCCCGTTTGCCTGTAAGTTGACGCCGTTGTCTTTACTGACAATCATGGCATAGTTGCAGTTAAGGCCGTTTTCAATAGATTCGTTCAGCACCGCACCATTATCGACAATGATATTCATCACGCCGTTATCTTCGTTACCAAACCAGACATGAGGAATAAAATCGCTATCGTAACCCTCTTCATAAATAGCATTCTGAACCCTGATTTTCAGATGGTCAGGGTTTTCAATATTAATCATACGCGCATAATCACTGGCAAATACTGATGCCGTTGAAAAAGCGCTAAGCATGGCTAATGCTACGACGGTCTTTGTCATGAAAATGTCCTCTTTGAGAAAAATAAAAACAACAAGTTTACGCAACAGTGACCATATCTTAATGCGTCAGGCCGTAAAACATATCACCAGATAAAATCATCGTTTATTTATTTTTAACTCATAGATACAGAGAAGATTCTTATTAATCAGAAGACCAGCGCCGTCTTATTTTATTCTGAGGAATGAATATAATGCCTTGCTACTATTCAGGCTGAAATAGTAGGCTTAATAGCCATCTCATATATTATACCCTGATGAGCGAAACATAAGATGGAACCATCAATTAAACAGACTCATGAAAAAATTCGGGTTTGCGTGCGAACAAACTCTTTTTTATTCGAAAAAGGGCTTGAAGAAATAGCGCGATTTTATTTTATCGCCAGAGATAAAATACTGTGCATTATCGATGCTGACACGTTTGGCACGAAGACGCATCTGGTGAAGTATCTGGAGTTCATCAGAAGAATTAAACCCGACATGCTTGTTTTGATCACGGGTCATCACACCCGAAGCGAGCAGCATGCATGGTATGTAAAAGCAAATGAATCCCTGTCGGGCTGGTGCGAAACCATTGATGCCATGAACTTTATGCGACCCAATCTCGACAGCGTTATCGATTTTTACAGAAGGCAACATGACTGAAAATCTTTTGCAAACGGAGGACTAGACGTGAAGTTAAGTTTTTGTATCAGGACGAATGTTTTGGCGAAAATGGCCGATGTCACCGAGGCTGAATTAGTGTATGCGCTCATGACGACGGGTGAGCTGTTCGGGGTGAAAATACCGGCACCGTTACCGGGCAGGCATAATGCCAAAACGCGTAGCTTTGATTACAAAGAAGCACTGGATTTTGCTGAAGAAGTGAAAATCGCCCGAGACAGTAAAAGGCAGATCTGAAAACGTAATAAGCCCATCCCTTAATCAAGTGATACCTCAATCCATTCCTTATATTTACAGCAGCACTGCCCGGATGACTTAGTGTTTTCCTTCAACATTGATAGCGCAATACATATGACTTCAGCGTACAAGCAATCATTAATACTCCGGGCATACTCAAGTTTTTTACCCAGATAATAACTAAGCGAAACATGATCAATATTAATCCCCTGCAAGGATAATTGCGTGGCGGCATCGCCAATGAGTATTGATGCTTGCTTTTCAGGATAGACATTATTCATGAATTTTAGCCCTGCACTTTGTAAAATATTCGACAGGTAGAGTTCAGGGGGCTTATGCCCCCTTGTTTACAAAAACACCTCAGAATGAATTAACGTGTTTACCAATCACAGCTACTTAAGCCCGTATTTTTAAACGTTTTTGATTCCGTCTTTCCTCTGATACCGTCCTTATTAACTGGCGTCACATAAAGCGTGACTTCCCCCCAATAGCCTAAAGTAACGCTTTTTATGTTGGAAACGACGGTGCTTCCCCACTTCCACTGAAATATCGTGTTGCCTTCAGATGCACCGCCATTAGCGTTGTAGGTGTAGGTTGCCGTTATTCTGTTACAGGCTCCGGTACTGCCGCTGTAACCCAGGTTTGTAACGAAAGGCGCAGGCTTAGATCTTATGGTAACAGCTCCACTAAAGGCCTGAGTGCCAGATAACGGCTGCCCTGAACCTTTAGGCGTCACGGCCACCCGCACGTCATAGCCCGCATAGCTGTCCGGCAGCGTGAACGTTTTTGCCGTTCCGCCTGCGACATTCCTCCACGTCTGGCCATCCTTCCACTGCCACTGGAAGCTGGAGACGTCCGTACCGGCCCCGTTTGCCGTGAAGGTATATTCCGCCCTCAGGGTCTGCCCCACCTCCGGCGTGCCGGAGATCCTTAGCCCCGTCACAGACGGCATACCATACACCGCTACCGCCGGGCTGTTCTTTACCGCACCGGTCAGCGACGGCTGGCTGCTGCCCTTCGGCGTTACCATTACCCGCACGTTGTAACCCGCATAGCTGTCCGGCAGCGTAAACGTGCTTGCCGTGCCGCCTGCGGCATTCTTCCATGCTGCACCATCCTGCCACTGCCACTGGAAGCTGGAGATGTCCGTACCGGCCCCGTTTGCCGTGAAGGTGTATTCCGCCCTC